>NZ_OZ032147.1:1322345-1652931 GCF_964026435.1 Rickettsia endosymbiont of Gonocerus acuteangulatus
AATTTGGAGTTCTTAGCATATCAGCTTCAGTTCTTTTTACCAAATCACCTATATAAATTATATTATCATTTTTTAAACAATTTGCTGATCTAACTGATAATTCCAATTCATCAACTCGTTTAAGTAAATAAGGAGAAAATGGTAATGCATCTGTTTTAACTTGTTTATCTTCTTCTTGTTCTTCAAAAGAAATAAATAATTGAAGCTGTTCTTGCAAAATACGAGCAGCTAAGCCTACCGCCATTTCAGGTAATATATCACCATTAGTTTCAACAACCATAATTAACTTATCATAGTCAGTGACCTGACCTATCCTTGTATTTTCTACTTTATAAGTAACGCTTTTTACAGGATTAAATAAAGCATCTATAGCTATTTCACCAATTGGTAAATTATTATCTTCATTATTATTTGTACTAAGTGTATATCCCTTGCCAATTTTGCAAGTTAATTCCATTTCAAATTGTTTATTCTTAGCTAAATTACAAATTACATGATCAGGATTTAATATTTCTACATCATGTCCAGCTTCAATCATACCAGCTGTTACAACCCCAGGTCCTGTTGCTTTTAATTTTATAACACGTTTTTCTGCAACGTGCATTTTGATTTCTATGCCTTTAACATTCAGAATTATCTCTGAGATGTCCTCTTTTACACCTGGTATAGAAGAAAATTCATGCTCTATTCCAGGAATTTTTATAGAGGTAACCGCTGCTCCTTGTAGAGAAGAAAGTAAAACTCTTCTCATAGCATTACCTAAAGTTAAACCAAATCCTCTTTCTAAAGGCTCAACTATAATCTTAGATTTATTATTGGTCTCAGGGAAGCTCTCATAAGATACTTTATCTGTTTTTATTAAAGCATTCCAGTTTTTACTTAACGATAACATTTAATACCTATGCTTCTTATACTCTTCTTCTTTTTGGTGCTTTTACTCCATTATGAGCAATTGATGATACATCTAAAATTGATGTAACTACAAAATTTTGCCCAAATAAAGCTCTCATTGCAGATTCACGCTGAGCACCAGGTCCTCCAATTCTAATAGAAATAGTTTTCAGACCGTATTCTTTTGCTTTTTCAGCTGCTTTATCAATTGTTATCTGAGCTGCATAAGGGGTAGCTTTTTTTGATCCTTTAAACCCATTAGCTCCAGCTGATGCAGAAGATATCGCATTACCCTGAACATCAGTAAATGTTACAATAGTATTATTAAACGATGCCCTAATATGTACAACACCTAGTGTGATAGTTTTTTTCTTTTTTTTAGCTTTAACCGTCTGATTCATTATGTTTATACTCTACTTTAACTATTATTTTACAGCTTTTTTCTTTCCGGCTATTGCAACAGCTTTACCTTTTCTAGTTCTAGCATTAGAATGAGTATTCTGACCTCTTACAGGTAGCTTACGTATATGTCTAAGCCCTTGATAACTTCTAATATCTTTCTTCTTTTTAATATTAAGCGTTACTTCTCTTCTTAAATCACCTTCAACTTTATATTCATTTTCGATAATATTACGTAAGCTTATTAGTTCTTGATCAGTAAGATCTTTAACTTTTTTATCTTCTAATATTTTTGCTTTTTTACAAATTGTTTTTGCCATAGTAGTCCCAAGACCATAAATATAAGTCAAGCTTACTACTAAACGTTTATTATCGGGAATGTTAACACTCGCAATTCTTGCCACAAATATTCTCCACAATGTTACTGGTAACTAGAAAATAATATAAAAATCTTTACTAAAGTCAATTTATTTTTAGTACTTTCTCTATATGATCTTCTATTTGCTGTTCATTTTTATTTCCATCAATCATATAAAAATTATCATTGTTTTTATAATGCTGTATTAATGGATAAGTTTCAGTTTTAAATATATTAATTCTTTCTTTTATTACTTCTTCATTATCGTCTTTTCTATATTCAAATACGTTTGATTTACAAACATCACATATTTTATCAATTTTAGGCTTTAGAAAATAATCATTATATATTTTTCCGCAATTTTTACAACTATATCTGCCTAAAATTCTTTTAATTAGTAATTCATCTGAAACATTTAAATATATTACTTTTAATTTTTCTTTAACGAATGATTCAAAAAACTTAGCTTGTTCTAAATTACGCGGATATCCATCTAATATATAACCTTTTTTGTAATCAGAAGATGATAAAAAGTTTTTAATTATCTGATTAACTATTTCATCAGGAATAAGCTTTCCTTGCTCAACATAACTATTAATTACCTCAGCATCCTTACTTGATGTTTTGATAATTGCTCTAAATATATCGCCAATTACTATATGTGGTAAATGAATTTTTTCAGCTATTTTTTTTCCTTGAGTTCCTTTTCCAGCACCGGGAGGACCTAAAAAAATTATTATCACTTCTAACTCATTTTTAATTTTTTAACTTTACTTTTTTCATTAAACTTTCATATTTACTACTAAATAAGTAAGTTTGAATTTGAGTCAACGTATCAAGTACTACATTTACTACAATTAAAAAACTTGTACCACCTAGAGAAAGAGAAATAACATATTTATTCATTAATAATTCAGGTATTATACATATTATACTTAGATATATACCACCTACAACCGTAAGCCTAGTAAGTATATAATCAAAATATTCAGATGTATTTTTCCCCGGTCTTTTACCAGGAATATAAGCACCATATTTTCTTAAATTATTAGCGGTTTCTTCAGAATTAAATACTATTGCAGTATAAAAAAAGCTAAAAAACATTATCAATGCTACATACAATAATATATATATAGGTTTCCCATGACCCAAATAATAAGTAAGCATATTCATTATTTCAGAATTACTACTTGAAAAATTAGCCAGCGTAGCCGGAAATAACAAAATTGAACTAGCAAATATCGGAGGAATTACCCCAGAAGTATTTAACTTAAGTGGCATATATGTTGAATCACCACCGTAAATTTTATTTCCTACTTGCCTTTTAGGATACTGAACTAATAATTTTCTTTGTGCTTTCTCAAAGAAAATTATTATAGATATTAATGCAACTACTCCTACACAAACAGCAATTGCAACTAAAGGCGATAGTGCACCTTTTCTTGATAGTTCAAACATACTAATAATAGCACTAGGTACACCAGAAATTATACCTATAAATATAATTAAAGAAATACCATTACCTATCCCGCGTTGTGTAATCTGTTCACCTAACCACATTAGCAGCATCGTACCTACCACTAAAGTAATTACCGTTGTAACTTTAAAGAAAAGCCCCGGTATAATTACTACAGGTCCAGTATTTGTTACAATTGACTCTAAACTTACTGCAACACCATAAGCTTGAAGCGAAGCAAGCAAGACTGTTAAATATCTAGATAATTGATTTATTTTTCTTTTACCAGCTTCTCCTTCTTTTTTCAAATTTTCTAAAAGCTTATATGCTACAGACATTAGCTGGATAATTATCGATGCTGTTATATATGGCATAATCGCTAAAGCAAAAATGGACATTCTGCCTAGTGAGCCACCTGATAGCATATTAAACATACCAAGTATTCCTGACTGATTTTTTTCAGCAATACTAGCTAAGGCAATAGCATCTATACCTGCAATAGGTATAAATGAACCAAATCTGCATATTATAAGAACAAAAATAGTAAAAATAATACGATTAATTAAATCATTGCTAGATTTTCTAGAGAAATTTTGGTTCATAAATTATAATAATTTTCCGCCTGCTTTTTCAACTATTTCTTTAGCTTTAGAAGAATAAGAATCCAATTTAAACGATAAAGGATAATTGAAATCATCACTGCAAATAGATAACAATTTTACTAACTTTTTATTACTTTTATTAATTAAACCAATTTCTATTAATTTTTCCTTAGTAATAACATCATTAGCATTTAAACGCTCTTCTGCTAGTGCTGCTTCAATATTATAAATATTAATAACATTATATTTTATAGATGAGATACAATTAAAACCTCTCTTAGGTAGCCTCTTAATCATTGGAGTTTGACCACCTTCAAAACCTTTTATTGCTACACCTGCTCTAGATTTTTGACCTTTAACACCCCTTCCAGCAGTTTTTCCTTTTCCACTACCAATACCACGTGCTACTCTTTTTTTATTTTTTTTAGCACCTATATTATTATATAATTCATTTAATTTCATTGAAAAACTCTAATTACACATTTTCTATTTTTAATAAATGCTCTACTTTTTTGAGCATACCTTGAACTGAATCAGTATTTTTAAGAACAACAGATTTATTAATTTTATTTAAACCAAGTCCAATTAATGTTAATTTTTGATCATATTTACGACCTATACTGCTTTTAACTTGAGTAACTTTTACATCATTAATTAAATTTTTATTATTCATAGCGTATACATCTTACCTTAAAATATTATTCATTAACTTGGACATCAGAAGATTTTATAAAAATTTCATTCATTTTTTTATCTCTTCTTGCCGCAATAGATCTTGGGGACGAAAGTTTTTTTAATGCATCAAACGTTGCAGCTATCATTATATAAACATTTGTTGACCCTATTGATTTAGCAACAATATCATGGACTCCTAAAGAATCAAAAATTGCTCTCATAGATCCCCCTGCTATAACGCCTGTACCTGCTTTAGCTCTTCTTAAAATCACTTTAGCTGCTCCACTTCTGCCTGTAACATCGTGATGAATTGTTCTATTTTGATATAAAGATACTTTCATCATCTTCTTTTTAGCAGCTTGTTTTGCTTTTTCTCTAGCTTCATTTACTTCTTTTGCTTTGCCGTGACCTGCTCCAACTCTTCCAGCTTTATCACCAACTACTACATAAGCAGAAAAAGCAAATCTTCTACCACCTTTTACTACTTTTGTAACTCTATTTACATCAACTAAAACTTCACTTAAAGCTTCTTCGTTTTTTCTAACTTTAGACATATTTTAAACCTTAACCTAAAATCTTATTTTTTTTCTAGCAGCATCAGCAAGAGCCTTTACAACACCATGATACTTATATCCACTTCTATCGAACACCACCTCTTCTACACCACAAGATATAGCTTTCTCAGCTATTAACTCACCTATTTTTGTAGCATTTTCAACATTACAATGAGATTTTTTTATTTTTTTATTTTTTTCGTCTAAAGTTGAAGCAGAAGCAATTGTTACCGATTTATTATCATCAATGATCTGTGCATAAATATGTCTACCTGATTTAAATATTGACAACCTAGCTCTATTAGCTGTTTTAGCTATTTTATGTCTTATTCTATTTCTTCTCTTTTCAAATTTTAGCTTAGCACTACGCATATTTAACTCTTAAATTAATTTTTCTTACCTTCTTTGCGTGGTATAAATTGATCTTCAAATTTAATTCCTTTTCCTTTATAAGATTCAGGTGGTCTTTGTTTTATAATAATTGAAGCAAATTGACCTAACTTTTCTTTATCTGTACCCTCAAGAATAATTATATTTTGTTTAGGTACTTCAACTTTAATATGTGAAGGTATTTCAATTTTTGTATTATGACTTTTAGCAAGCATCAGATTTAAATACTTACCTTTCATCATTGCCCTATACCCTACACCATTAATTTCAAGCTTTAACTTAAAGCCTTCTTTAACTCCGGTAATCATATTTGATATTATGCTTCTAGCGGTACCCCACATAGCACGTGCACTTTTGCTTGAAGATAATGGCTTTACTAAAAGCTTATTTTCTACTAATGAAATTCCTATGTTACCTTTAAAGCTTTTTGATAACTCACCTTTAGGTCCTGATATTTTTACTTCTAAATCATTTAACCCGACTTTTACACCTTCAGGTATAATAATCGGTAACTTTCCAACGCGTGACATTTTTTTACCTTAAAATACTTTACAAATTACTTCACCACCAACATTTTTAATATGAGCTTCTCTATCGGACATAACACCATAAGGAGTAGATAGAATATATATTCCCATATTATTATAGTATCCTTTTAAGTCCTTAATTGCAGAATACACTCTTTTACCTGGCTTTGATACTCTATGAATCTCACGTATAGAAGCATCACCATTAGCAGAATATTTTAAGGTTACCTCAGTATAGCTAATATTATCTTTTGGAGTATTTGTATAATTTTTTATATAACCTTCTTTTTGTAGCACTTCTAAAATTGAAGTTTTAATTTTAGAACTAGGAAAAGAAACATTTATTAATTTACTTTTATAAGCATTTCTAATTCTAGTTAACATATCTGCTACATTATCTGTCATTGACATATTTATTCACCTATTATTTTTACCAACTTGACTTAATTATCCCTGGAACTAAACCCCTACCACTTAATTCTCTGAGTTTATTTCTTGATATGCCAAATTTTCTTATAACCCCTCTTGGTCTACCTGTAAGCTCACATCTATTTCTAATTCTAGTGGCTGATGAATTTCTAGATAATTGTGCTAATGACATTACCAAAGAAAAACGCTCTTCTAATAAAATATTCTTATCGTAAATTTTATTTTTTAATTTCTCACGCTTATTATGTAAGCTTTGTGATAATTTTTTTCTTTTTTCATTCTTCTTTATAGAACTTATTTTTGCCATTATATACCTTAAACTTAATTATAAAAAGGTAAATTGAATCCTGATAACAAGGACTTACCTTCTTTATCTGTTTTAGCAGATGTAACGATTGTAATATCCATTCCTCTTATAGTATCAATTTTATCGTAATTAATCTCAGGAAAAACTATTTGCTCTTTTAATCCAAAAGTAAAGTTGCCTTTACCATCAAAACTTTTGTGAGAAAAACCACGAAACTCTTTAACACGAGGTAACGCAACAATTACTAACCTTTCTAAGAAATCATACATTCTATCTTTACGTAAAGTAACTTTACAACCTATTTTCATACCATCACGTAACTTAAATGTTGCAATAGATTTTCTTGCTAGAGTTACAACAGGTTTTTGACCAGAGATTAAGGTTAAATCATTTACCGCTTTATCAATCACTTTTGAATCAGCTATTGCTTCACCTACACCCATATTTATGACAATTTTTTCAATAGCTGGGATTTCATGTTTATTTTTATAAGAAAATTCCTTTTGCAAATTGCTAATAATTTCCTTTTGATATAATTCTTTAAATCTTAACATTATTTGCCTTCCTTACCAATAATTTCTCCGGATTTTTTTGCTATTCTAACTTTAGAACCATCTTCTAAAAATTTAAAAGCTACCTTAGTAGGATTACCAGTTTTAGGATCAACATGTGCAACATTTGAAATATCTATAGGTAATTCTTTAGTTATTATGCCGCCTTCACTTACTTGGGTAGGTTTAGTATGTTTTTTAACTAAATTTATTCCTGAAACAACTATTTTATTTTGCTCAGGAAAAACCTTTAATATTTTTCCTTTTTTCCCTTTGTATTTTCCAGTAATAACAATAACTTCATCACCTTTTTTTACTTTTAATTTTATCATTTATAACACTTCCTCTGCGAGCGACATAATTCTAACATATTTTTTTGCTCTAAGCTCTCTTGTCACAGGACCAAAAACCCTAGTACCTATAGGCTCATCTTGTTTGTTTAAAAGCACTAATGCGTTCTTATCAAACTTTATTGTACTACCGTCAGCTCTTACAACCCCTGTTTTTGTACGGACAATAACGCCTTTATAAACATCACCTTTTTTAACTTTACCACCAGGTATAGCTTCCTTAATAGATACAACTATAACATCACCTAGCTTTGCTACCATATGATGGGAGCCACCTAGAACTTTAATACACATAACTTTTTTGGCACCGGAATTATCTGCCACTTCCAAAATGCTTTGCATTTGAATCATATATCACTTCCAATTTTATTCACGAAAGACAAAATAAACAATTTTCTCATTAAAGTCAAAGGATAAAACCTTTACTCTTCATTTATTACTACCCATGTTTTAGTTTTTGAAATAGGACGACTTTCAATTATATTAACTTTATCGCCTTCTTGAAACTTATTATTTGGATCATGAGCTGCGTATTTTTTAGATACTTTTATAAATTTTTTATAAACAGGATGTTTAAATCTTCTTTCTACTTTTACTATAACTGTTTTATCAGTTTTTGAACTTATAACTACCCCTTGTAGGACTCTTTTAGGCATTTTAATTACTCTCCACTACTAGATCTTTTTGTTAATTCAGTTTTAATACGTGCTATAGACTTTTTAACTAATGAAAACCTAGTAGTATTTTTTAATTCGCCCAGAGTTTGCTGAAACCTTAAATTAAATAGTTCTTTTTTTAAAAGATTAAGATGCTTAAAAAGCTCTTCAATTGTTTTACTTGTCAACTCACTCTTTAATGATTTTAAATCATTCATAACGCCTCACTATCCTTGTTCTAACAGGTAATTTTGCACTTGCAAGCTCTAAAGCTTTAACTGCAACATCTTCCTCAACCCCTTCAATTTCAAACATAATTCTTCCAGGTGATACCCTTACTGCAAAAAATTCAGGATTTCCTTTACCTTTACCCATTCTTACTTCAGCAGGCTTCTTAGAAACCGGAAGATCAGGAAAGATTCGTATCCATAATCTTCCTTGACGTTTCATACATCTAGTAGCCGCTTTTCTTCCTGCTTCTATTTGTCTAGCAGTAACACGCCAACCATCTATAGATTTTAAACCAAATGATCCAAAGGCAAGCGTCGTACCTGCTTTTGATTTTGAAACAACTCTACCTTTATGAGCTTTTCTAAATTTTTGTTTTTTTGGAGCTAACATTTTAATACTTAAAAATTAATTATATCTTTTATTTTCGGTATATTCGCCTTTATAAATCCAAACTTTAACTCCTATAACCCCATAAGTAGTTATAGCTTCTGCAGTCGAATAATCAATATCGGCTCTTAAAGTATGCAACGGCATTCTCCCTTCTATATACCATTCTGTTCTAGCAATCTCAGCTCCACCAAGACGTCCTGAGCAACTAACTCTTATACCTTGTCCACCTTGTTTAAATGAAGCTTGAATTGCTGTCTTCATTGCTTTTCTAAAGGATACTCTTTTTTCAAGCTGCGATGCTATTGTCTGAGCTACTATAGCCGCATCTATATTAAACTTTCTAACTTCATGAATATTTATATAAACTTCAGTTAAAGAAGTCATTTTTTCAATCGCTTTTTTTAACTTATCAATTTCACTACCGTTTTTACCGATAATTATATTCGGTTTTTTTGCATTAATATTGATAATAATACTTTTGTTAGAAGGACGTTCAATTAAAATTCTGCTAACTTGAGCTTGAGTAAAACTTTTATTAACTAATTCTCTAATCTTTAAATCTTGTATAAAAAGAGTTTTATACTGCTTTTCTGCATAAAATACAGAATCCCAACCTTTAATTAAAGTCGGTCCAACCCTAAAACCATGTGCACAAACTTTCTGCCCCATCTTAATTATCCTCTTTTTCTGTAACAGTTATATAAAGATTACTAAAAAACTTATTTATTCTAGTAGCTCTTCCTTTTGCTCTTGGCATAACTCTTTTCATTACTAAAGCCTTGCCTACTGTTGCGTTAGTTATAACTAATCTATCTATATCTAAACCTAGATTATTTTCAGCATTTGCTACAGCAGATTGCAGGCAAGCTTTTACAACTTTTGAAATTCTTTTTCGCGAAAAAGTTAATTGCACTAATGCTTCAGAAACTTTCATGTTTCTAATGAAAGCTGCAACTAAGTTTAATTTCCTTGGACTAACTCTAATTGATTTAGCTTTTGCCGTGGCAAAATTTTTGTTTTCCTGTACCATATGATTTTATTTTCTTTTAACTTTTTTATCTGCTCCATGTCCATGAAATGTTCTAGTAGGAGAAAATTCCCCTAGTTTTCTACCAACCATTTCTTCATTTACAAAAACTGGAATAAATTTATTTCCATTGTGAACAGAAAACGTAAAACCAACAAAAATAGGCAAAATGGTTGATCTTCTAGACCAGGTTTTAATCATTTCTGACTTACCAGATTCCATTAATTTTTGAACTTTTTTTATTAAATAACCATCTACGAAAGGCCCTTTCCACACCGAACGTGCCATAATTAATACCTAATTAATTTAAAAATTTATTTTCTTTTCTTTATAATAAACTTAGAAGTACGCTTATTTTTACGCGTCTTTTTACCTTTCGTCGGGAATCCCCAAGGAGTAACTGGATGACGCCCACCAGAGGTTTTACCCTCACCACCACCATGCGGGTGATCTACAGGATTCATTGCCACACCTCTTACATGAGGTCTCCAACCAAGCCATCTATTTCTACCAGCTTTACCTAAGTTAATATTTTTTTGATCAGGATTAGATACTATACCTATCGTAGCCATACAATCTAAAGGTACTAATCTAAATTCACCTGACTTTAATTTAATTTGTGCATATCCTGAATCTTTACCCACTAAATCTACCGACGTACCGGCTGATCTTGCAATTTGACCACCTTTACCAACTTTCATTTCAACATTATGTAAAGTAGTACCTATAGGGATATATCTTAAAGGTAAACAGTTGCCAATTTTTATATCTGCATCTTTGCTTGATATTATCTTATCCCCTACCACTAATTTTTGTGAAGCTAAAATATAAGCATACTCGCCATCTTCATACTTAATTAAAGCAATAAAAGCGGTTCTATTAGGATCATATTCTATTCTTTCAACTATAGCAGAAATATCTAATTTATTTCTCTTAAAGTCAATAACACGATATAGTCTTTTATGACCTCCACCTCTTTGCCAAGAAGTGATTCTACCCTGATTATTTCTTCCACCTGTTTTAGATATCCCTTTAGTTAGAGCCTTAAAAGGTCTACCTTTCCATAAACTAGTTCTATCAACTTGAACTAACTCTCTCAAAGAAGGGGTAATTGGATTAAAACTTTTTAAAGCCATTTATTTAATTCCTCCTGCAAAATCAATATTATGATCTTTTTCTAATGTTACCACAGCTTTTTTTCTATCAACTTGATGTCCGATAACTCCCTTAAACCTCTTTTTCTTACCTTTGACATTTAAGATATTTACTTTTTTTACTTTTACTTTAAATATTTCTTCTATGGCTTTTTTAACAGCAAGTTTCTCAGCAAGTTTATCTACATAAAAAGTGTATTTATTTTGTTCTGAAAGAAGGGTAGTTTTTTCTGTAATAATAGGTCTTCTAATTAAATCGTAATATTTATAAGAACTCATTTTAACCTCTCTTCTAAAACATTCACTGCTTCTTGTGATAATAATACATATTCATGTCTTATTATGTCATAGACATTTGCACCTATTTGCGGAACAACTACTGTATTATAAATATTTTGTGCTGCTAAAGAAAAATTAACATCCACTTCATTGCCATCTATTACAAAGAAGCTTTTACCTTGAAACTTATTTAATATATTAACCAGATTAGAGGTTTTAGGAGTTTCTAATTTTAAAGAATCTATGACTAGTAATTTTCCTTCAGAAAATTTTTCGGATAAAGCATGGATTAAACCAAGTTTTCGTACTTTTTTAGGTAATTTAGTTGCATGGCTACGTACTACAGGACCATGAATTACACCACCACCACGCATCTGTACAGATCTTAAAGAACCTTGTCTTGCATTCCCTGTACCTTTTTGCTTAAAAGGCTTCTTTGTAGTACCTGAGACTTCTGATACAGTTTTAGTTTTATGTGTACCAGCCATTGCTTTAGCTCGTTGCCAATCAACAACTTGCTTTATTATATCATCCCTAATAAACTCTACAGCAAATATATCTTCGTTTAAACTAATCTCACCGATTTCTTCATTAGCAAGATTTAATATTTTAGTTTTCATTTCTATTCAACCTATACAGTCTTATATAAAATCTTTTATATAAATAATTATTTTTTATGCAGTTATTGAAATCTTTTTTATTGCATCTTTTATTGAAATATATGAACCTTTATGTCCTGGTATACTTCCCTGAATCATAATAAGCCCTTGCTCTTTATCGATTGCAAATATTTTTAAATTTTGGATAGTAACTTGACTACACCCCATATGTCCAGCCATTTTTTTACCTTTAAAGACTTTTCCTGGATCTTGTCTTTGACCAGTAGAACCATGTGAACGATGTGATATTGAAACACCGTGAGAAGCTTCAAGCCCTCTAAAATTATGTCTCTTCATACTACCAGCAAATCCTTTACCTATAGTAGTAGCTGTTACATCTATAAATTGTCCTGCTGTAAAATGATCTACTTCTAAACTTGCTGCTATATCAATAAAGTTATCTTCAGAGATTCTAAATTCTTTTAATTTAGTTTTAGGAGACACTTTAGCATTAGCAAAAACTTGTTTCATAGGCTTAGTTACTCTAGATATTTTTTTATCTTTTATCCCTATAACTAAAGCATTATAACCATGTTTTTCAGCAATTTTATGTCCTACTACTTGACAATCATCAACTTTCACTAGTGTTAATGGAACTCTCTTCCCATTATTATTAAAAACACTAGTCATCCCAACTTTTTGAGCAATTATTCCGGTTCTCATTACTCCCCACTCTCTAATTCAATTACTACATCAACCCCTGCTGCTAAATCAACTTTACTTAAAGCGTCAACAACTGCTGGATTTGGATCATCTATAACCAATAATCTTTTTTGTGTTCTAATTTCGTATTGCTCCCTTGATTTTATATGCACGTGGGGAGATCTATTTACAGTAAATCTTTGAATTTTTCTAGGTAAAGGAATAGGACCACTAATATTAGCAAATGTCCTTTTAACAGCACTAACTATCTCTTTAGTAGCCTGATCAAGACTACGATGATCAAATGACTTTAAACGAATTTTGATTTTATTTTTCATTTAACAAACCTTAATTATAAACAGCAAGATGTTTTTTTACATCTTAAAATATAAATACCTATTATTAAAAAAATAATAGGTATTTATAAAATATTTAGTTAATTATTTCAGTTACTACACCAGCACCTACTGTTCTACCACCTTCACGAATAGAGAATTTTAGACCTTCCTGCATAGCAATAGGAACAATTAATTCAACTGTAAAGGTAGCATTATCACCAGGCATAACCATTTGTTTATCAGCCGGTAGTTCTATTGTACCTGTAACGTCTGTTGTTCTGAAATAGAATTGTGGACGATAGTTATTGGTAAATGGAGTATGACGACCACCTTCTTCTTTGCTAAGCACATATACTTCAGCTTTGAATTTACTATGAGGTTTTATACTACCAGGTTTTGCAAGGACTTGCCCTCTTTGCACAGCTTCTCTATCTATACCGCGTAATAATATACCAACATTATCACCAGCTTCACCGCTATCAAGAAGTTTTTTAAACATCTCAACACCGGTACATGTAGAAGTTTGAGTTGCTTTTATTCCAACTATTTCAACAGCTTCACCAACTTTAATTTTACCAGCTTCAATTCTACCTGTTACAACTGTTCCTCTTCCTGAAATAGAGAACACATCCTCGATAGGCATTAAGAAATCCTTTTCAGTTTCTCTAGTAGGTTGTGGTATATAACTATCTACTACATCCATTAATTCATGGATAGCTTTTTCACCTTCAGGCTTTCCTTCTAAAGCTTGAAGAGCAGAACCTCTGATTATTGGTATCTCATCACCAGGAAAATCATATTTTGATAGTAATTCTCTTACTTCCATTTCCACTAATTCTAGTAGGTCAGGATCATCAACCATATCAACTTTGTTTAAGAACACTACCATTTTAGGCACGCCAACTTGCTTTGCTAATAATATATGTTCTCTAGTTTGTGGCATTGGACCATCAGCAGCAGAAACAACTAATATTGCACCGTCCATTTGAGCAGCACCTGTGATCATGTTCTTTACATAGTCAGCATGTCCTGGACAGTCTACGTGTGCATAGTGCCTACTCTTAGTCTCATATTCTACGTGAGCAGTTGATATTGTTATACCTCTTTCCTTTTCTTCAGGAGCGGCATCAATCTCATCATATTTTTTAACTTTGATATCTTTATTATCTTTTCCAAGCACCATTGTTATTGCTGCTGTCAAAGAAGTTTTCCCATGATCCACGTGACCGATAGTACCGATATTAACATGCGGTTTGGTTCTTTCAAACTTTGCTTTTGCCATATTTTTACTCTTTTACAATTTTTTAAGTTTAATACAAGTTAATTTAAAGTGCGTTTTTTGCTAAATTTATTTGTCACCACTATATTTAATGGAGCGGGTGATGGGAATCGAACCCACACAGCCAGCTTGGAAGGCTGGAACTCTACCATTGAGCTACACCCGCAACTAACAACAATTTTATTCAGACTTACAATTATACACGATTATATTTTATTTTTAAATATAATTTATAATATAAAATGATATGCTTCCCTGAACCATTCAAGTGGTGGAGGGAGAAGGATTCGAACCTTCGAACGCTTACGCGGGCAGATTTACAGTCTGCTGCCATTGACCACTCGGCCACCCCTCCTAAAGAACTTTACTGCATTAAATAGACTAATTCACTTTAAAAGACAATATAAATTAGTATTAGGACTTAATAAAACTTCTCGCCGAATCATCAAATAAACAAATAGCAGCTTGCACATTTATTTAGTTGTAACTTTCTATAATAAATAGTAGTTTCTGTCAAGAACAAATTACCAAAGGTTTTTAATAACATGCAAAATAAAAAGCTGGATTCTAAAAATTACTATTATATTTATGGCAAACATCCTGTATTTTCAGCTCTTAACAATCCGAAGCGTCAAATTGAGAATATTTTATGCACTCAAATGATCTTTGATACAAATAAAAAATTAATAAGCTCCAAGCCTTATAAAATTGTTAATAATGATGTTTTATCTAAATTGTTAGAAAACCAAACCCATCAAGGAATAACTGCTAAAGTTAAGCCAATTTTTTCCCATAATATAGAAGATATCAACATAAAAAATCCAAAATGTAAGATTGCAATTCTTGATCAAATAACTGATCCGCAAAATATTGGAGCAATTATTCGTAGTGCAGCAGCTTTTAATATAGATGCTATAATCTTACCATTAGATAATTCACCGAATGAAAATGGCACTATAGCTAAAGCAGCTTGTGGAACTTTAGAATTAATAAAAATTATTAAAGTAACTAATTTAAACTCTTGTATAAATTACTTAAAAAAACACGGCTTTTGGGTTATAGGGCTCACTGGGGAAGCCGATGATTATTTTACTGATAAATTAATCTCAGATAAAATAGCTTTGGTATTCGGCTCGGAAGATAAAGGCATGCGAAGATTGGTTCAAGAAAATTGTGATCATTTAGCCAAAATTCCTATTTCTGATAAAGTAGAAAGCCTTAACGTATCGCATGCTGCTTCTATAATTTTTCACTCACTATGGGATCATTAACAAAGTTGAAATATTTTTAACAAATCAAATATTGTTTTTTGTTTACTTCCATATAAATATTTAGTCTACTTAAATTATATATATTACTAAAATGATAACGTAAATCTATTATTTGCGTTATCATTATTCTTTATTTTTTCAGTATTGAGATAAGATTTATCCTAATTCTCGCGTTACTATTATTAAATAAAAGTAATCCCCGCCGCAAGCAGCGGGGTATTTTAGAAGAAAGCTAGCTGATGATCCTCATGCAGTTTCTGATATTCCTTGCCTTGGTTTTTTACGTATTTTCCTATCATATTCTCATTTCCATGCTTACCTACCGTACTCGTAAAATATCCATCAGTCCAAAATTCTCCACCCCATAATTGTTTCTTTACCTGTGGACACTGTCTAAATATTTGACGAGCTGTAACACTTTTAATTGTTGTTACTATTTTTGTTACGCTATAGGTTGGTACAGATTGTACCAAAAAATGGACATGATCTTCATCAACCCCTATTTCTAAAAATTTTATTTGATATCTCTTTTCTATCTCTAAACATATTTCTCGTAATACTTGATCAACTGATACGTCAAACACTGCTCGGCGATATTTTGCTGGAAATACCATGTGATACAGCAGTACCGTAACATTATGACTTTTATGTATATATTTGCTCATTCCGCCATATTACGCCGCAAGCGGCGGGGAATATACCCAAAAGAGATTTAATTCTAATCGGTAGCGTTATGTCACAAAATATATTACAAAACAAACAAATTATTAAGAGCTTTGAAAAGCAACTTAAATATATTCTTAGATGAATTTAAAGAAGAAGAAATTACAAATATTGTTCTGAGCAATTTTTTTGATAAAGTAATTAATAATTTAAAGCATGAAAAATTAATTAGTGATACACTATTTGAAGTATATCAAGGTAAAACAGTAATTGCTAAACCATTACATACAGATTATCCTCAATCACCTGAACAAACACATGACGAAAATTGGCAAACATTTTATAGTTTTAATCGTGACATCATGATAGAAAACACAATCAGATTTATTGCCAAAAATCTAAAAAAAGCTTCCATTAAAGACAAATTATACTATAGTTTTGCTAAATTATCCGAGCAATTAGATTTAAATGCCATCAGTGATCATTTTATGAATAAAATAAATAATTATATAACATTTAACGATTTATGACAAACTATAGAACAGAAAGCGACTCTTTTGGGGAAATTCAAATAGAAGACAAATTTTATTGGGGAGCACAAACACAAAGATCATTAGAAAATTTCAAAATAGGTAAACAAAAAATGCCAGAAATTCTAATCCGCTCCCTTGCTATATTAAAAAAATGTGCTGCAAAAGTTAACCTCGAGTTTAGTGATCTAGAACCTAAAATAGCTGAAAGTATAGACAAAGCTGCAAGCAGAATTTTGAATGGTGAATTTAGCAATAATTTTCCTTTAGTAGTTTGGCAAACAGGCTCTGGAACGCAAACAAATATGAATATGAATGAGGTAATCGCCTCTATTGCAAATAAAGAGCTAACCGGCATGAAAGGCGGTAAATCTCCTGTACATCCTAATGATCATGTCAATAAAGGACAGTCATCAAATGATTCCTTCCCAACGGCTATGCATATAGCAACCGTGCTTGCAACTAAAGAAAAGCTAATACCGGCTTTAAATAATTTACTCACAGCTTTACAAAATAAATCAAAAGATTGGGACAGCATTATAAAAATCGGACGCACCCATTTACAAGACGCAACTCCTCTAACACTTAAGCAAGAATTTTCCGGATATATTACACAAATAGAATATGCTTTAGACAGAATAGAAGACGCATTAAAAAAAGTTTATCTACTTGCCCAAGGAGGAACAGCAGTTGGAACAGGCATCAATTCACGTAAAGGATTTGATATAAAATTTGCTGAAGAAGTAGCAGAATTTACAAAACAACCTTTTAAAACAGCACCTAATAAATTTGAAAGCTTAGCTGCTCATGATGCACTCGTAGAATTTTCAGGCACTCTTAATACTATAGCTGTAAGTCTGATGAAAATAGCCAATGATATAAGATTGCTCGGATCAGGTCCAAGATGCGGTCTTGGTGAGCTGCATTTACCAGAAAATGAGCCTGGTTCTTCAATTATGCCAGGTAAGGTAAATCCTACACAAGTCGAAGCCTTAACAATGGTTTGCACTCAAGTTATGGGAAATCATGTTACAGTTACTATTGCCGGCTCAAACGGGCATCTTGAACTTAACGTCTTTAAACCAGTAATAATATATAATATTTTGCAATCTATCGAGCTACTATCGGATGCCACAAATAGCTTTGTCACTCACTGTGTAGACGGGATAGAGCCTAATATAACCCGTATTAATGATTTACGTGATAAATCTTTAATGCTTGTCACCGCTCTTAATCCTCATATTGGCTATGATAATGCTGCCAAAATTGCTAAAGAAGCTCATAAGCACGGAATTACTTTAAAAGAAGCTGCAAAAAAACTTGATCTTTTATCAGAAGAAGAATTCGATAAAATAGTAGTACCTGAAAAAATGGTTAGACAATCTTAGGTTTTTATAAAAATTTAATTTAAACTATTAATTGTACTATACAAAATATAATAAATAGGCTAATATAATATTAGTTTTTATTATATTACTTATATAAAGCAAAATTTATCTAATCAAATTAATTTGTTAGAAGCAAAAACACATTTTTCTAATCTAATACAACGTGTACAAGATGGAGAACAAATTACTATTTGTAAGCATAATACATCGGTTGAAAAAATCATACCTATAATACAAAAACCAAAAACCAAAGCAGAAGATATAGTAAAAAAGTTTGCTGAATTTAATAAAGGTAAAACACTAGCACCATATACTATAAAAGAACTCATTACGGAAGGTCGTAGATGAATCAAAAACCTTTTATATTAGATTGCTCAACAACTATGTCTTGGTGTTTTAAGGATGAATTTAATGAATACTCAAAACTTACACTAAATTATTGTAATAAATTCACATTCATAGTACCACCCCTTTGAAAGCTTGAAATAACTAGTGCATTATTGATAGCAGAAAAACGATCTAGAATAAATATAGCTGATTCAACCAGGTTTATAGACTTGTTAAATACCTTACCTATTAATATTTCAGACTTATCCTTTTCCACATACGAACTTATAAATGTAGCTCGTAATAATAATCTTACTTCTTATGATGCAGCTTATTTAATGCTCGCCATGCATGAAGAACTTCCCATGGCTACTAACGATAAAGCGTTGATCAAAGCATGTCACAATAATGGTGTTCCACTATTAAACATTTCAAACAAAAGTTGCTAATCTAAATAAAACCTATTACATTAGAGACATAATGTATTGTGATAGGAGTGAGGGTAGAGCCTAATAAAAGGTAAGACGACGAACAACCTGCTACATGCGTTCAAATCAGTTTACTATATATGGAGTTAATTTATGACAGACCCTTATGTTGAATATGCGATAGCTATCTTACCAAACTCTGAAGTAGCACAAAAATTTACAGACATAAATACAAAACTTACTAAACAACTAGTACCGCAAGGGCTTGTGCATCAACATAATAAATGCCATGTTACATTGTACCATGGTGTATATAACTTTCTGGATTTACCAAAAATCTCTACTAAATTAGCAGATATAGCTTATAACACAAAAAATATCACATTAAATTTTAAGAATGATATAATAGTTGTTGGACCTGATAGATGGATTGATATAAATATTAAGCGTTTTGATGAAAATGATAAGGTCAAGAAAGATTATGAAACAATATGTGATTTGCATAATAAAGTAGTTGATACATTTAATGAATATCACAAGCGTCCACTTGAAAGAGCAAGCAATACTCTCGAAACACTTAAGCCCAAAATTGAAGCACAAGACGAAAATGCCTTAAAAATAGCTCAGCAAATTGAAAAATATGGCGTTTCAGGTGTTAAAGAATTATATAACCCACATACTATAGCATAAATCATTAAGATACTGACAATTTAATAGTATTAAAAATAGCATCATAAAATGTTTCAAAATCTCCTACAACTTTCCTAATTTCATTTTTTATCTTAAACCAGTAATGCTCTATAGGATTTAAATCAGGAGAGTAAGTTGGTAAATACAATATGGTACAACCAACGGATTCAATGAACTCTTTAACTTTAGAATTTTTATGAAAATTAATGTTATCCATAATAACGGTTTGCCCAGGTTGTAATTCTGTAATTAATACATCCCTAATATAAGTTTTAAAGACCTCTGTATTACAATTACCTTCAAATATTACAGGAGCAATAAGATTACCATTACAAAGACCAGCTATCATACTTATTCTAAATTTATGTTGATACACCTTTTCTCCATAACACCTTTGTCCTATAATGCTCCATCCATACTCTTTGCAAGCATTATCCTCTATTCCAGATTCATCAAGATATACTAATTTGTCTTTTGTGATGGTTTGTATCTTTGCTATAAATTCATTTCTTAATTTAATATCTCTTTTCGGATGAAAATGAGTTTTTTTATAGCTATAGCCAAGTTTTCTGATTTGTCTTAAAATAGTTACAGATGCAATATTACCCCATTGCTTTGCTAACTCCTTTGATGTTTTATTCATATTAGCTTTAAAAAATTCTTTAAAAGATTCTGAATCTTTTATCTTATGACTATGTCCTTTCTGATAACCAGTTGCTGCTTCTAAAGTACCTTGCTTATCTTTTAATTTTTTCCATTTATATATAGTATCACGACTTACATTAAATAATTTACTTACCTTACTTATTCGTATCCCTGCTTCTACAGCTTTTATAACTCTTAGTCTTAGTTCTATTGCATATGCTCGTGCCATATCTCTTTACATGCTTGTTAATATTTGCTTACTATAACATGATACTCTCGCTCTGTCAGTACCTTAATGACTTATGCTATACAATATGGTATCAATGGCCTACAAATCCCGCCCTTAACGATGCTGCGAATAGTGTAAAAGGTAAGGTTAGTGATTTTTCTTGTGATGCATTAGCTTTAGTTTTAGGAGAACTAGGATTTTGAAAATTCAAGGACTAAGTAGAACAAAACCTATAAATTTTCTGCCCAAATTTCATTGGGGGTTTTATAACCAAAAATCTTTCTTGGCATGTTATTTAAAATCTCAGCAATATTGTCAAGACCTCTTTGTGTAACGGTTGTAATATCTGTATTTTTAGGTAAAATTCTATGAATCATAGAATTCATTTTCTCCACTAGTGCTTTTTGTCTAGGGCGGTATGGATCACAAAAGAAAGTTTGAAACCCAGATAGTCTATAAGCAAGATGCCCTACAAACTCTTTGCCATTATCCATAGTAATAGTCTTTCTAACACTACTTGGCAGCGTTTTGATCTTTTTTAAAAACCCAGTGGTAACTGTTTTAGCTCTCTTGGAGTTATTCAGCACTAAAATAATCTTTTGACTCTTTTTATCCACCAGCACACCGATATTCATACTTTGATTACCTTTATGAAATGTAAGATCTGCCTCAAAATTCCCTACTTCTACCTTTTTCGTAGCTATTGCATCACGCTGATGTATTGAGATCCTTTGTGGTATAATGATCCTTTGACGCCTCTTCCCTCTTTCTTGCCTTTTATATCTTTTAGAAGGTAAATAGCTATATAACTTTAATTTAGCTGCTACTGCAGAAGTGTAAACAAATCTATATATACTTTCTGTACTGATACACAAAGCTGTATTTTTGTCTAGTTTTAACTTTCCGGCTATAGCATCCGGCGACCATTTCTTGCGAATCATAGCATTTTTAATATAATCTAACAACATAGGGTTCTTTTCTATTTTTAATAACTCTTGCTGATACATCCTGTTTTCATATTTTTCCTGAGCAACACAAGGCATATACTTATCTTTTACCTTATTTCTTTTTAGCTCCATACTAATAGTGCTTTTAGACCTCGTAAGATGTTGTGCTATCTTATTAATACTGACTCCTAGGTCATACATTCTTTTTATCTCATATCTCTCTTCTCGAGATAAGTGTCTATATTTTCTGTTCATCATTACCTATTTAAAATCTTATTATTTTAAATAGGTTCTGTTCTACTTACTTATAGTATTTTCATTTAACGGAAATATAGAGAGCCTTTATGCTGTTTTTCCTTTAGATCAAGATTTTACTGTAGAACAAGCGATAGAACTTGCTGCAAAAACTAACCTTGACTGGTAGCATTCATAAATTTTCTTAAAAGATTATGGAAATTTCTAAATCTTCTATTATACTTAAATCATAATAATATAAATAAACGATTATCATGGCTTTAATAAACATAAAAGCACCAGAAAATATAATATTAAAACCGCGTATTACAGTTTTTGGTGTTGGGGGTGCAGGTAGTAATGCAGTAAATAATATGATTGGTGCTAATCTGCAAGGAGCTAATTTTGTAGTAGCTAATACTGATGCACAATCATTAGAATATTCTCGTTGTGAAAACAAAATACAACTTGGTCTCTCTACAACTAGAGGTCTTGGTGCTGGAGCTGCCCCTGAAGTTGGAGCAGCAGCTGCACAAGAATCAGAAAACGAAATTCGCAATTATCTAGAAAATAGTAACATGGTGTTTATTACAGCAGGCATGGGCGGCGGTACTGGTACTGGCTCTGCACCAGTTATTGCACGAATTGCTAAGGAACTTGGAATTCTAACAGTTGGAGTAGTAACTAAGCCTTTTCATTTTGAGGGTGGGCATCGTATGAAAACTGCCGATAAAGGAATTATAGATTTACAACAGTGTGTTGATACTTTAATCGTGATACCAAATCAAAACTTATTTCGTATTGCCAACGAGCAAACTACTTTTGCTGATGCTTTTAAAATGGCAGATGATGTACTGCATGCAGGGGTCAGAGGCGTCACGGATTTAATGATTATGCCAGGTCTTATCAATCTTGACTTTGCTGATATCAAAGCTGTTATGAGCGAAATGGGCAAAGCTATGATGGGTACAGGCGAGGCTAGTGGTGAGGATAGAGCTACCAAAGCAGCAGAATCTGCAATCTCTAATCCATTACTTGATCATAGTTCAATGTGTGGTGCTAGAGGTGTATTAATTAATATTACAGGCGGACCAGATATGACTTTATTTGAAGTCGATAACGCTGCTAATAGAATTAGAGAAGAAGTAAATAATAAAGATGCTAATATTATTTTTGGTTCAACATTTAATCCTGAGCTAAAAGGGATTATTAGGGTTTCAGTTGTTGCAACAGGCATTGATGCAGATAAAATACCGCTTTATAAACCTGTTAATTCTAGTGCTACAGACTCATCTACCGAAGAAGATGAGGAGACAAAACTTAGAACTCAGTCTACTCAAGGAGATCAACCTGTTCATATTGAAGAAATTCCTAATTTTAACAGCTATAGTAACGACGAAGCAGAAATTGCTGACTCTCAAGACCAAGCCCCTAATCCAACCAACGATGATATGGAACCAAGGGTAAGTCTTACTAATGATGCTGGAGAAACTCCTAAATCATCTTTCTTTGTAAGGATGTGGGGGTCACTACGTACACAAAATAATAATCAAATTCCGGAACGAAAAAATGTTGTTGTTAGTATGCCCGATGAAGATACTAAAGAATCTGACATTCACGATATACCAGCTTTTTTAAGAAAGAAAAGAGATTAAAATATCATTCTCACTTAAGGGTCGTGGATCGAAAAACATTCTAGGTGTCACCCCGTGACTCGTTCTATAGTACCGGACAGTTTAAAAAAAGTGTTATATTTTATTCAGATGTAGGTGACCTTATATGTTATTCCCGTGGAGGTATTGTTGCGTGGATACCAAATCGTCTGAGCTACGCGACTGTAAGGAGCGTGGCAATCCAGAAAAAAATAATAAAAAATGTTATAAAGTTAGCATTTTTTACTGGATTACTTCGTAATTTCCTCCTAATGACGACTCTCGATCCACGCAACAATGCTTTCCCGCGGAAGCAGGAATGACATATAATAATAACTGTCCGGTACTATAGACTCGTTCACTAGGTGACGAGAAAACTTAATCCACATAAGACTTAAGCTAGGAATGACATCACAACTATCCCAAAGGAGTAAATCATATGAAAATTATATCATTTTTTATACTATGCTTTCTTAGTACTAATTTATTAGCCGATAATAATAGATCACTAAAGGATATTGCACCCTACCCTAAACCTCTTAGCGATCAAAAACGTTATGTAATTTACTTACCTAATAAGCCTAATGAAGAAAATTTAAAAGTAAAATTGCAAGCTATAGCATAAGTCATTAAGGTACTGACAGAGCGAGAGTATCATGTTATAGTAAGCAAATATTAACAAGCATGTAAAGAGATATGGCACGAGCATATGCAATAGAACTAAGACTAAGAGTTATAAAAGCTGTAGAAGCAGGGATACGAATAAGTAAGGTAAGTAAATTATTTAATGTAAGTCGTGATACTATATATAAATGGAAAAAATTAAAAGATAAGCAAGGTACTTTAGAAGCAGCAACTGGTTATCAGAAAGGACATAGTCATAAGATAAAAGATTCAGAATCTTTTAAAGAATTTTTTAAAGCTAATATGAATAAAACATCAAAGGAGTTAGCAAAGCAATGGGGTAATATTGCATCTGTAACTATTTTAAGACAAATCAGAAAACTTGGCTATAGCTATAAACAAAACTCATTTTCATCCGAAAAGAGATATTAAATTAAGAAATGAATTTATAGCAAAGATACAAACCATCACAAAAGACAAATTAGTATATCTTGATGAATCTGGAATAGAGGATAATGCTTGCAAAGAGTATGGATGGAGCATTATAGGACAAAGGTGTTATGGAGAAAAGGTGTATCAACATAAATTTAGAATAAGTATGATAGCTGGTCTTTGTAATGGTAATCTTATTGCTCCTGTAATATTTGAAGGTAATTGTAATACAGAGGTCTTTAAAACTTATATTAGGGATGTATTAATTACAGAATTACAACCTGGGCAAACCGTTATTATGGATAACATTAATTTTCATAAAAATTCTAAAGTTAAAGAGTTCATTGAATCCGTTGGTTGTACCATATTGTATTTACCAACTTACTCTCCTGATTTAAATCCTATAGAGCATTACTGGTTTAAGATAAAAAATGAAATTAGGAAAGTTGTAGAAGATTTTGAAACATTTTATGATGCTGTTTTTAATACTATTAAATTGTCAGTATCTTAATGATTTATGCTATACAAAGGAGACAATGAAAGATTGTAATCATGTCTGGTTTGGCGGTAGGCTAGAAGAAAAAACTTTAGAAGGATGGGGATATAATTATTACGTAATAGATAAAGTTGATGACCATCCTGCTAGTACAATGATGGCATGCCCAAACGTAAAAGCAACTATGCAACCGGTTAATATAGTTTTAAAAGATGAAGCATTTATACGATATAATAGCAAATTACCTATTGTAATCTATGCTCCAAAAGATGTTAAGTTACAGTATGTTATATGGAATCAAGATGATACAATTAATGATGTAAAAGAAGAATAGATAAAACTAAATTTATATTCAAGGTGGGAACCGCTTTCCACCTTGAATATTCATTATTTTAAAGCTTCTTTGAAGAATCGTATTTATACGATTCTTCAAAGAAAAGAAATTTACTCCTCTTCAACAGCCTCGACTTCTATAACCTCCGGTACGAAATGTTTCAGCATCGATTCAATGCTATTTTTTAAAGTAATAGTAGAGTTAGGGCAGCCAAGGCATGCACCACGTAATGCTAACTTTACTACACCATTTTCAAAACCTTTATAAATTATATCACCACCATCTTGTGCAACAGAGGGACGCACTCTTGTCTCAATAATCTCGATGATTTGCTTCTCTATGTCTGAAAACTCTTCAAGGTTTACATCATCTACTTTAGCACTTTCTTCAAATACTGGAAAGCCCGCAACGAAATGATCCATAATAACCATTAAAACTTCCGGCTTTATCGCTTGCCAATCACTTTCAGCTTTTTTAGTAACAGTTATAAAATCACTACCAAAAAATATTGATTTAACATTATTAATATTAAATAGCGATTCTGCAATTTTGCTTTTTCCTTTTACTTCAGCACGCTCACTAAAAAATATAGGCTGAGTACTTATTTCCTTTCCAGGAAAAAACTTTATTGCATCAGGATTTGGGGTATCTTCAGTTTGAATAAACATAGTAAAATTACTTTAATAAATTTGCTTGTTATTATAACTTACTAGGGCTATTTTTACAATATAATATGTGAGCAATAAATTTTAAGTCAAAACTTACGCTATGTTTGGTTCTAAATATCGTAAAGATGGAGAACGCAGCTGTTGTTGCATATAGTCATCTAAAAGCCCTAACTTTATTTGGTAAACCGTTTTACCGATTGTATTTGCAGTCCTTTTGAGAAATGCCCAAACTAAAAATACACAACTAATATGATTACGTTGAATACGCTGTTTCCTGCATTAACAACGTTCTATCCCAGTAAGTTGCTTAATTTCTCTGTGCATGCTCTCAATTACCCATCGAAAGCCACACTCATCTTGTGCAGCTTTAGAAGATTTGTGAGTTTTGTTATTGGTAACAACATACTCAACTCTGTTGGTAGAAACAGTAAATTTAAACAAATTAACATGCTTATTTTTAGCAAAGCCTTTTATATGAATCTCTACTCCATGCCTGATCTCTTCATCTGAAAATGTCAACTCTTTTACAGCTTTATAAGGTTTAGAATCGTGCATTTTACTAACGTTTCTATTGGCTTTAATAGGGGCATAATAATATTTCCCCAGAGAGTCAACATGTTGCATAATTTTGTGTGTAGAATACCATGTGTCAAAAAGTACTGTTTGAAAAGGAATCTTCTTGCTATAAACAGCATTATTTAACATGTTTAATAGGTGTTCTAGTTTTGTTGCTCCATCATGATCAGGTGCAAAAATTCGATAATCTATTACCCAAAACTTATTAATATCAGGGTTATAATATACCAGACTCACTACTCCTATACCTTTAGTAACTCTACCTGTAGCTCCACTGTACTGCGATCTTGCAATTTCTATTTGCTTCGTATTCCTTTTATTTAAAACCGTATCATCAAATATTGTATATCCATTAGATGAAAAAATAACATCATTCTTGATGTGTTCCCATAACAAAGAAGGTGTATATTTTTCATTCCTTAAAAATCTATTAATAACATCATGACTACATTTCTTTGCATGTTCAGCGTAGTAGGTTAAACTATAATTCTTTTGGCTAACTATTAAAAATTGACAATAATCTGTCCTATTAATTGGTATTGCTTGCAACTTTATCCTCTTTGACATGTTTAATTATTTTTACAATAATTTATCACTTTTTTACTCATAGCGTAAGTTTTGAAGTATTAAATATATGAACATTAAATTAGATTCTTACGAACAAGATATTGAAGATAATTTTGAAAAGCAGCAAAAAATTGATGATCCAGCCCTGATTACATTACTTCAAAAAGCTGCAAAAGCACACATTGATAAAAAAAATCTATATACTGAAGATACTTCAAAAGTTGGTAAGTCAAATAAGTAGTGAGCCTGTGCAAGCAGTATATATAGCATAAGTCATTAAGGTACTGACAGAGCGAGAGTATCATGTTATAGTAAGCACATGAAAATGCAAGGACTAAGTAGAACAAAACCTATAAATTTTCTGCCCAAATTTCATTGGGGGTTTTATAACCAAAAATCTTTCTTGGCATGTTATTTAAAATCTCAGCAACATTGTCAAGACCTCTTTGTGTAACGGTAGTAATATCTGTATTTTTAGGTAAAATTCTATGAATCATAGAATTCATTTTTTCCACTAATGCTTTTTGTCTAGGGCGGTATGGATCACAAAAGAAAGTTTGAAACCCAGATAGTCTATAGGCAACATGCCCCACAAACTCTTTGCCATTATCCATAGTAATAGTCTTTCTCACACTATTTGGAAGAGTTTTTATCTTTCTTAAAAAACCATTGGTAACTGTTGTAGCTCTCTTGGAGTTATTCAGCACTAAAATAATCTTTTGACTCTTTTTATCCACCAGTGCACCAATATTCATACTTTGATTACCTTTATGAAATGTAAGATCTGCCTCAAAGTTCCCTACTTCTACCTTTTTCGTAGCTATTGCATCACGCTGATGTATTGAGATCCTTTGTGGTATAATGATCCTTTGACGCCTCTTCCCTCTTTCTTGCCTTTTATATCTTTTAGAAGGTAAATAGCTATATAACTTTAATTTAGCTGCTACTGCAGAAGTGTAAACAAATCTATATATACTTTCTGTACTGATACACAAAGCTGTATTTTTGTCTAGTTTTAACTTTCCGGCTATAGCATCCGGCGACCATTTCTTGCGAATCATAGCATTTTTAATATAATCTAACAACATAGGGTTCTTTTCTATTTTTAATAACTCTTGCTGATACATCCTGTTTTCATATTTTTCCTGAGCAACACAAGGCATATACTTATCTTTTACCTTATTTCTTTTTAGCTCCATACTAATAGCGCTTTTAGACCTCGTAAGATGTTGTGCTATCTTATTAATACTGACTCCTAGGTCATACATTCTTTTTATCTCATATCTCTCTTCTCGAGATAAGTGTCTATATTTTCTGTTCATCATTACCTATTTAAAATCTTATTATTTTAAATAGGTTCTGTTCTACTTATAGCATAAGTCATTAAGGTACTGACAGAGCGAGAGTATCATGTTATAGTAAGCAAATATTAACAAGCATGTAAAGAGATATGGCACGAGCATATGCAATAGAACTAAGACTAAGAGTTATAAAAGCTGTAGAAGCAGGGATACGAATAAGTAAGGTAAGTAAATTATTTAATGTAAGTCGTGATACTATATATAAATGGAAAAAATTAAAAGATAAGCAAGGTACTTTAGAAGCAGCAACTGATTATCAGAAAGGACATAGTCATAAGATAAAAGATTCAGAATCTTTTAAAGAATTTTTTAAAGCTAATATGAATAAAACATCAAAGGAGTTAGCAAAGCAATGGGGTAATATTGCATCTGTAACTATTTTAAGACAAATCAGAAAACTTGGCTATAGCTATAAACAAAACTCATTTTCATCCGAAAAGAGATATTAAATTAAGAAATGAATTTATAGCAAAGATACAAACCATCACAAAAGACAAATTAGTATATCTTGATGAATCTGGAATAGAGGATAATGCTTGCAAAGAGTATGGATGGAGCATTATAGGACAAAGGTGTTATGGAGAAAAGGTGTATCAACATAAATTTAGAATAAGTATGATAGCTGGTCTTTGTAATGGTAATCTTATTGCTCCTGTAATATTTGAAGGTAATTGTAATACAGAGGTCTTTAAAACTTATATTAGGGATGTATTAATTACAGAATTACAACCTGGGCAAACCGTTATTATGGATAACATTAATTTTCATAAAAATTCTAAAGTTAAAGAGTTAATTGAATCCGTTGGTTGTACCATATTGTATTTACCAACTTACTCTCCTGATTTAAATCCTATAGAGCATTACTGGTTTAAGATAAAAAATGAAATTAGGAAAGTTGTAGGAGATTTTGAAACATTTTATGATGCTGTTTTTAATACTATTAAATTGTCAGTATCTTAATGATTTATGCTATACCATCTGTTAAACTTTTTATTACTCGTATTCTTAAATCGTATGAATATGCCTTTGCCATAAGTTTTTCATTTAGTATAATCCAACTCATACTATAAGTCACTACCTTATCGCATTAAGCTATAGCAGCATGATATATGCTATTTCTAGAGCTTTAATGTATGTAATTACTTCATTCGGGATTATATATCTAACTAAATATTTTGGTCAGTATGGGTTATTTATTGTTATGGTACCATTACTTGTGACTTGTATGTTTGGTCTTAATCATTTTCAGGAATTGGAAAAGAAAGCTGGTTATTTGTAAATTACAATTTATAATTATTTAGAAATTTATAACATATGTTACTAAACTTTTCTTCAATCTCGTAACATTCTAAATGTATAGCAGAAACTAAAAATTTTCTTAGTGTTTCTTTAATTATCTTATAAGCTTTTCAGGGGACTTAGATTCTAAAGTTTGTATGTTATGAATACGATCAAATAGTTTTATAAGTACAGTATCATATCTTTTTTGTTTGATGAGTAAATTAAGACTTTCTTCGGCACTTATTTTTCCAGTAGGTTTAACTCTGGTTAGACCTTCTACATGCTTTGCAACTTCTGCACCAAAAATCTCAGTAATCATTGCTTCAGTAAGCTCGGTATCCTCAATAGTATCATGAAGTAATGCTGCTTGTAGCATAATAGCGTTGTAAAGCTTTGAGCATCATACGCTACAAATTCTGCAAGCATTATAGTTACTTCAATAGGATGGGAATAGTACGGGTCACCTGATTGACGCATTTGCAAGCCATGATATTTACGAGCGTAATAAATACCTTTTTTGACTTTATCAAGATCTATAGGATTTTTTACTTTGGCGTTTAAATCCCCAATTTTATCAAGAAGTTTTTTAGCATATTCACAAATTTCAAATTTTTCTTTCCAGTAGTTTAAATCTTCAATAAAAATTATTTATATAGTAATATTAATTGTTTCATAAAATAGATTCATATTTTTTAGGTTAGCAAATAGTCCACTAGAATTGGCTTCGCTTGTATGGCTTTAAAAAGGCACTCAATGTCATTCCGTGGCTTGACCACGGAATCCAGAAAAAATAATAAAAATACTAATATTATTAATATTTTTTAACTGGACCTAGTTAGCAAGCCAGGGGTTGACAAAAAAAACTGTTTCATACAAGCAAAATCGTCTTAAAGGACTCAAAACCTAAAGTTTGTTAATAGAATTAAGGACTGTCTCTAAGATCATACTAGCTGCTACTGCGTCATCATTATTATTACGCTCTTTTCGTTTAATACCGAATGATTTGAGAAAATTATTTGCGGCTTTTGTAGTGAGTCGTTCGTCTTGTAGATATATAGGTAAATTTATAGATTTTGTCAATTCTTCGGCAAATTTTATTACTATAGCTGATTGCTCTGTCTGCATTCCGCTCATATCAATAGGCAAGCCTATTACAATACCGCAAGCTTTATATTGTTCAATTTTATCAAGTAAAGAAGCTATGATCGCTTTTTTACTTGCTTCAGTGATAATATTTAGCGGCATGGCTATATTACGTTCTTGATTAGATATAGCAACACCTATTTTTTTGCTGCCGTAATCAATAGAGATAAGAGGTGCATTCGGTAATAAAAGCCGATAAAATTCTTGAAGATTATTTATGATCATGATAGGTTGTGTGTACAAAATTTACATAATTATTGTATTATATGCTAAAAAATATTCCGAAACATTTAGACATCAAATTAATTAAATTATCAGCAATTTTAGCCTTTATTTACTGCTTATTATTCAATAGTGCAATATTAATTTATAAATTTGATTACTATAAAGCAACAATCTTTAGAGGAATATTAGAACTATCAAAAGATTTCTGCTATATTTATATATTTTCTTTTATAGCATTTTTTGGTCTTAGCGTACATAGATTAGCATTAAAAATTGGTTCATGCTTTTTATTTATCACTTCTGCAATAGCTAGCTATTATATTTATTTCTTTAAAATAACTCCTACTAAGCAAGTAATTGGTAGTTTTTTCTCAACAGATTTAAACGAAGTTTATGAACTTACAAGTATTAAATTGATAATATGGATGATTTTTAGCTTATTTGCTTGTCTTTACACACTCAAATCTTTTGCCACTTCTGATACTAAATCTTTTGTCACAAAATTATTATCCGCAGCGTGTTTACTTATCTTTTTATATAATATCATTACTCCATCTTTTAAAATATTAAAAAATTACTTTCCTGTTCAGTATTTACATAATACTTATCCTAATTTTGCTGGAAGCCTAGGAGGTAAAAATTATGCTCAAATAGATATCAGTAAGCAGTATAATTTCGTAGATAATTCTGATAATGATATTATTGGCGTTTTAGTCATAGGAGAGTCCGCAAGATTTGATCATTTTGGTATTAACGGTTATATGCGTGATACAACACCTCGATTGAAAAATATTGAAAATCTTACTTCCTTTAAAGCTAAATCCGCATCAAACTTAACTTATATTTCTATACCCTCATTACTTTCACGTTATCCTGCAAGTAAAATTGAAGATAATAAACTTGAAAATAGTTTTTTATCAGTTTTAACTAATTTAGGATTTAATACTACTTGGATCGGTACGCAAACTTTAATGAGAAATTTTGCAAATTTTGACTTAGGCACTATCTATAATGATGTTAATTTTACTATAGTACCAGGGGGCTCTGCTTTATTTTCTTTAAATGATCATGACGGGAAAATGCTTCCTTTTGTACAAGAAATAATTTCAAATTCAAGTAAACAATTTATAGTAGTTCACACATCCGGTAGCCACTGGAATTACACCGCAAGATATCCTAAAGAATTTGAGCAATTCACTCCTATTTGCAGTGATAAAATTAAGTCCGACGCCAGTAATTGTGAGCAGCTAGCACTTGTTAATAGCTACGATAATTCTATTTTATACACTGATTTTTTTTTATCTAATTTGATTGATTTACTAAAAGACAAAAATGCACTTCTATTATATGTATCTGATCATGGCGAATCATTAGGGGAAAATGGCTATTATGGTCACGGCGGACCGTTAATTGCAGAACAAACAACTGTACCCTTTCTAGTTTGGATGTCAGATGAGTTTAAGCTAAAGCACCCTGAATCAGTAGCATCAATTAAAAATTATGCCAATAATGAAATTAGCCATGATTATGTTTTTCATTCAATTCTTGACTGTCTAAATATAGATTCTGATGTTATTGACAAGGGTTTAAGTTTATGTAAATCTAGCTAACTTTTTAAAAATCAACTCCAAGTTCATCATTTAAAATACTCATTAGCTCTCGTCCGGCTCTATTTTTCCATTTTCCTTGCTCATAGAAAAAATGGTAAGGTCCGCTAATAGGAGATGATAACCAAATTTCCTTAGCTGCACTTTGTTTATTTATTACATATGTGCCGTCAGCGGTATCAATATTTAATATATCACTTTGTAGATCTATATCTATATCTTGATTTTGTTCTTCAATCCTGTCTGCTATATGTGCAATTACTGTCTCAGCTATTTTACTAAATTCACTATTATTCATAATTTTCTTTTGGTTTTTCAGGGTCAATTATAGGGGTTTTTACTGAACTCTTCCTATACATCTCAACAAATCTATTATGATCATTAAGGTTATTAGAAAAATTATGCCCACCTTTTCCATCAACTACAAAAAATAATGCATCTGTTTTAGCAGGTTTTACAACTGCTTCTAGAGATTTTAATGATGGGCAAGAAATTGGTCCTGGCGGCAAGCCTTTAATATAATAAGTATTATATGGTAATTCTTGCAATAAATCTTTTTTAGTTAAAGCTCTTGCTAGTTTAAATTTCCCTTCAGTTAAAGCATATATAGTAGTAGGATCAGCTTGCAGCTTCATATTCTTTTTTAAACGATTAAGAAATACTGCGGCAATAATAGGCTTCTCTGCATCAGAACCCGCTTCTTTTTCTACTATAGAAGCAAGCGTTAATATATCAAGTCTAGTTTTTAGTGGAGAATCAGGTGAGAGATTTATCATTATTTTATCTAAGTTATTAGACATTAGATTTCTCATCTGATTGATTATTCGCTCTTTTTGATCACCATATGAGAAAAAATAAGTTGATGGCATTAAAAAGCCTTCCGGTATAACTACCTTTATCTCACCTACTAAGCGTGTTTCTTCGTTAATTTTTTTTACAACTTCCTGAACTACAGTACCCTCAGACACTATTATTTTATGTATTACAGACTTGCCGCTTGCTAAAACTCTTAAAGTTTGCAGAGGGGATATATTATGCGTGAAAATATATTCACCACTTTTAATAGGATTTTTTATGGAATAAATTTTAGCAATTATCTTAAAAACTTCCGGATATTTTATTACTTTATTAGAATAAAGTTTTGTAACTATTTGGTTTATAGATAATTTAGGCTCGATAATTATTGTCTTAGTTTGAGCTAAATTACCCGGTACAAAAATATAAAATACACTGAAGTTTAATATAGTAATAAATATAATTAAAGATAGTATGGCTAAAAAAAACTTGATTTTTAATATATTTTTTAACATTTTTTATAAAACTTAGAAAATAATAATATTACCATGAAATATGGTTTTTTCTTGACATTTAAAATAATATGTAGTAGAAATAACTTAAAGTTTGGTTAAGATCATATATTTGCTAATAATTATATACTTCTTATGAAATAGATCAATAGTTTTAAAAATTTAGCACTGAAATATTTGGATTATATTAAAAGACTATAGTAAACATCACTCTATTTTAGAAATTATGAATCTCGAAATTTGGCTTACCAACCTTCGAAATATCAAAGGTATACTGTAGATACTTCAAAAGATGGAATTCAAATAAGTAGTAAGCCTGTACAAGCAGTACAAAAGTACGTAAGCACAGGCGAACCTCGAAATTTGGCTTATCAAATCTTGAAGTATAAAAGGTATATATACTGATCTTAATAATAGGTATTATATAGTATGACACAAGATCAAGACAACGATCCAAAAAATAACGAAAGCGATAAGCTAAAATCTTTGCATAATAAATTAGGAAGCATTTCAGGCTTCTTAATGACAATGCGTTCTGACACTATTGAAGAACAAAAGAAAATTTCGCATGATTTAAAAGCTTTAATGAAACAGATTAATACTATACAAAAAAGTATAGAAATATATTTTATTGTTATATTAGTATTAATGTTTTTTATGACACAAAAAATGCTTTGGAGCGGTTCAAGCAAAAATCTTTCTCTTTTAACAAATTTATTTTAAGAATTCTTGTCTAATAATTTTTGTAGCTAAATAAGACGGATATATATTTGATTTAAAACCTAACTCCTGTAAAATCTTGTGACTTTCCGTTATTTGCTTATCAATTTTCTGAGGATTTAACAATAACTCTTTTAATTTACAACTAATAAGATTAGCTTCACAATTAAATTGAATAAATTCCGGAATTATTTCTCTATTCCCTATTATATTAATTAAAGTAACATATTTGATTTTTATCAATAACCTAATAATAATAAAACTAAAAATATTAACTTTGTACGCTACAATCATAGGAGTACCGGACGCTGCTATCTCTAAAGTATTAGTACCTGATTTGGCTAAAGCTAAGTCAGAAACAGCATAGCTTTTCAAGCTTTCATATGAGAATATATAATTAAACTTAACCTTTTCTAAAAAAGGCTTTATTATTCTTTCATGATCAGGATTTGCAAGCGGAAATATCACCATAAGGTTTTTATGGTCATCATAAACTTTTTCAATAGCAGGGATAAAAATTGGTAGATGCCTTAAGAGTTCCCCTTTTCTACTTCCAAGAGTAACGCATAAAATTTTTGTATCCTCATCTATTTTAAGCTCTTGTCGCAAAGCTGCCTTATCACTATAAAACTCCTGCTCCATTATTGGGTGACCTATATACCTACAATCAAGCCCCACTTTAGTAAAATATGGTGGCTCAAAAAGTAGTAGAGCAAATAAACAATTATAGATTTTTGCATATTTTGCTGCCCTGCCCTCTTTATAAGCCCAAACTGATGGTGCAACAATATGAATCATCTTAAGTTCTGGCAAACGCTTCCTTACCTTAGCTGCCACACGGTAAGTAAATCCTGGCGAATCAATGGTAATTAATATATCAGGTTTATGATTTATTATATCTTCAACGGTTTTATTAATTAATTTTTTTATCCTAAAAATATGAGGTATTACTTCAAAAAAACCCATCAAATTTATTTCAGATACCGGAAATAAGCTTTCAAAATTGCCAGCTTCTTCCATATTTCGTCCTCCTATTCCGATAATCTTTAATTCTTTATCATCTTTTAGATTTCGAATTATCCGACCACCAGCAAAATCCCCTGACGCCTCACCTGCTATAAAGTAAATTTTTTTCATTTTGTTCAAAAGTTCTAAATTATTTCTTAAGATCCTCAATTTCTGTTTTTAGTTTTTCAATTTCCTCTATAACTAACCCTGTAGCTCTCATTATTGTATTTATATTTATACCATCAAGTAGTAAGTTCTTTGCTATCTCAATATTTCTTCTAGCTTCACCTCGGGCTTCACCTCGTGCCTCACCCCTAGCCTCAGCTTTTTTAAGAGTATTAGTTTCAATTCTAAGCCACTTTAAGCGATCTTCATACTCTTCTCTTTCTTCTTTAGTAAAGTTTATTATCTCAAGTACTGTTAACGCTTTTTTTAAATCTTTATTATCTAGCTCTTTAGTAAGGTTATCCTTATTAAGCAAATCATGACGTGTTAAAAAAGCTAGCCATATATCTAAAGCATTTTTAACTTTTTCTACTATATCCGATATGTCTTCGTTAGCACTCTTGACAAACTTATTAAGCTCTATCGTATGTAATTCTATATCATAAAAATATTTTAAGCCGGTGTCTTTTTCATGTAAATTAAAAACATTATGATATTTATCTGTGTCCGTAATACTTGTAAAATTAAGAATATAAATACCTATTATTTTATTTAACTTTGAGTAATCGTCTCCCTCTTTTAATTGTTGCGTATACATTTTTGCCCAATAATATAAGGCTCTTTGATCATACTCCGCTTCATCCGTTACTTGTATTTCAACGTTAAATATTTTACCGCTTTCACTTTGTGCTTTAATATCAAGTACAGAGAGTTTATCTGCTTTAAAATTTTTCGGATTATACGGATTAAGTAGTGTCACCTCTACAATTTGATCTTCCTTGCCTACTATCGAATTAACAAGCGATATTAGTAAATCCTTGTTCTCTTCTACTCCAAAGATTTTTTTTAAATGCTAAATCTACACGAGGATTAACTTCAGACATATTAATTATTAGCTTCCATATTATTTATTATCATACCATAAACCGCATAAAATTCCAGTTATGCATTCATCAATACTCCATTTTACGATAACTTAAAGCTTCAGCAATATGCATTCTTAAAAATTTATCTTCATTTTCAAGATCAACTATAGTACGTGCTACCCTAAGTATTTGGTTGTAAGCCCGCATTGATAAACGAAACTTACTTGCAGCTTCATTTAGTAAATCTTTACCCTCATCTACGGGCATTGCATAATCTATCAATAACTGACCATCCAATCTATTATTTGTTTTAATATTATAACCTTCATATCTTTTTTCTTGGATTGTGCGTACCTTTTCTATTCTTTTAGCAATATCTTCTGATTTTTCTTCAGAACTCTCATTTGTTAAATCATAATTATAAATATTAATATTAGGTACTTCTATGTGCAAATCAAATCTATCCATAATAGGACCGGAAATTTTCATTTTATAATCATCTCCGCATTTTGGAGCTTTAACACAATCTTTATAAGCATCACCTAAATATCCACATTTACAAGGATTCATAGCTGCTATTAGTTGAAAATTTGCTGGATATTTTATATGAGCATTTGATCTTGAAATTAGTATCTCACCATTTTCGATAGGTTGCCTTAAAGATTCAATAACATGCTGAGGAAATTCAGGCAGTTCATCTAAAAATAATACTCCGTTATGAGCAAGCGTAATTTCCCCTGGTCTTACCTTTTTTCCAACACCACCACCAACCATAGCAGCAAGTGAACATGAATGATGAGGAGTTCTAAATGGTCTTGTTTTAGTAAGCTTACCATCTAAAAACTTTCCAGCAATACTTGTTACCATACTACATTCTAAAATCTCTCTCACCGACATTTTAGGCAGTATCCCAGGCAAGCAGCTTGCAAGCCTTGATTTTCCTGTCCCAGGAGAACCAAACATTAATAAATTATGCCACCTGATGCAGCAATTTCTAAAGCTCTTTTAGCTATATTTTGTCCTCTTACATCTTTAAAATCAGGGTAATTTACTGGCTCGTCTTGGACGATAGCTTCTGGAGGACTTAGAACTTGCGAACCTTTAAAATGATTTACTAGCTTAATTAAATTACCTGCTACAAGTATATTATCATTACCTGACCAAGCAACTTCAGATGAGTTTTTATTTGAGCAAATTAGCCCCTTATTCCTAGCAGTAGCACCAATTGCCGCAGGCAATGCACCATTTACCGGCAATATTGACCCATCTAAAGATAACTCACCTATTATTAGATATTCTGCTATTTCAGTTTCTGGCAAAATATTCATAGCAGTAAGTATTGCACAAGCAATTGCAAGGTCGAAATGACTACCCTCTTTTACTAAATCTGCTGGAGCTAAATTTATCAAGATTTTTTTGGTGGGTAATGCAAGCCCTATAGAAGATAAAGCTGCTTTAACTTGCTCTTTTGACTCAGCAATAGTTTTATCAGCAAGCCCTACTATGGTAAAAGCAGGTATACCCGGGGATATTTGTACCTGCACATCGACATCAGTGATATCAATCCCATTGAATGTAAGACTTGCTATATGAATTATCATGTTTTAATAGTACTACCTTTGATTGTAAAGGCATACTACAAAACAAACTTTGCTAAGTCAAGATTAGTTAGTATTTTTGATAATTGATTTTCTACAAATTTATCATCTATAGATATTTTTTCACCTTGCATTTCGCTAGCTCTAAAGCTTATATCTTCAAGTAAATTCTCAAGTATAGTATGCAATCTTCTTGCTCCTATATCTTCAATTTCTAAATTAACTGTAGTAGCGTAATCTGCAATTTTCTCTATAGCGGAATTCGTAAATTCAAGTTCTACTTTCTCAGTACCTATTAAAGCCGAATATTGCTTTATTAAGCTAGTTTCAGGCTCAAGTAATATCTTAATCATATCCTCTTTAGTTAATGAATTCAGCTCTACTCTAATAGGTAATCTTCCTTGCAATTCAGGTAATAAATCTGAGGGTTTTGCTATATGGAAAGCTCCTGAAGCAATAAATAATATATGATCTGTTTTAACAGGACCATATTTTGTGTTAACTGTTGTTCCCTCAATCAAAGGTAGTAAATCCCTCTGTACACCCTCTCTACTTATTTCAGAATTTTTTACTCCAGAATTAGCTACTGAGGCAATCTTATCAATCTCATCAATAAATACTATTCCATCATTTTCAACTAAATTAATTGCCTGCTGGATGATTTTTTCTTGATCAATTAATTTTTCAGACTCTTCTGATAAAATTATACTCATCGCTTCTTTAACTAACATTTTTTTTGTTTTAGTTTTAGTCGTTCCAAAAGCTCTTCCTATTATATCACCAAGATTAAGCACTCCCATAGATGCCCCAGGCATGCCATGTATTTCAAAGCTACCTCCGCCTACAGGAGCTGTATCAGCTACACTAATTTCAATTTCCGTGTCATCAAGCTCGCCACTTAAGATTTTTTCTTGAAACTTTTCTCTTGTCTCACTACTTGAAGTCTTACCTACTAGACTATCTAGTACTCTTTCGATTGCTTTCTCATGTGCATTAATATCTACTTCCGTTTTAGCTATCGTTTTTTGAGTATTAACAGCTATTTCTACTAAATCACGAATTATTGATTCTACGTCACGCCCTACATAGCCAACCTCGGTGAACTTTGTTGCTTCTATTTTATAAAAAGGAGAATTAGTAAGTTTAGCAAGTCTTCTTGCAATTTCTGTTTTACCGACTCCCGTTGAACCTATCATTAAGATATTTTTTGGTACTATTTCGTTACGTAAGTTTCCCTCTACTCTTTTACGACGACCACGATTTCTAAGGGCAATAGCAACGGCTTTTTTAGCTTTTTCTTGACCTACGATAAATCTGTTAAGCTCGTTAACTATTTGAGAAGGTGTAAACCCCATAGGGTCTTTTTTATTAATATTAGTAGTTTTAGTAGATTTCATACAACTTTTTCCGTTATAATATTATGATTAGAAAATACACAAAGATCTGCTGCTATATTCATAGATTTTAAAGCAATTTCTTCAGCAGTTAGAGGATTATCGTAAGACATTAAAGCACGTGCTGCGGATAAGGCGAATAGACCGCCTGAGCCTATTGCTGCAACATTATTCTCTGGCTCAACAACATCACCATTACCAGTTAAAATTAGTATATGATTGCGATCAGCAACAATCATCATTGCTTCTAAACGACGTAAATATTTATCACTACGCCAGTCTTTGGCAAGTTCAACTGCACTTCTAAGCAAATTATGCTTATGTTGCTCTATTTTTACTTCTAACTTTTCAAATAAAGCAAGCCCGTCAGCAGTAGAACCAGCAAAACCTGCAATAATTTTATTATTTGCTATAGTTCGTAATTTTCGAGCAGTAGATTTTAATACTGTATTGCCGTGTGAAACTTGTCCATCTGCTGCTATAATTATTTCTTCGTTCTTTTTTAAACAAAGTATTGTAGTGCCATGTAAGGCTAAATTATCTGACATAATGTAAAATTTATTGATATTAATTTGCTGATTAAGTAATATATTCATTATTTATAATAATTAAATAATGTTAATTATTACTTGAGTAATCCAGTTATAGTTAATTATCTTTTTTTGAATTTTCAAGGTTTAAATAATGAATATATATGCAATATACATTAACCCTACACAAAAAAATAATAATTTTATTGTCGTTGAAGAAAGTTTTTCATGGACAGCAGCTCTTTTAAGTGTATTCTGGGCATTATACCATAAAATGTGGTTACCTGTTATTATAGCTGTAGCACTTAATATAGTAGCAATGGCAATTAATATATCTGAGTTAACGCTTGCATTAAAGCTAATTATCATGTTAATATTCGGTTTTTTTGCTGCTGATATTAGAGAAAATCACTTAAAAAAAAATGATTATACCCTTAAAGATATAGTAGTTGCAGGTTCGCAAGTAGAGGCTGAATTAAAATTTTTGGAACGTAACAGTTATGTATAATAAAGAAAATATTTTTGCAAAAATTATCAATAAAAATTTACCGGCAGAAGTAATTTATGAAGATGAGCAGGTTTTAGCATTTAAAGATATAGCACCTGTTGCACTAGTACATATTATTTGTTATACCTAAAAATGAATATATCGATTACCCCGATTTTATTTCTAAAGCTTCAGTAGAAGAAATAAAACATTTTTTTGCTAAGATTTCTGATATAGCAAATAAAGCAGGACTAGATAAAGACGGATATCGCTTAATCACCAATAAAGGCGAGAAGTCCGGACAAACTATTTTTCATTTCCATTTTCATATTATTGGTGGTGAAAAACTTATTGGATTAATTAAATAAAAATGACTAAGAAATATAATATTGCTGTTATCGGTGCTACCGGAAATGTCGGTCGTAAAACCTTAAATATTCTAGCAGAACGCAATTTTCCTATTAATAAAATCTATGCTGTTGCTTCAAATAATTCTATTGGAAAAAAAGTTAGTTTTGGCGAGCAAGTATTACAAATAAGTAGCTTAGATGATCTAGATTTTGAGGAAATAGATATTGCATTTTTTTCAGCAGGTTCGGAAGTATCAAAAAAGTTTATACCAATTGCTATTGCTAAAAACTGTGTGGTTATAGATAAATCTTCTTTTTTTAGACTAAGTGAAGATATACCTTTAATTGTACCTGAGGCTAATTTATCAACACTTAAAGACTTTACCATTAAAAATATTATATCGAATCCTAACTGTATTGCGATTCCTCTTGCAGTTGTACTTAAACCGCTAGATAATGAAATAAGTATAAAAAGAGTTGTAATATCTACTTATCAATCAGTATCCGGAGCAGGTAAAGCAGGAATGGATGAACTTTATGATCAAACAAAATCTAAATATATCTTTGAAGAAAAAAGCCCCAATATGTTTCCAAAACAAATTGCATTCAATTTATTTCCTCACATAGGTGATTTAAATAAAGATGGTTATACAAGCGAAGAGTCAAAAATTGTTTTAGAACTACAGAAGATTATTGGTAATCATCTTAAAGTTAGCGTAACTTCTGTACGAGTACCTGTATTTGTTGGTCATTCTATATCCGTTAATATAGAATTTAGTAGTAAAGTGGATGCTAAAGAAGTTGAGGAAATACTAGAAGATGCTGACGGGATTATTGTTTCACAAACTAGAGATTTAGTGTATACTTCACCGGTTGAAGCAGTAGGCGAAGATGCTGTATATGTCTCACGCATTAGGGATGATGCAAGTAAAGAGAACGCCATAAATTTATGGATTACATGCGATAATTTACGTAAAGGAGCTGCTTTAAATAGCGTTCAAATTGCTAAAGAATTAATCAAAACTTATTTATAAAATAATTAATATGGATAATAAAAACACTGCCTTAAATAAAAAAAATCCTTTGATGATCGCACTTGGAGAGTGCCGAACAGCTTTCTGGATAGTCTTTTGGTTTGCCTTTGTAATTAATTTACTAATGTTAATTACCCCCCTTTATTCTTTGCAAGTTTTAGATAGAGTACTTGGTAGTGGTAATTTATATACATTATTATATTTATCGATAATAATTGCTTATATTTACTTTGTTTACGGGTTACTGCAAATTGCTCGTTCTTTTACTCTTATAAAAGTGGGAGAATGGCTTGATCGAACAGTAGCACCGGTTATTTTTACCTCTTCGATTTCAGCGGCAGCAACACGTGTAAATATGGAATCTAGCCAGCTATTACGTGATTTCCAATCCGTTAAAACATTCCTAACAAGTACCGGAATTAATACCTTATTTGATGCACCTTGGAGTATCATATATATTGCTGTTATTTTCTCGATTCATCCTTATATCGGTTTTATTACGGTTTTTGGTGCAATTGTAATAGTTTCAACTGCTTTCTTTAATGCGGCGGCCACTAACAAAACCTTAGGTGAAGCTACAGAATTTTCGATTAAAGGTATGACGCAAGCCGATATTGCTAATAGAAATGCCGAAGTAGTCGAAGCAATGGGGATGATGAAAAATGTTACAAAAAACTGGCATAAATTTAACTTAGCAGCACTTGATAAACAATCAACCGCTAGCTATCGTAATGGCATCATTTCTAACTTTTCAAGGTTTATCCGTAACATAATGCAAATGGCAGTTACTGGCGTTGGTGCTTATCTTGTTGTAGAAACTCATGGGGCATCAATGACTCCTGGTAATATGATTATGAGTTCTATAATAGTTGGTAGAGCACTTGCTCCTTTTGATAATGCTATTGAGTTATGGAAAAGCATGAGCGGAGCTATTAAATCGTTCAAAAATATCAATAATTTATTTAATACTTATGCTTCTCGTGATGAAGCAATGCCAATTCCAAACGTTGAAGGGCATTTAAATGTAGAAAATATTTATTATGCTCACCCTATTCCAAAGCATATGCCACAACCACCCACACCAAAATATATTTTAAAAGGTGTTAGTTTTGCAGTACAACCAGGTGAAATTTTAGCAATTATCGGACCATCAGCAACCGGAAAATCAACTTTAGCCAAAATCATAGTTGGGGTATGGAGAGAATCCTCAGGCTCAGTACGTTTAGATGAAGCTGAGATTTATCGTTGGAATAGAGAAGATTTTGGCAGACATGTCGGTTATTTACCTCAAGGAATAGAGCTTTTTAGTGGTAGCATCAAGCAAAATATCGCTAGAATGGAAGAAAATGCTAACCCTCAAAAAGTTATTGAAGCAGCTAAACTAGCTGGTGCTCATGAAATGATATTAAGATTTCCTGACGGTTATGATTCAGATATAGGTCCTGCCGGCTCTAATTTATCAGGCGGACAAAGACAACGTATAGGACTTGCTAGAGCATTTTATGGTGATCCAAAACTAGTAATTTTAGACGAGCCTAATGCTAATTTAGATGAAGCTGGTGAAGTAGCACTTGCTAGTGCTTTAAAGCAAGCAAAACTAAAAGGAATATCAGTCGTTGTAATTTCACATAGACCTTCTGTATTATCAGTCGTTGACAAAATCTTAATATTACAGGATGGAACTGTTGCAGTTCATGGAACGCCAGATGAAATTCAGAACCACTTTAAAACTTTAAAAGGCGGCACAATTCATATTAATAATAAATAGTACAAAATCGTCATTGCGAGAAAAAACCGTAAGTTTTTGCGAAGCAATCTCAGAAATTTATCTTAACGAGGTTGCCACGTGTCGCTACGCTCCTTGTAATGACAAAAAATAATAATGATTGAATATTATGCAGGACTTAAAAAACAATAAACCTCAAATTACGCCAGAACAGTTGAAGCAATTACTGTCCTTGAGAGAAAATTCACTAAGCCTTAAAGGTCAAAGCTCTAAACGTAAAGCTTTGATCAATGGAGCATTAAAAAAGACCTCACAAGTAATAGAATTTTTACTGCTTAAACTTGATAGATTTGTTAATTTTACTACTAAGAAGAACGATAAAGATCGTAATAACGTTGCACAAGCTGCAAGGTCTCCTATACTTTTTGGTATTTATGTTATTATTTTCTTAGTATTAATCGGTGGTATTTGGATGGCTGTTGCACCGCTTGATAGTGGAGCTGTAGCAGTTGGAATATTAATGCCAAGCACTAATAAGAAGACAATCCAGCACAATGAAGGTGGAATAATCAAAGCTATTTATGTGAAACAAGGTGATAAAGTTAAAACAGGTGATAAGCTAATAGAACTTGAAGAAACCAGAATAAAAAGTGACCATGAGAGTACTTTAAGCCAATATCGTACTGCTTTAGCTACGGAAAATCGTTTAATTGCTGAGCGTGATAATTTAGAACAAATAGAATTTTCTGATTTTTTAATGCAAGATATTAATTTACCAGAAGTCGCTAAAATAATTCACACTCAGGAAAATTTATTTAGATCAAGAAAAGAAGTATTTAATTCAGAAAAAGATGCATTGCAACAACGTATTTCGCAGCTTGAAAAGAGAGTTGAAGGCTTAGAAGCAAAAAAAGTTGCTGCAACTAAAACAGCCGAAGTTTACCAAGAACGTTTAAAGGCTTTAAGAACTTTACAAAATAAAGGCTTTGTACAAAAAAATGATTTATTAGAACAAGAAGCAAGAGTTGCTAGTGCAAAAAGTGAAGTTGCAACAACTGACACGGAAATAGCAGGAACGCACCACTCTATTACTGAAGCTCAAATCAGTATTATAACTCAACAAAATAAATATACTGAAAGAACTTTAAATGAACTTCGTGAAGCTCAGGTACAAGCGGCAAGCTTAAGAGAAAAATATAACGCTTTAACTGACTCGCTTAATCGAATAGTAATCAAATCACCTGTGGATGGTATAATTAATAATCTAAAATATCATACAATTGGTGGTTATATAGGTACCGGACAACCTATTATGGAAATTTCGCCTACTAACGATCCACTAATTATAGAAGCAAAGGTATCACAAAAAAATATAGATTCAGTGCATGAAGGACTAGTTGCAAAAATACGCTTTAGTGCTTTTAAATCACGTACTACTCCAACATTTACTGGTAAAGTAGTCAGTGTATCACCAGACATTGTTCAAGATGAAAGACAGCATCCCGGTCAGCAAGATAATTACTATATTGCTAGGGTAGAGATTGACATGGATGAATTCAATAGAATTGCTAAAATAAAAAACCTGGAATTACATCCAGGTATGCAAGCCGAAGTACAGATTGTAACCGGTACTAGAACGCTGCTCAGATATCTACTCGACCCTGTAACCGACACAGCATTTAAGGCATTTAGAGAGAAATAGTTAGCATCATTGCGAACGAGCATCGCTCGTGTGGCACTCTCCGAAGTCTAATACTATTTTATGAGATTGCCACGCTCCTTACAGTTGCGACATTATTGCGTGGATCAATTTTTCCTCTGTCATCCCGTGATTTATAAACTAAAGCCAGTTAAAATACTAATAAAATTAGTATTTTTTATTATTTTCTGGATGCCGCAGGTACAAGCAACTAGATGACACCGAAGATACTTTTCGATCCACGCAGGCAAGCCTTATGCGGGAATGAAATATAAGGCATTTTTCGAGCTATGCAACAATGTCTACACAGGAATGACATTAAAAACACCTCTTGATCTACGCACTGGAATAGCTTATATATAGCATAAATCATTAAGATACTGACAATTTAATAGTATTAAAAACAGCATCATAAAATGTTTCAAAATCTCCTACAACTTTCCTAATTTCATTTTTTATCTTAAACCAGTAATGCTCTATAGGATTTAAATCAGGAGAGTAAGTTGGTAAATACAATATGGTACAACCAACGGATTCAATTAACTCTTTAACTTTAGAATTTTTATGAAAATTAATGTTATCCATAATAACGGTTTGCCCAGGTTGTAATTCTGTAATTAATACATCCCTAATATAAGTTTTAAAGACCTCTGTATTACAATTACCTTCAAATATTACAGGAGCAATAAGATTACCATTACAAAGACCAGCTATCATACTTATTCTAAATTTATGTTGATACACCTTTTCTCCATAACACCTTTGTCCTATAATGCTCCATCCATACTCTTTGCAAGCATTATCCTCTATTCCAGATTCATCAAGATATACTAATTTGTCTTTTGTGATGGTTTGTATCTTTGCTATAAATTCATTTCTTAATTTAATATCTCTTTTCGGATGAAAATGAGTTTTGTTTATAGCTATAGCCAAGTTTTCTGATTTGTCTTAAAATAGTTACAGATGCAATATTACCCCATTGCTTTGCTAACTCCTTTGATGTTTTATTCATATTAGCTTTAAAAAATTCTTTAAAAGATTCTGAATCTTTTATCTTATGACTATGTCCTTTCTGATAACCAGTTGCTGCTTTCTAAAGTACCTTGCTTATCTTTTAATTTTTTCCATTTATATATAGTATCACGACTTACATTAAATAATTTACTTACCTTACAAAACTTACGCTATGAGTAAAAAAGTGATAAATTATTGTAAAAATAATTAAACATGTCAAAGAGGATAAAGTTGCAAGCAATACCAATTAATAGGACAGATTATTGTCAATTTTTAATAGTTAGCCAAAAGAATTATAGTTTAACCTACTACGCTGAACATGCAAAGAAATGTAGTCATGATGTTATTAATAGATTTTTAAGGAATGAAAAATATACACCTTCTTTGTTATGGGAACACATCAAGAATGATGTTATTTTTTCATCTAATGGATATACAATATTTGATGATACGGTTTTAAATAAAAGGAATACGAAGCAAATAGAAATTGCAAGATCGCAGTACAGTGGAGCTACAGGTAGAGTTACTAAAGGTATAGGAGTAGTGAGTCTGGTATATTATAACCCTGATATTAATAAGTTTTGGGTAATAGATTATCGAATTTTTGCACCTGATCATGATGGAGCAACAAAACTAGAACACCTATTAAACATGTTAAATAATGCTGTTTATAGCAAGAAGATTCCTGTTCAAACAGTACTTTTTGACACATGGTATTCTACACACAAAATTATGCAACATGTTGACTCTCTGGGGAAATATTATTATGCCCCTATTAAAGCCAATAGAAACGTTAGTAAAACACACGATTCTAAACCTTATAAAGCTGTAAAAGAGTTGATATTTTCAGATGAAGAGATCAGGCATGGAGTAGAGATTCATATAAAAGGCTTTGCTAAAAATAAGCATGTTAATTTGTTTAAATTTACTGTTTCTACCAACAGAGTTGAGTATGTTGTTACCAATAACAAAACTCACAAATCTTCTAAAGCTGCACAAGATGAGTGTGGCTTTTGATGGGTAATTGAGAGCATGCACAGAGAAATTAAGCAACTTACTGGGATAGAACGTTGTCAATGCAGGAAACAGCGTATTCAACGTAATCATATTAGCTGTGCATTTTTAGTTTGGGCATTTCTCAAAAGGACTGCAAATACAATCGGTAAAACGGTTTACCAAATAAAGTTAGGGCTTTTAGATGACTATATGCAACAACAGCTGCGTTCTCCATCTTTACGATATTTAGAACCAAACATAGCGTAAGTTTTGCTTACTTATTCGTATCCCTGCTTCTACAGCTTTTATAACTCTTAGTCTTAGTTCTATTGCATATGCTCATGCCATATCTCTTTACATGCTTGTTAATATTTGCTTACTATAACATGATACTCTCGCTCTGTCAGTACCTTAATGACTTATGCTATATCTGATAAACGAGTATCACATGAACAAATTATTACTCTCCCTACTAGCTCTAATGTTACTCAATTTTAAAACTTATGCTAATCAAGGGGTTAATTATAGAGTTTCTAAGGAAGATAATCATATAATTCATATATTAACTATTGATCCTAAACGTTTTAATTTAAAGCTAGTTAAAGCTCACAATCAGGTTATAGGCAGAGAAACAGTAGAAGAAATAGCCTTGCGTACGAATGCTACTGCTGCTATTAATGCAGGCTTCTTTGAGATTGCAGGGAGTGATGACGGCAGACCAATCCTTACTTTAATGGTTGATGGTAAGTTGTTTAGCCTTAGAAAACAAATGCAAAGTTTGTTAATTTTAGATCAAGACAATATTCAAATTACTAAAAACTCAGCAAAAATTTCAGTTAAGATAGGCGACAAGCTTATTATTCCAGGTCAAGTTAATTATTTTTCTAATCCTAAAGATATTATTTTATATAATGATGTTTGGGCTTCTACTACCCTTACTCCTTACACTAATAAAGAAATATTAATTGATGAAAATTTTGTAGTAACAGGAATAAGCAAGCATGGTGACAATCTTATACCCTCAAAAGGTTTTGTGCTATCTTTTCCAAGTAGCATAGCATTACCCTCAATAAAAGTAGGCGATAGCGTAAAACTAAATTTAGAGTTTATTGATAAAGACGAGAAATCTGTAACTTTTAACAAAACTGCTTCTATGGTAACCGGTATTCCTATGTTAGTTCAAGCTAGCAAATCTGTCGTAGATAAAAATGATAATAAGGAAAGCTCTCATGCTCGTACATCGATATTAGACCAACACAATTCTTTGTACCTGCTTTTAAAGATTATAAATTTTACAGCAGTAAAGAAAATAAAGAATTTTTTAGCGAACGCTTAGGCGATATTACTACCGATTCTAATGGGGATGCTAGTTTTGCACTGAACCTTGAGAAATATTATAATGCTACTTTTAACTTAACACTTTCAGTAGATGGGTTTGAGCCTGATTCAGGAAGAAGTGTAAACGCAAATAAATCAATCATAGTTTCACCGCTAGATTATATAATAGGCTTCAAAAGTGATAGTGATTTAAAGTATATCAAAAGAGGAACTACTCCAAAAATAGAGTTTATTGCTATATCAAATAAAGCAGATAAAGTAGCAGTTCCTGACTTGAGTCAAAACTTACGCTATGTTTGGTTCTAAATATCGTAAAGATGGAGAACGCAGCTGTTGTTGCATATAGTCATCTAAAAGTCCTAACTTTATTTGGTAAACCGTTTTACCGATTGTATTTGCAGTCCTTTTGAGAAATGCCCAAACTAAAAATGCCCAACTAATATGATTACGTTGAATACGCTGTTTCCTGCATTGACAACGTTCTATCCCAGTAAGTTGCTTAATTTCTCTGTGCATGCTCTCAATTACCCATCGAAAGCCACACTCATCTTGTGCAGCTTTAGAAGATTTGTGAGTTTTGTTATTGGTAACAACATACTCAACTCTGTTGGTAGAAACAGTAAATTTAAACAAATTAACATGCTTATTTTTAGCAAAGCCTTTTATATGAATCTCTACTCCATGCCTGATCTCTTCATCTGAAAATGTCAACTCTTTTACAGCTTTATAAGGTTTAGAATCGTGTGTTTTACTAACGTTTCTATTGGCTTTAATAGGGGCATAATAATATTTCCCCAGAGAGTCAACATGTTGCATAATTTTGTGTGTAGAATACCATGTGTCAAAAAGTACTGTTTGAAAAGGAATCTTCTTGCTATAAACAGCATTATTTAACATGTTTAATAGGTGTTCTAGTTTTGTTGCTCCATCATGATCAGGTGCAAAAATTCGATAATCTATTACCCAAAACTTATTAATATCAGGGTTATAATATACCAGACTCACTACTCCTATACCTTTAGTAACTCTACCTGTAGCTCCACTGTACTGCGATCTTGCAATTTCTATTTGCTTCGTATTCCTTTTATTTAAAACCGTATCATCAAATATTGTATATCCATTAGATGAAAAAATAACATCATTCTTGATGTGTTCCCATAACAAAGAAGGTGTATATTTTTCATTCCTTAAAAATCTATTAATAACATCATGACTACATTTCTTTGCATGTTCAGCGTAGTAGGTTAAACTATAATTCTTTTGGCTAACTATTAAAAATTGACAATAATCTGTCCTATTAATTGGTATTGCTTGCAACTTTATCCTCTTTGACATGTTTAATTATTTTTACAATAATTTATCACTTTTTTACTCATAGCGTAAGTTTTGAGGAATACGAAGCAAATAGAAATTGCAAGATCGCAGTACAGTGGAGCTACAGGTAGAGTTACTAAAGGTATAGGAGTAGTGAGTCTGGTATATTATAACCCTGATATTAATAAGTTTTGGGTAATAGATTATCGAATTTTTGCACCTGATCATGATGGAGCAACAAAACTAGAACACCTATTAAACATGTTAAATAATGCTGTTTATAGCAAGAAGATTCCTTTTCAAACAGTACTTTTTGACACATGGTATTCTACACACAAAATTATGCAACATGTTGACTCTCTGGGGAAATATTATTATGCCCCTATTAAAGCCAATAGAAACGTTAGTAAAACGCACGATTCTAAACAAAACTTACGCTATGTTTGGTTCTAAATATCGTAAAGATGGAGAACGCAGCTGTTGTTGCATATAGTCATCTAAAAGCCCTAACTTTATTTGGTAAACCGTTTTACCGATTGTATTTGCAGTCCTTTTGAGAAATGCCCAAACTAAAAATGCCCAACTAATATGATTACGTTGAATACGCTGTTTCCTGCATTGACAACGTTCTATCCCAGTAAGTTGCTTAATTTCTCTGTGCATGCTCTCAATTACCCATCGAAAGCCACACTCATCTTGTGCAGCTTTAGAAGATTTGTGAGTTTTGTTATTGGTAACAACATACTCAACTCTGTTGGTAGAAACAGTAAATTTAAACAAATTAACATGCTTATTTTTAGCAAAGCCTTTTATATGAATCTCTACTCCATGCCTGATCTCTTCATCTGAAAATGTCAACTCTTTTACAGCTTTATAAGGTTTAGAATCGTGCGTTTTACTAACGTTTCTATTGGCTTTAATAGGGGCATAATAATATTTCCCCAGAGAGTCAACATGTTGCATAATTTTGTGTGTAGAATACCATGTGTCAAAAAGTACTGTTTGAAAAGGAATCTTCTTGCTATAAACAGCATTATTTAACATGTTTAATAGGTGTTCTAGTTTTGTTGCTCCATCATGATCAGGTGCAAAAATTCGATAATCTATTACCCAAAACTTATTAATATCAGGGTTATAATATACCAGACTCACTACTCCTATACCTTTAGTAACTCTACCTGTAGCTCCACTGTACTGCGATCTTGCAATTTCTATTTGCTTCGTATTCCTTTTATTTAAAACCGTATCATCAAATATTGTATATCCATTAGATGAAAAAATAACATCATTCTTGATGTGTTCCCATAACAAAGAAGGTGTATATTTTTCATTCCTTAAAAATCTATTAATAACATCATGACTACATTTCTTTGCATGTTCAGCGTAGTAGGTTAAACTATCAAAACTTACGCTATGTTTGATATAATGCCCATGAATTAAGGGATATTATGAAGTGCTTCACTATAAAACATTGCTGTGTAATAAGAGTTTTTAGCATATTTGCTATAACATAGCGTAAGTTTTGCTATAATTCTTTTGGCTAACTATTAAAAATTGACAATAATCTGTCCTATTAATTGGTATTGCTTGCAACTTTATCCTCTTTGACATGTTTAATTATTTTTACAATAATTTATCACTTTTTTACTCATAGCGTAAGTTTTGTAAACCTTATAAAGCTGTAAAAGAGTTGACATTTTCAGATGAAGAGATCAGGCATGGAGTAGAGATTCATATAAAAGGCTTTGCTAAAAATAAGCATGTTAATTTGTTTAAATTTACTGTTTCTACCAACAGAGTTGAGTATGTTGTTACCAATAACAAAACTCAAAAATCTTCTAAAGCTGCACAAGATGAGTGTGGCTTTCGATGGGTAATTGAGAGCATGCACAGAGAAATTAAGCAACTTACTGGGATAGAACGTTGTCAATGCAGGAAACAGCGTATTCAACGTAATCATATTAGTTGGGCATTTTTAGTTTGGGCATTTCTCAAAAGGACTGCAAATACAATCGGTAAAACGGTTTACCAAATAAAGTTAGGGCTTTTAGATGACTATATGCAACAACAGCTGTGCGTTCTCCATCTTTACGATATTTAGAACCAAACATAGCGTAAGTTTTGGAGTCTTACTTTAAAGAAAATTAATTATAGCATAAATCATTAAGATACTGACAATTTAATAGTATTAAAAACAGCATCATAAAATGTTTCAAAATCTCCTACAACTTTCCTAATTTCATTTTTTATCTTAAACCAGTAATGCTCTATAGGATTTAAATCAGGAGAGTAAGTTGGTAAATACAATATGGTACAACCAACGGATTCAATGAACTCTTTAACTTTAGAATTTTTATGAAAATTAATGTTATCCATAATAACGGTTTGCCCAGGTTGTAATTCTGTAATTAATACATCCCTAATATAAGTTTTAAAGACCTCTGTATTACAATTACCTTCAAATATTACAGGAGCAATAAGATTACCATTACAAAGACCAGCTATCATACTTATTCTAAATTTATGTTGATACACCTTTTCTCCATAACACCTTTGTCCTATAATGCTCCATCCATACTCTTTGCAAGCATTATCCTCTATTCCAGATTCATCAAGATATACTAATTTGTCTTTTGTGATGGTTTGTATCTTTGCTATAAATTCATTTCTTAATTTAATATCTCTTTTCGGATGAAAATGAGTTTTGTTTATAGCTATAGCCAAGTTTTCTGATTTGTCTTAAAATAGTTACAGATGCAATATTACCCCATTGCTTTGCTAACTCCTTTGATGTTTTATTCATATTAGCTTTAAAAAATTCTTTAAAAGATTCTGAATCTTTTATCTTATGACTATGTCCTTTCTGATAACCAGTTGCTGCTTCTAAAGTACCTTGCTTATCTTTTAATTTTTTCCATTTATATATAGTATCACGACTTACATTAAATAATTTACTTACCTTACTTATTCGTATCCCTGCTTCTACAGCTTTTATAACTCTTAGTCTTAGTTCTATTGCATATGCTCGTGCCATATCTCTTTACATGCTTGTTAATATTTGCTTACTATAACATGATACTCTCGCTCTGTCAGTACCTTAATGACTTATGCTATATGATGGTCCATTAGACAATAAAGGACACGCTGAAATGCGAATTGTCGATTATTTAAGAAAAAGAAACAGTGATCCTAATAACAAATTAGATGAAAATATTATAGGATTATCTAAACTTTGTTGTATAAGTTGTGATGTAGAAATAAATAACTCAAATTTAGAATTTAAGATTAAGGGGAGTGACGGTAAAGAACATAGCGTTAATTATGTTTATTTTTCTGGATTCCCGCTTCCGCAGGAATGACATCAGAACCATGTAAAAACTTAGGTACAAGAAACTTGTTCAAATTAAACGACTATACTATACTTTTACAGGCATGACGACAAATATATCCTTAGGGCTTTCAGGGAATTTAATGAGTACAGGAGCTGAAACGCTTGAGAAATATAGCTCTACTAAATCTGATTTTATAACCTTTAGAACATCTTCTAAATATTGCGGATTGAAGCCTATATCTAAATTAGTTTCACCACTATACTCGTAAAAATTTTCTGTCTCTTTTGAAGAATTAATAACTTCTTTTGCATTTCCTCGTGCTTCCCCTATTGCACTGATCTCTAGAGCTTCACCGGATAGTGACAATTTCACAGCTCTGAACTTTTCAACTGTTATTATTGCTATTCGCTCGATAGTATCGGCAAATATTTTGCGGTTAATTACTAGTTTTGAGCTGCTATTTTCTGGAATAAAGCTACTGTAATCAGGGAAAGTACCATCAATTAGTTTTGATAGCATAATAACATTTTCATTGCATATGAACTTAATCTTATTACTGCTTAAAAGTATTTCTATATCCGCATTTGCATTTTTAGAATCTTTTACTATTTTTAAAATCTCTTCAGCACTTTTTTGCGGCAATATAACACCGAAATCATCTATTTTTTCAGCTAATTCTACAGACGAAACGGAAAGCCTATGCCCATCGGTACTTGCTGCGTAAAACTCTCCATCTTTTACATGCAAATAAATGCCGTTTAGATTATAACGAGTCTCATCTAAAGAAACCGAAAATTTTGTTGATTCGATTATTTTAGCAAACTCGGCACAAGAAATTTTAAAGCTAGCTTCTGGATTAATATTATCCATCACAGGAAAAGACTCTACCGGCAGAGTAAATAAATTAAAGCGACAATTTTTTCCTGTTATTTCAAGCCCTGTAGTACCTAAATCAGTTAAGGTAAGCTCTGAATCAGGAAGCTTTCTCACTATATCATTTAAAGTTTTAGTGGAGACAGTAAGCTCGCCTTCACTTACTACCTGTACTCCTATTTTTTGGCTTAAATATAAGTCCATATTGGTAGAGCTAAGCTCTAACAGCCCATCCTTTGCTGATAATTTAATATTTGCAAGCTCGGATATTACATTACGTTTTTCAACAACAGAACTAGCAAAACCAAGTGCTTGAACTAATGTTTTTGTCTCAACTATTACCTTTAACATATTGTTACTCTCTTAATGTTCCTTGAAATTTTTGTTCTATTGCAGTAACTAAATCTTTGCTGAATGAATTTAAATTATCTTCATTTAAAGTACGATCATCAGCTTGAAGCCCTACTCTAATTGCAATAGACTTTTTATCTGAAGGTAATTTATCACCGCTATAAATATCAAATAATATAACTGATTTGACAAGCTTTTTGTTAAAATTATTTATGTATGATATTATTTCACCAACTGGTTGATCATGAGTTATAATAAATGCGTAATCTCTAAAATTAGCTTGGTAATCAGATATTATAAACTCGTCTCTCTTGCCAAATTTAGCTTTAGGTGCAGGTAAATTTGTTATATTTAGCTCAAACGCAAATACGTCCTCTTTAATATCATAATGCTTTAATATTTTAGGATGTATCTGCCCAAAAGATCCTAATAAATTTTTCCCCAAGGCTAAATTTACCGATCTAGTCGGATGATAATATAAAGGTGTAGCCTGATTTGGTACAATACATTTCTCTATAGATAATCCTGCATAATCAAAGATATTTTCTAAATCACTTTTAAGATCAAAAATATCGTAGCTACGCCCCATTGAGTGAGGGTTTTTATTATTATATGAACCTGTTAAAATTGCCGTTAAATAGGTTGCTTCCGTATTTAACCCTATAAAATTTGGACCAACTTCAAAAAAAGCCATATCTTTTATAGAACGTGCAAGGTTTTTTCGAACTATATCAAGTAAATTTGGCACGATAGTAGGACGCATATAATCATCCTCAACGCTTATAGGATTCAGCAAAAATAGCTCATCTTTTAGCTCAGCAAATAATTTAGCATCCTTGCTATTCATAAATGAGTTGGTAACTACCTCATCATAACCTTTGCTTGCAAGTATCCTTTTAAAGCTTGAGATTCTTTTATGTTCTCTTAAACGGTTATTATCTTGGTCTAATTCCGGTAGTTTTATGTTCTCTATCTTATCATAACCATAAACACGGGTTATTTCTTCTACAACATCCTCTAAAATATTTATATCATGACGCCAAGCCGGAGGAGTTACTTGTATTACATCTTTTTCGGTATCGGTAGCAAATCCAAGTTTATTTAAAACAGCCTCTATCTCTTTGATATTTAATTTAATTCCAGTAATTTTTTGTAGATAATCTGCTGGAAAATCCAACGTTTTTTTTGCGGGTTCTTTTTTACCAGATATTACTATTTCTGATACTTCACCACCATCACATATTGATAAAATAAGGTCAGTTGCTATATTTAAAGCTTTTTCGATAAAGTTTCTATCAATATTACGTTCAAAACGATATCTAGAATCAGTATCGATTTGTAGCCGCCTACCGCTCGCTGCAACCATCTTAGCATTAAAACAAGCAGCTTCTAGTAAGATATTAGTTGTATTACTATCACAGCTAGTACTAACTCCGCCAATGATACCAGCTAAAGCTTGCACGCCATTATCGTCCTTTACAACTAGATCGCTTTCATTAAGTAGATATTGTTTATCGTTCAGGGCGTGGAATCCATTTTTGTCATCACTGTCATACCGTGGCTTGACCACGGTATCTTTGGAATTTTCTTGGATCCCGCGGTCAAGCCGCGGGATGACATTTTCCTCGCAATGACGACTTACACTAACATCCCCCCTTAACTTATCCGCATCATAAGCATGCATTGGTTGACCGAAGCTATAGGACATATAATTTGTCACATCAACTATGCTTGATATAGGCTTTACACCAATATTTTTAAGCAATTTCTGGAGCCAATCAGGGCTTGGTTTATTCTTTAAATTTCGTATTTCTCTGAACGTAAATAATGGGCAAGCTTCTTTATCTTGTACACTAAGCTTTACTTTGGAACTAAATGTACTTTTCACCTCAGGGATTTCTAGCTCTTTTAGCGTCCCGATTCCTTTTGCTGCCAAATCTCTTGCGATGCCATAAACCCCTAAAGCATCTCCGCGGTTAGGAGTAACGTTAATAACAAATACTTGACCGTCTAAGCCGTAACATTTGGTAAAAGACTCACCGATTACGGCATCTTCAGGTAACTCCATAATCCCCTCAGACTCAGAAGCTAATAATAATTCCTCTTCAGAACAAAGCATACCGCAACTTTTTGCCCCTCTAATATTAGATTCCTTAATCTTAAATTTGCCATTGGGAATTTCAACACCGATATTAGCCAGTACTACTTTTATGCCGGCTCTTGCATTGCTTGCACCGCAAACTATTTGCAAATTGCCGTTCTTGGTTTCAACTTCACAAATCTTTAATTTATCGGCTGAGGGATGTGGTTTAGTACTTACTATATATGCTACTTCAAACTTTTGTAGATCTGCCGCTTTGTCAATTATTTCTTCTACTTCAAGCCCAATAGCAGTTAAGCTTTCAGCAATTTCAGTAACTGAAGCTGATGTATCTAAAAACTGTTTTAACCATGAGAAGGTAAATTTCATTTCGTAAGCCTTCTTGCTAAATTTGGTATATCAAAGCCTGAGAAGCTATAATGTTTGAGCCAACGCATATCACCTTCAAAAAATTGTCTTAAATCTTTAATATTATATTTCAGCATCGCAAAACGCTCTACCCCAAGTCCAAAAGCAAAGCCTTGATATTGGCTACTATCAATGCCGACATTTTTAAGTACGTTTGGGTGAACCATTCCACAGCCCAAAACCTCAAGCCATTTATCAGTTTTGCTCATCCTAATATCAACTTCGGCTGAAGGTTCAGTAAATGGGAAGAAGCTTGGTCTAAAACGTAGTTCAATATTCGAGTTTTCAAAAAAGTTTCTTATAAATTCCGTGATGACATATTTTAAATGTCCCATATTAATATCTTTATCAATAACAAGCCCCTCTATTTGGTGAAACATCGGCGTATGAGTCATGTCAGAATCCGATCTATAAGTCCTACCTGGTGCTATAAATCTAAAAGGCGGTTTGCCGTTTTTCATTGCTCTAATCTGCACTGTGGATGTATGAGTACGAAGCAGTAACGGCTTATCATTTTCCTGACCTTTTAAATAGAAAGTATCATGCATTTGCCTTGCAGGATGGTCATCCTCAAAATTAAGAGCAGTAAAATTATGAAAATCATTATCAATATTCGGACCGCTTTCTATCGAAAAACCAAACTTAGCAAATACTTGGATTAATTCCTCCATACACTGAGTTATTGGGTGAATTGAACCTTGCTTATATTTTCTTGCTGGAATAGTTAAATCAATTTTATCACTAGAGAGTTTAAGATTTAATTCCTCTTCTTCCAAAATTTCTTCTTTGGCTTTTATTATATTCTGTATTTCTTCTTTTAACTTATTGATTTTTAAGCCAAATTCTTTGCGATCCTGCTCACTTAAAGAACCTAACTTTTTAAGCTCATTAGTAACTATGCCATTTTTACCAAAAAACTCTACTTTATATTCTTGTAAAGTTTTTAAGCTTTGCACGAGCAAAATTTTCTCTTCCGCCAGCCTTAATATTGTTTCTATATTATCCATGATTTTTTGTTTTTATTGTATTTTATATGCCACTGCATAGCTCTATGTCATTCCCAACAATGGAGGGAATCCAATTATATTGTCATCCCGTGGACAAACAACAGGATGACCCCATTGATTAAACTAATACACATTTCATACATCCATCCTCCATCCCCACTAGCTTCGCTTTAAATATCTGCCCTATTTCTAGTGGTTCATCGAGCTTTACCGGTATAAAATTCTCTGTGTGAGCTATATTATTATTCTCTACTAATAACTCCACTTTCTGCCCTATATGCTTCCTGAAAAACTTAGCTAATTGCTTCTGCCCTTCTTGTCTTAGAATTTCAGCTCTTTCTTTTCTTATAGCTTTCGGTACTTGGGGCATACGAGCCGCCGGTGTTCCCTCACGCTCCGAATACGGAAAAACATGTAAATATTGCAACTCAGCTTCTGCAATTAACTTCCTAGTATTTTCAAATATTTCAGGGGTTTCCGTTGGAAAACCTGCTATAATATCAGCTCCAAAAGATACTTCAGGTCTAATTGCTCGCAGCCTGTTACAAAATTCGATTATTTCAGCTCTATTATGCCGTCTTTTCATCCGCTTTAATATCATATCATCGCCTGCTTGCAAACTAATATGAAAATGCGGCATTATTCTTTTATTATAGGCTAAAAGCTCAAAAAGCTCATCATCTATTTCGGCTACATCTACCGAAGATAGCCGAAGCCTTTTTAAATCTGGAACTAAATTTAAAACCCTTTTTATCATCTGAGCAAAGGTTGGGCTTCCGGGCAAATCACCACCATAAGCCGTAACATCAACACCGGTAAAAACCACTTCCTTAAAGCCATTTAATACTAAATGCTTCACTTGTTCGGCTATAGCTCCGATCGCTGTTGACCTGCTTCTACCTCTACCATAGGGAATTATACAAAAAGTACAATTATGATCGCAACCATTTTGCACCTGAATAAAAGCCCGAGATTTGCCATCAAAACTACTAATTAGATGGTTTGCGGTCTCTTTCACTGACATTATATCGTTAACAACTACTTTTTCATCATTAATTTGATAATGACTTGGCAGCAGCTTTTCCTCATTACCTATAACCTTGTTAACTTCTGGCATATCGCCATACATTTTAGGATTAGTTTGAGCACTACAACCGGTGACAATAATTTTTAAATCAGGATTATTTTTTTTAGCGGCACGAATAGCTTGACGTGCTTGTTTTTCAGCAGATTTTGTTACTGCACAAGTATTAAATACTGCGACATTGTCAAGCCCTGAAGCTGCAAGATTTTTCATAATTATCTCGCTTTCATAGATATTAAGGCGGCAACCAAATGTTACTATTTCTTGCTTAAGATTACTCACAATAATATACCCCTTGAGCTACCATCGTAGCCGGTCCTTGCATTATTATATTACCATTTTCCTCTTTCATAATAAGGTTACCATGTTTAAATACTACTTTACATGGTGAGTGAATAAAACCGAGCTTTAAACCAGCAGCAAAGCTACCGCAAGCACCACTACCACAAGCAAGAGTTAGTCCTGCTCCACGCTCCCAAACTGATAGATAAATTTTATTATCCCTAACCTCGGCAAAATTAACATTAACACCATCTATAAACAAATCTTTATCCTGTAATTTCTCACCGACAATTTTTTGATCTTGCAGCTCTAACTTACTAAAAATAACCAAATGCGGATTACTGATATCAACACAAATAGTTTCCTTTAAATCAATCATATAACGTTCAGCAAACTCCCAAATATTATCACGACTTGGCATCCAAGATTCATTAAAACTAACCCCACCTACATTAACACTAATATTATTTGCATCTATAACATGACATAATAATTTCTTATTACCTACTACTACAGTAATATCTTTTTTACCTGTATCAAGATAGATCAATTTTGCTAAACATCTCGTAGCATTACCGCATAATTTAGCACTAGAACCATCAATATTATAGATAATCATTTCGTAAGAATCATTTTGCTCTTCGTAGATAATAAATTGATCGCATCCAATACCTAAATGACGTTCTGCCATACTCTTTGCCAGTTGTGATAAATCGTATGTACCAGTTAAATCTTTCTTGTTAATAATAACGAAATCATTACCAAGACCATGCATTTTTACAAAGTTAATCTTACTACTCATAATGTAATTCTAATATTTAAGATTGTATTATAGCAAATTTCTTAGAATTTGCTATAATGAAGTTATTATATATCAAAATAGATTTCAAATGCTACTTTCACGTTTCTTAGATCCTAAAAATAATTATGCCTTTTTAAAAATTTTCGGCACTGAAAAGAATAAGGACATACTTATCCATTTCTTAAATGATATTTTAGGTTATACAGGAGAAGAACAAATTAAAGAAGTTACTTTCTTAAAAACTAATCAAGACCCTGATATTGCAGTTTATAGACAATCTATCCTTGACGTGTTGTGCAAAGATGAAAATGGCACGCAATTTATTGTAGAAATGCCGGTAAGTAAACATCCAGGCTTTGAAAAAAGAGCCCAACTTTATGCAGCCAAAGCTTATTCAAGACAAATAATTAAAGAGGATAAACATCATAAAAAAATGGCAGTATATGCAAAGCTAAAAGGCGTCATATTCCTTGCTATTGCTGATTTTGTCCTATTCCCAAATAAAAAGGACTGGAGATCAAACCATAGGCTACTTGATACTAAAACCTATGAGAATGATTTACAGAATTTTTATTTTATTTTTTTAGAATTAGAGAAATTTAACAAAGAACTAAATCAATTAGAGAATCTTCAAGAAAAATGGGCATATTTTTTTAAACATGCACATGAAAGTACATTAGAAGAAATGGAGCATTTAATAGGTCCTGATCTTATTATGAAAAAAGCTTTTTACGCTTTAGATCAAGCTAGTTGGTCGGAAGAAGAACTCAACACCTATGAAAAAATGGTAAAAACCGAAATGGATAATTTAGCTGTAGAAGAGCAGAAAATTATGGATGCCGAAGCTAGAGGTGAGGCACGAGGTGAAGCTAGGGCTAATTTAAAAGAATCAAAAATTGCTTTGGCTAAAAAAATGTTAGCTAAAAATAGGCCTTTAGAAGAAATTATCGATTTTACCGATTTAACTAAAGAAGAAATTGAGCAATTAAAGTAAAAATGAAGATACTAAATATTATGCTAAGCCGTGATCTTGGTGGCATACAACAAGCTTTTTTAGACTATAACACAGCTCTTGAAATGCAAAATATTGAGGTAATAAATGTTACCTCCTACAAGGCAAAAATAAATTCGTTTATATCTAGCAATTTTAAGATCCCTAACTTGTTATCTTTTGACTTAATTTCAGTTCTTGTTCTGAAATATAAAATCTATAAAACTAAGCCTGATATTATTATAGCTCATGGGAATAGAGCAATAAATTTTAGTAAACTTGCTAAAACGCCTAAAACTAAACTAATTGGCATTGCTCATAACTATAGCATAAAAGCCTTGCGTGGATGCGATTTTGTTATTGCTTTAACGCATCATATGAAAGAGCATTTATTAAAAAATAACTTTTCTGAATCTAAAATATTTATCCTACCAAATATGATAAATATCACTAAAGAATTTACTCCTAATAAATCATATAAAAAACCGGTGGTAATTGGCGTACTAGCAAGGTTCGTAGCTAAAAAAGGTGTTGATGTTTTTATTAATGCTATCAAAATTTTACAGGACAAAAACTATGAAGTTCAAGCAGTTATAGGTGGTAATGGAGAGGAACAAGATAATCTAACTGCTTTAGTAAATAAACTTAACTTACAAGATAAAATATTATTTACAGGATGGGTTAATGATAAAGATAAATTTTTTGAACAAATTGATATTTTTTGCCTTCCATCACTACATGAACCGTTTGGCATCATAGTACTTGAGGCAATGGAAAATAGTCTACCTATAGTTAGTACAGATACTGAAGGTCCAAGCGAAATCTTAAAACATATGCAAGATAGATTAATTTGTAAAGCCAGATCACCGGAAGATTTAGCCAAAAGCATTGCCTACCTAATAGACAATCCACAAAAAGCAGAACAATTTTCCCAAAAAGCTTATCTAAAACTAACGCAAACCTATAATATTAAAGTTATTTCAGAGAAGTTAGTAACATTATTACATGGTTTAAAAATAGTTAGTTGAAAAAAGATCGCAGTATATTGACATAATAGTTTAAAGAATCATAATTAAAATTAAGTAATATTAATTTATCTTAATTTTAATGAATATACTCGATGAATTTCAAAAATTAGCTACGTCGTTCTACAAGAATGTTATAATTCTATCACTTCTACTACTATGCAGCTGTAAAGCAACATATGATCCCCCCCTAACCTTCCATTACCTAATAGTTGGAATAATTATTCATTAGCATCTCAAAATAACCATATTTCTAAATGGTGGTTACAATTTAACGATCCGGTACTTAATAACTTAATTGAGGAATCTTTAGCTAATATAGCTTAATGCGATAAGGTAGTGACTTATAGTATGAGTTGGATTATACTAAATGAAAAACTTATGGCAAAGGCATATTCATACGATTTAAGAATACGAGTAATAAAAAGTTTAACAGATGGTAAAACAATAAAAGAGACTTCAGAGATATACTCTATTAGTAGGAAGACTATAATAGAGTGGAAAAAATTAAAGAAACAAACTGGGGATGTCAAAGCAAAAAGTGGTTATCATACAGGACATCGTAGAATAATAAGAGACATAGAGGGATTTAAAAAATTTATAGAATTAAATTTTGATAAAACCACCATGGAGCTAGCTAATAACTGGAGTCAAAAAGTATCTGCAAGTACGATATCAAGATTGCTTAATAAATTAGGTTATAGTTATAAAAAAAACTTTTCTTCATCCCAAAAGGGATATTGGTCTAAGGAATGAGTTTATATTGAAACTAAAAACTATAGATAAACAAGATTTAGTATTTATCGATGAGTCTGGGATAGAAGATAATAGCTGTAGAGAACACGGGTGGAGCATTATCGGTCAAAGATGTTATGGTGAAAAGGTCTATCAACATAAATCACGGATTAGTATGATTGCTGGGCTGTGTGTCAAAGATATTATTGCCCCAATAATATTTGATGGGACATGTAATAAGGACATTTTTGAAACTTATGTACAAGAGATATTGATCAAGGAATTAAAGGCTGGTCAGATAGTAGTAATGGATAATATTAATTTTCATAAAAGTACAAAAGTGAAAACGTTAATTGAATCTGTTGGTTGCAGTATTTTATTTTTACCAACTTACTCTCCTGACTTAAATCCTATTGAGCATTACTGGTTTAAAATCAAGAATGAAATAAGAAAAACTATTTCTAATTTTGAGCACTTTTTTGATGCTGTTTACTATGCTCTTAAAAAATCACTACCTTATCGCATTAAGCTATAACTCTGATATTGAACTTGCAATGAGCAATGTCGCAGCTGCAACAGCTCAATATAACCTTGTTAATTCTTATAGATTTCCACAGATTAATCTACAAGGAAGTAGCAATCGCACAAAGATTAGTAAACAATTAAAACAACCAAATCAGCCAAAAATTTCTAATAATTTTGGGCTTGGTAGTGTACTTAATTACGAAATAGAATTATGGGGACTAGCTGCTAATGCTAGTGAATCAGCCCGTAGAACCTTGCTAGCAAGCGAATATAGCAAGGAGGCAGTACGGCTAACAGTTATAAGTAATGTGGCTATCAGCTATTTTAATATTCTAGCATTGGATAAACAAATATATCTAACCAAGCAACTAAAAGACAGGAGCATGAAACAGCTTTAAAGATTTTATTAGGCTGCTCCCCTGAAAATATAGTAAATGGCTTAGTTTATCGTGATAAGCCTATAGATTATTTTCCTACTACGCCTGTATTACCATCAGAACTTTTAGGACAAAGACCGGATATTAAGGCAGCAGAGCAGAATTTATTTGCAGCTGATAGTAATTTAAGAGCAGTGAAAGCCACTTATTTTCCGCAGATTTCTTTAACAGGTTTATTAGGTTTTGGCAGTAATAAGTTAAATACTCTATTTGGTAGCTCAGCTGAGACTTGGCAAGTAGGTGGTACTATAGCTGGTCCTATCTTTGATTTCGGTAAAACTAAGGCTAATGTAGAGATTGTGGAAAGCACTAAACAACAATACATAGCTATGTATAAAGCAACTGTGCGTACAGCTTTTGGTGAGGTTATGGACGCTTTATCGGCTCAGCAAACAGTGAGTAATAATTTTCGTATCTGGCAACAAAATGAAGTAGCCTTAACCTCTTATTTTTAAATTAGCGAATCAGTGTTATAAACATGGTAATATAGATTATTTACAGTACTTACTGCTAAACAGAATATGTTATAGAACGAAATAGATGGAGTTTCTATTAAGCTTTCACATTTAAGTAGCATGGTTAATGTCTTCCATGCACTTGGTGGAAATTGGTAGACTCGTTTTATTTGAAAAATTGGCGGCGTTACTTTTCGCTTATAATCCTCACGTATTATATATACGCTGCGGTTATAAGCCAAAACTTACGCTATGAGTAAAAAAGTGATAAATTATTGTAAAAATAATTAAACATGTCCAAGAGGATAAAGTTGCAAGCAATACCAATTAATAGGACAGATTATTGTCAATTTTTAATAGTTAGCCAAAAGAATTATAGTTTAACCTACTACGCTGAACATGCAAAGAAATGTAGTCATGATGTTATTAATAGATTTTTAAGGAATGAAAAATATACACCTTCTTTGTTATGGGAACACATCAAGAATGATGTTATTTTTTCATCTAATGGATATACAATATTTGATGATACGGTTTTAAATCTCTTTTGGGTATATTCCCCGCCGCTTGCGGCGTAATATGGCGGAATGAGCAAATATATACATAAAAGTCATAATGTTACGGTACTGCTGTATCACATGGTATTTCCAGCAAAATATCGCCGAGCAGTGTTTGACGTATCAGTTGATCAAGTATTACGAGAAATATGTTTAGAGATAGAAAAGAGATATCAAATAAAATTTTTAGAAATAGGGGTTGATGAAGATCATGTCCATTTTTTGGTACAATCTGTACCAACCTATAGCGTAACAAAAATAGTAACAACAATTAAAAGTGTTACAGCTCGTCAAATATTTAGACAGTGTCCACAGGTAAAGAAACAATTATGGGGTGGAGAATTTTGGACTGATGGATATTTTACGAGTACGGTAGGTAAGCATGGAAATGAGAATATGATAGGAAAATACGTAAAAAACCAAGGCAAGGAATATCAGAAACTGCATGAGGATCATCAGCTAGCTTTCTTCTAAAATACCCCGCTGCTTGCGGCGGGGATTACTTTTATTAAAAGGAATACGAAGCAAATAGAAATTGCAAGATCGCAGTACAGTGGAGCTACAGGTAGAGTTACTAAAGGTATAGGAGTAGTGAGTCTGGTATATTATAACCCTGATATTAATAAGTTTTGGGTAATAGATTATCGAATTTTTGCACCTGATCATGATGGAGCAACAAAACTAGAACACCTATTAAACATCAAAACTTACGCTATGTTTGGTTCTAAATATCGTAAAGATGGAGAACGCAGCTGTTGTTGCATATAGTCATCTAAAAGCCCTAACTTTATTTGGTAAACCGTTTTACCGATTGTATTTGCAGTCCTTTTGAGAAATGCCCAAACTAAAAATGCCCAACTAATATGATTACGTTGAATACGCTGTTTCCTGCATTGACAACGTTCTATCCCAGTAAGTTGCTTAATTTCTCTGTGCATGCTCTCAATTACCCATCGAAAGCCACACTCATCTTGTGCAGCTTTAGAAGATTTGTGAGTTTTGTTATTGGTAACAACATACTCAACTCTGTTGGTAGAAACAGTAAATTTAAACAAATTAACATGCTTATTTTTAGCAAAGCCTTTTATATGAATCTCTACTCCATGCCTGATCTCTTCATCTGAAAATGTCAACTCTTTTACAGCTTTATAAGGTTTAGAATCGTGCGTTTTACTAACGTTTCTATTGGCAAAACTTATGCTATGTTTGATATAATGCCCATGAATTAAGGGATATTATGAAGTGCTTCACTATAAAACATTGCTGTGTAATAAGAGTTTTTAGCATATTTGCTATAACATAGCGTAAGTTTTGTTGGCTTTAATAGGGGCATAATAATATTTCCCCAGAGAGTCAACATGTTGCATAATTTTGTGTGTAGAATACCATGTGTCAAAAAGTACTGTTTGAAAAGGAATCTTCTTGCTATAAACAGCATTATTTAACATGTTTAATAGGTGTTCTAGTTTTGTTGCTCCATCATGATCAGGTGCAAAAATTCGATAATCTATTACCCAAAACTTATTAATATCAGGGTTATATAGCCAAAACTTACGCTATGTTATAGCAAATATGCTAAAAACTCTTATTACACAGCAATGTTTTATAGTGAAGCACTTCATAATATCCCTTAATTCATGGGCATTATATCAAACATAGCGTAAGTTTTGTAGCATAAGTCATTAAGGTACTGACAGAGCGAGAGTATCATGTTATAGTAAGCAAATATTAACAAGCATGTAAAGAGATATGGCACGAGCATATGCAATAGAACTAAGACTAAGAGTTATAAAAGCTGTAGAAGCAGGGATACGAATAAGTAAGGTAAGTAAATTATTTAATGTAAGTCGTGATACTATATATAAATGGAAAAAATTAAAAGATAAGCAAGGTACTTTAGAAGCAGCAACTGGTTATCAGAAAGGACATAGTCATAAGATAAAAGATTCAGAATTTTTTAAAGCTAATATGAATAAAACATCAAAGGAGTTAGCAAAGCAATGGGGTAATATTGCATCTGTAACTATTTTAAGACAAATCAGAAAACTTGGCTATAGCTATAAACAAAACTCATTTTCATCCGAAAAGAGATATTAAATTAAGAAATGAATTTATAGCAAAGATACAAACCATCACAAAAGACAAATTAGTATATCTTGATGAATCTGGAATAGAGGATAATGCTTGCAAAGAGTATGGATGGAGCATTATAGGACAAAGGTGTTATGGAGAAAAGGTGTATCAACATAAATTTAGAATAAGTATGATAGCTGGTCTTTGTAATGGTAATCTTATTACTCCTGTAATATTTGAAGGTAATTGTAATACAGAGGTCTTTAAAACTTATATTAGGGATGTATTAATTACAGAATTACAACCTGGGCAAACCGTTATTATGGATAACATTAATTTTCATAAAAATTCTAAAGTTAAAGAGTTAATTGAATCCGTTGGTTGTACCATATTGTATTTACCAACTTACTCTCCTGATTTAAATCCTATAGAGCATTACTGGTTTAAGATAAAAAATGAAATTAGGAAAGTTGTAGGAGATTTTGAAACATTTTATGATGCTGTTTTTAATACTATTAAATTGTCAGTATCTTAATGATTTATGCTATAATATACCAGACTCACTACTCCTATACCTTTAGTAACTCTACCTGTAGCTCCACTGTACTGCGATCTTGCAATTTCTATTTGCTTCGTATTCCTTTTATTTAAAACCGTATCATCAAATATTGTATATCCATTAGATGAAAAAATAACATCATTCTTGATGTGTTCCCATAACAAAGAAGGTGTATATTTTTCATTCCTTAAAAATCTATTAATAACATCATGACTACATTTCTTTGCATGTTCAGCGTAGTAGGTTAAACTATAATTCTTTTGGCTAACTATTAAAAATTGACAATAATCTGTCCTATTAATTGGTATTGCTTGCAACTTTATCCTCTTTGACATGTTTAATTATTTTTACAATAATTTATCACTTTTTTACTCATAGCGTAAGTTTTGAAGCTTCAAAGTGCCTTGCTCTTTTCCAAATAAAACTTCGTCTACAAGTACATAAAGTAGATATTGAGGCAAATAAAACAATGCTTAAAATAATAATGCGGAATTTAGTATTAACGATATTAGCAATATCACTTATAATATTATTAATTTGGTTAGTAATACATCGGAACAAAAAAAATAACTTAAGCAATATCGCAGCTCCCGTTGAAGTAACAAAAGTTATTAGACAAAACTTACGCTATGAGTAAAAAAGTGATAAATTATTGTAAAAATAATTAAACATGTCCAAGAGGATAAAGTTGCAAGCAATACCAATTAATAGGACAGATTATTGTCAATTTTTAATAGTTAGCCAAAAGAATTATAGTTTAACCTACTACGCTGAACATGCAAAGAATATGTAGTCATGATGTTATTAATAGATTTTTAAGGAATGAAAAATATACACCTTCTTTGTTATGGGAACACATCAAGAATGATGTTATTTTTTCATCTAATGGATATACAATATTTGATGATACGGTTTTAAATAAAAGGAATACGAAGCAAATAGAAATTGCAAGATCGCAGTACAGTGGAGCTACAGGTAGAGTTACTAAAGGTATAGGAGTAGTGAGTCTGGTATATTATAACCCTGATATTAATAAGTTTTGGGTAATAGATTATCGAATTTTTGCACCTGATCATGATGGAGCAACAAAACTAGAACACCTATTAAACATGTTAAATAATGCTGTTTATAGCAAGAAGATTCCTTTTCAAACAGTACTTTTTGACACATGGTATTCTACACACAAAATTATGCAACATGTTGACTCTCTGGGGAAATATTATTATGCCCCTATTAAAGCCAATAGAAACGTTAGTAAAACACACGATTCTAAACCTTATAAAGCTGTAAAAGAGTTGACATTTTCAGATGAAGAGATCAGGCATGGAGTAGAGATTCATATAAAAGGCTTTGCTAAAAATAAGCATGTTAATTTGTTTAAATTTACTGTTTCTACCAACAGAGTTGAGTATGTTGTTACCAATAACAAAACTCACAAATCTTCTAAAGCTGCACAAGATGAGTGTGGCTTTCGATGGGTAATTGAGAGCATGCACAGAGAAATTAAGCAACTTACTGGGATAGAACGTTGTCAATGCAGGAAACAGCGTATTCAACGTAATCATATTAGTTGGGCATTTTTAGTTTGGGCATTTCTCAAAAGGACTGCAAATACAATCGGTAAAACGGTTTACCAAATAAAGTTAGGGCTTTTAGATGACTATATGCAACAACAGCTGCGTTCTCCATCTTTACGATATTTAGAACCAAACATAGTGTAAGTTTTGTAAATTTATGTTGATACACCTTTTCTCCATAACACCTTTGTCCTATAATGCTCCATCCATACTCTTTGCAAGCATTATCCTCTATTCCAGATTCATCAAGATATACTAATTTGTCTTTTGTGATGGTTTGTATCTTTGCTATAAATTCATTTCTTAATTTAATATCTCTTTTCGGATGAAAATGAGTTTTTTTATAGCTATAGCCAAGTTTTCTGATTTGTCTTAAAATAGTTACAGATGCAATATTACCCCATTGCTTTGCTAACTCCTTTGATGTTTTATTCATATTAGCTTTAAAAAATTCTTTAAAAGATTCTGAATCTTTTATCTTATGACTATGTCCTTTCTGATAACCAGTTGCTGCTTCTAAAGTACCTTGCTTATCTTTTAATTTTTTCCATTTATATATAGTATCACGACTTACATTAAATAATTTACTTACCTTACTTATTCGTATCCCTGCTTCTACAGCTTTTATAACTCTTAGTCTTAGTTCTATTGCATATGCTCGTGCCATATCTCTTTACATGCTTGTTAATATTTGCTTACTATAACATGATACTCTCGCTCTGTCAGTACCTTAATGACTTATGCTATACAGTATCAGATATGTCTAGTGGTACTAAAGCAATGTTTACATTATTAAAATCAATAGATGACTTTAATGATATATTCTCAGACCAAGAAGTTATTGTTGAAGATTTTATCCTAGCACACATAGCAATGATATTTTCACAACAGCTTATAGCACTATAGTAGAGCTAGTAAGCCCATTAACAAATTATGTTTACGATTTTTCTGGGGTAAATAATAATTAGTCGGTTTTAATTTTTCGTCATTGCGTGGATCGAAAAGCATCATCAGTGTCATCTAGTTGCTTGGGAACTAAAGATCCAGAAAATAATAAAAAATACTAATAATATTAGTATTTTTTAGCTGGATCCTGTGAATAAAAGTAATCCCCGCCGCAAGCAGCGGGGTATTTTAGAAGAAAGCTAGCTGATGATCCTCATGCAGTTTCTGATATTCCTTGCCTTGGTTTTTTACGTATTTTCCTATCATATTCTCATTTCCATGCTTACCTACCGTACTCGTAAAATATCCATCAGTCCAAAATTCTCCACCCCATAATTGTTTCTTTACCTGTGGACACTGTCTAAATATTTGACGAGCTGTAACACTTTTAATTGTTGTTACTATTTTTGTTACGCTATAGGTTGGTACAGATTGTACCAAAAAATGGACATGATCTTCATCAACCCCTATTTCTAAAAATTTTATTTGATATCTCTTTTCTATCTCTAAACATATTTCTCGTAATACTTGATCAACTGATACGTCAAACACTGCTCGGCGATATTTTGCTGGAAATACCATGTGATACAGCAGTACCGTAACATTATGACTTTTATGTATATATTTGCTCATTCCGCCATATTACGCCGCAAGCGGCGGGGAATATACCCAAAAGAGATTAACATAAAAGCAGCAAGTTTTTTAAATAAAAAGCTCGATTTATCTCGCTTTATGTGGATTCCCGCCTCTAGCTAAGAATGACATATAAGGTCACCTATACCTGAAAAAAATATAACATTTTTTTAAAAATGTCCGGTACTATAGAATAAATCATGGGGTGACAGTGGGGATTGATCCAGGTAGATTAATACCTACTCGCAATGAAGATTAACTTACTTCACCGTTTCAATCAACTTTCTAACTCCGTCTACTGACTTATCAAATAAAGCTTGTTCATCAGCAGTTAGTTGCAGTTCGATTACTTTCTCTACACCATTTTTGCCTATAATAATGGGTACACCAGCATATAAATCTTTTACGCCATATTCGCCTTGCAAGTAAGCAGCACAGGTTAGAATTTGTCGTTTATCTTGTAAATAAGATTCAAGCATTTCTACAGCAGAAGCAGCAGGGGCATAATAAGCTGATCCTGTTTTAAGTAATGCCACGATTTCGCCACCGCCATTTCTAGTGCGATCAATTATTTTTTCGATACGCTCATTGGTTGATAATCCCATTTTTACCAGATCAGGTATAGGCACACCTTTGACAGTAGAATATCTAGCAAGCGGTACCATAGCATCACCATGACCGCCAAGTACTATACTGCTAACGCTATAAGTTGACACTTTAAACTCCTCAGCAAGAAAAAGGTTAAATCTTGAGGAGTCAAGCACGCCCGCCATACCAATAACTTTATTATGTGGCAAGCCGCTTTCTTTCAACATCACGTAAACCATGACATCTAGCGGGTTGGTAATTACTATTACAAAAGCATTAGGAGCGTATTTTTTAACATTTTCTGCAACGCTTTTCATAATACCGGTATTGACGCTAATTAAATCGTCTCTACTCATGCCAGGTTTTCTAGGCAAACCGGCAGTAATAATTATTGTGTCTGACCCTTTAATATCTTTATAGTCATTTGTGCCTTTAATTTTGATATCAGAACCTGCTAGAGTATTTGCTTGCATTATATCTAGAGCTTTTCCTTGCGGAATTCCTTCAGCCACATCAAATAATACTATATCACCTAAGTTTTTAAGACTGATTAAATGAGCAAGCGTTCCACCTATATTACCGCTTCCTATTAATGAGATTTTTGGATTTTTTTTCATTATGTCCTCAATATTAAATATATATGTCTAATATATTATAAATACGTTTAAGAAAAAAGTTTTTTTAAAAGAAATACATTTTTATATAATGTCATTCCTGCGTAAGCATTGTTGCGTGGATCGAAAAGTATCCTAAGGTAGTCTCATACCGTGCTTGGGAACTAGATCCAGAAAATAATAAAAAATACTAATTTTATTAGTATTTTTAACTGGCTCTAGTTCATAAATCACGGGATGACAACATAAGGTGTCCACCAAAGCCGACTTATCCGTGTGATGACACGGATTGGAGTTTTCTTTTAGCTGCTTCTAGATATAGGAAGATAATTGGTGTGATGTAGAGAGTTAGTAGTTGTGAAGTAAGAAGCCCGCCAACTACTGCAAGCCCTAGCGATCTTCTTTCTGCTCCTGTGCTACTAATCCCAAGAGCTATCGGCATAGCACCCATTAATGCCGCTAAGGTGGTCATCATTATAGGTCTAAATCTTATAGTGCAAGCCTCTAAAATTGCATCTTTGGAACTTTTATTGCTAGTACATTCAAGTTCTAAGGCAAAGTCGATAATCATAATAGCATTTTTCTTAACGATACCGATTAACATAATAAGCCCGACAAAGCCGTACATATCCAACTCACTCTTAAACAAAACTTACGCTATGTTTGATATAATTCCTATAAATTAAAGGATATTATAAAGTGATGCACTGTAAAAACATAGCTTTGTAGTAAGGGTTTTTAGCATATTTGCTATAACATAGCGTAAGTTTTGTAAATATTAGCAAGGTAAGTAATGCACCAAACACGGCAGTTGGCAGCCCTGAAAGAATTGTTACCCCGGATGCACGAAACTTTCATAAAGCATGCCGAGAATGATATATATAACTATAACGGCAAGACCTAGTAATAGCCCAAGGTCAGAAAAAGAAGACTGGAAAGCTTGTGCAGTTCCTTGGAAACTTCCCGTAATTGTTGCCGGCATTTGTAATTCTCTTACCGCTTCATTAACTTTTGGAACGGCATCGCTAATTGAAAAGCCGTCTTGTAAATTAAATGATACTGTAACGGATGGTAATTGACCAAAATGTGAAATACTTAAAGGTCCAACGCTATTAACAATTTTAGCAAGAGTGGTCAGTGGGACTAAAGTGTTATTTGCAGAATTAATATTAACTAAGGATAACATTGATGAATCAGTTTGATATTTAGGATCTAACTCTAAAATAATATCATATTGGGCAGTAGGAGTATATAAAGTTGAAATCTGATCAGCCCCATAAGCAGCATATAAAACATTTTGTATTTGCTCAACCGATATACCTAGCTTTGCTGCTTTGTACCTATCAATTTGCACTAAAGTTTGTGGTTGTGACATTTGTAAATCCGAAGTTACGTCTAAAAATCCAGGCGTAGCTGCAAGTTTTGCCTGTAATTTTGGGGAAAAATCAAACAGCTCATCTTGATCAAGACCTTGCAGGGTATATTGATATTGGCTTTTTGTTGCCTGCCCGCCAATTAGTAATAGTTGGCACGTTTTGGGTATATACCTTTAAGCCAACTAAATGATTTAGTTTTGAACGTAATTGATCAATTACCTCGTCTGCACCTACTCGTTGGTTACGTGGTTTTAGGCTGATAAAAATCGTACCTTGGATTAACTGATGAATTTCTGCCTGATACACCAACTGCCGAAAAGAACAACTCTATATTAGGGTTTTTAAGTAATACGTCACTTACTTGTTGTTGTTCTTTCACCATTGCATCAAAGGAAATAGTTTGAGCAGCTTCAGTAAATATTAGGATTTGTCCAGTATCGGAAGCAGGCATAAAGCCTTTACGCACTAATCCGAAAAGATAGGCTGTTGCAACAATAATCACTAGCAAAAATACAAGCATAGTAGTTTTAGAGTATTCAGCTACTACCTCAAGGCTATTACTATATTTTTGTTTGATATATTCGAAAGCTTTTTCGGTTATACTGTCATTCCCGCGTAGGCGGGAATCCATTTGTTTTTCTGGATCCCTGCTTTCGCGAGGATGACATCCATCCTTCAAAAACACATTACATAACATTGGGGTAACAGTGATTGAAATAACTCCTGAAAGCAGGATAGCAGTAGTGATTACAACAGCGAGTTCGTGCAATAATTTTCCTAAAATACCGCTCATAAATAATATTGGTATGAATACAGCAGTTAATGACAAGGTCATTGAAACAATACAAAACTTACGCTATGTTTGGTTCTAAATATCGTAAAGATGGAGAACGCAGCTGTTGTTGCATATAGTCATCTAAAAGCCCTAACTTTATTTGGTAAACCGTTTTACCGATTGTATTTGCAGTCCTTTTGAGAAATGCCCAAACTAAAAATGCCCAACTAATATGATTACGTTGAAGACGCTGTTTCCTGCATTGACAACGTTCTATCCCAGTAAGTTGCTTAATTTCTCTGTGCATGCTCTCAATTACCCATCGAAAGCCACACTCATCTTGTGCAGCTTTAGAAGATTTTTGAGTTTTGTTATTGGTAACAACATACTCAACTCTGTTGGTAGGAACAGTAAATTTAAACAAACAAAACTTACGCTATGTTATAGCAAATATGCTAAAAACCCTTACTACAAAGCTATGTTTTTACAGTGCATCACTTTATAATATCCTTTAATTTATAGGAATTATATCAAACATAGCGTAAGTTTTGCAAATTAACATGCTTATTTTTAGCAAAGCCTTTTATATGAATCTCTACTCCATGCCTGATCTCTTCATCTGAAAATGTCAACTCTTTTACAGCTTTATAAGGCAAAACTTACGCTATGTTTGATATAATGCCCATGAATTAAGGGATATTATGAAGTGCTTCACTATAAAACATTGCTGTGTAATAAGAGTTTTTAGCATATTTGCTATAACATAGCGTAAGTTTTGAAGGTTTAGAATTGTGTGTTTTACTAACGTTTCTATTGGCTTTAATAGGGGCATAATAATATTTCCCCAGAGAGTCAACATGTTGCATAATTTTGTGTGTAGAATACCATGTGTCAAAAAGTACTGTTTGAAAAGGAATCTTCTTGCTATAAACAGCATTATTTAACATGTTTAATAGGTGTTCTAGTTTTGTTGCTCCATCATGATCAGGTGCAAAAATTCGATAATCTATTACCCAAAACTTATTAATATCAGGGTTATAATATACCAGACTCACTACTCCTATACCTTTAGTAACTCTACCTGTAGCTCCACTGTACTGCGATCTTGCAATTTCTATTTGCTTCGTATTCCTTTTATTTAAAACCGTATCATCAAATATTGTATATCCATTAGATGAAAAAATAACATCATTCTTGATGTGTTCCCATAACAAAGAAGGTGTATATTTTTCATTCCTTAAAAATCTATTAATAACATCATGACTACATTTCTTTGCATGTTCAGCGTAGTAGGTTAAACTATAATTCTTTTGGCTAACTATTAAAAATTGACAATAATCTGTCCTATTAATTGGTATTGCTTGCAACTTTATCCTCTTTGACATGTTTAATTATTTTTACAATAATTTATCACTTTTTTACTCATAGCGTAAGTTTTGTAATAGTAATCTTACTTTAAATCAATCTGATTTATTGCTGAATGCTTGCAATAATAAAGATTTAGTAAAATCTTTAATCTCCGATCGCATCCCTTTTACTTTTGAAGAAAGATTTAATATTGTAACCAAAATAATAAATAAATATGAACACGATTTGAAGTTAATTCCGCGTCTAATCATACAGCTTTTAAACTTATTAGCTTATGAAAAAGTTAAACCTAATATAAAAATGGATATAAATTCATTAATAGATAGTTTAGCTAAAAATGATAATATACCCATTAATTGGTGTTATCCTGATGGAATCCCTTTTGAATCTAGTAAATACTGTAAATTATTAGGAGAAGACTTTTATGCTTTAAAAAATATACAAATGAAAAAATAACTCTGGAAATTCTTTTAATTAGCTGATATAAAATAGTTCTGCATAAATGGAGAGATGGCCGAGTGGCCGAAGGCGGCGGTTTGCTAAACCGTTATACGGGTCATACCGTATCGAGGGTTCGAATCCCTCTCTCTCCGCCAACTTTAGCTATTTATTATAATGCTCAGTATATTTGTCTAACAAAGCTCTAATCATTTTTTGATAAGGAACATGCAAATGAGCTGCCTCTGATTTAAAAAATTCTATACTTTCTTTACTTAATGAGATAGTTATTTTTACTGAATCATCTTTTAATAATAGCTCTTTAGGGGAAGGCAAAAAATCTTGTACTATTTTTACTCTACCTATTTCCCCATCAGTATATTTTATTTTCTTGCTCATAAATTTTCTTACCTTTACGCCAATATCCTGCTCCAAAAATTCTTATACGATGATTTCGAAACATAAAACGGACTGTTAAAATATTATCCTCAATTTTACCTAAACAAAAATATCTTTTTTCTATAATACTATGATCTATATCTTCAAGTATTATCCTATTAATGTCTAAAAATGCTTTTTGAGCTTCATAAATTTTTAATATTAATTTATTTTTTTTTCTTCATCCCATTCAAAAGAAGAATCCATTTTTAGCCTTTAATCTATTAACTTAACAATATCTTATTTTATATCAAATATCCATATATTTATATGTATAATAAGCCATATTTTCAAGTTAGTTTTTATAACTAGGTTTAAGCGTAAACTAAATTGAGACTAATCTAAACTCATTAAAGGTTCGCATAACGTCCCGTACACCTTGCTATATGGGACAGCCCTCTATTTTTTGCATTTTATCGAACAGAAAAGCCAGAGAGTAATCAAGTTTTTTGCCTTTCAATTGCAGGTTCGAAAACACAAAATTTAAAAATCCTCTTTTTTCCTGAATTGTCGAACCTTTAAAAATTTTATACGCATTTGTCGTTATATTTATAAAGCTTATCGTAATTACTATTAACTTGTTTAATTAGTCAAAACTTACGTTATGAGTAAAAAAGTGATAAATTATTGTAAAAATAATTAAACATGTCAAAGAGGATAAAGTTGCAAGCAATACCAATTAATAGGACAGATTATTGTCAATTTTTAATAGTTAGCCAAAAGAATTATAGTTTAACCTACTACGCTGAACATGCAAAGAAATGTAGTCATGATGTTATTAATAGATTTTTAAGGAATGAAAAATATACACCTTCTTTGTTATGGGAACACATCAAGAATGATGTTATTTTTTCATCTAATGGATATACAATATTTGATGATACGGTTTCAAATAAAAGGAATACGAAGCAAATAGAAATTGCAAGATCGCAGTACAGTGGAGCTACAGGTAGAGTTACTAAAGGTATAGGAGTAGTGAGTCTGGTATATTATAACCCTGATATTAATAAGTTTTGGGTAATAGATTATCGAATTTTTGCACCTGATCATGATGGAGCAACAAAACTAGAACACCTATTAAACATGTTAAATAATGCTGTTTATAGCAAGAAGATTCCTTTTCAAACAGTACTTTTTGACACATGGTATTCTACACACAAAATTATGCAACATGTTGACTCTCTGGGGAAATATTATTATGCCCCTATTAAAGCCAATAGAAACGTTAGTAAAACGCACGATTCTAAACCTTATAAAGCTGTAAAAGAGTTGACATTTTCAGATGAAGAGATCAGGCATGGAGTAGAGATTCATATAAAAGGCTTTGCTAAAAATAAGCATGTTAATTTGTTTAAATTTACTGTTTCTACCAACAGAGTTGAGTATGTTGTTACCAATAACAAAACTCACAAATCTTCTAAAGCTGCACAAGATGAGTGTGGCTTTCGATGGGTAATTGAGAGCATGCACAGAGAAATTAAGCAACTTACTGGGATAGAACGTTGTCAATGCAGGAAACAGCGTATTCAACGTAATCATATTAGTTGGGCATTTTTAGTTTGGGCATTTCTCAAAAGGACTGCAAATACAATCGGTAAAACGGTTTACCAAATAAAGTTAGGGCTTTTAGATGACTATATGCAACAACAGCTGCGTTCTCCATCTTTACGATATTTAGAACCAAACATAGCGTAAGTTTTGTAGTATAACGTTCTTTTATGATACTAAATGAAACCCAAGGAAAAAGCCTTAAGTAGTTTAATCGGCACTATTACCTATGCTATTTTACCACTAATAATTAAAATTGTTGACTTGGTTTAATTATTTCTATAACTTGTTTTAATTAAACTAAATTAATATTTAAGCTCCGCCCTTTGGATAAAATAATTCGTTTAAAAGTACAGCCATGTGCACGTATAACTTTAGCTCAAAATATTCAAGAAATGTGCCAATAGATAGTAAGCCTATGGCTTCTTTTTGATTACGTGTTAAGCTTCTTTGCTCTTTTGCATAGCCCTGCATAAATTCTTTATAAAAAATTAAATTGTAAAGAACTTATACCTTTTTATATAAAAGTCAATAGGAATTTTTACTGTAGGTTAAAAAAATAATTAAAAGAAGATGAGGCTATACGTAATATCTTAAAAAAACTCTAAAATATTAACTTGATAATTAATAGTTGATGATTTATATATTATTTTATAAATCATAGGTATTTTATGCTTACAGAAAATAAAACTGAAACAAATCCAGTTTCGAATTATCTAGATAATATTTTAAATTCAACTTCACCTATTACACCAGAAATTTTATTTAAGGCAGTTAGTAGATGTAAAGAAAATGAACAAGATAAATTAAAGCTTCTTTTGGATAAAGCTTTTAAGCAAGGCATAAATATTGATATTCTGGAAGAGCCTTATAAATATACTCTTTTATATACTGCTATTACAAAAAATTTAGATGATGTTAGCAACGGAAGTAAAATGATACAGGGCGACGGATAAAAATTGATACAGTATTAATAGTGTATCCTCCTGATAAGGAGATAAAAAAGAATGTTAATACTGGAACAAATAATGGAAATAAAGATTTTACATAAGCAAGGTAAAAGCCTAAGAACTATAGCAGGAGAAGTAGGTATATCAGTAAATACGGTACGTAAGTATTTAAAATATGAAGACGCTCCTAAATACAAGAATAGACCACAGTTAACAACTAAGATTGGTCCATATAAGAACTACCTAGAGGATAGAATAAAATCAGCTTACCCTGTAGTTTTGCCTGGTACTGTAATGTTTCAAGAGATAAAGGAGCTGGGGGATATAAAGGCGGAATAACCCAGCTTAGAGATTACTTAAGGAGTATAAAACCGGTACCCCAAGCAGAAGAGGTAATAAGGTTTGAGACAGCTCCCGGTAAACAGATGCAAGTTGACTGGATTGAATTTGGCAAGGGTAAAAATTCTTTATCAGCTTTTGTAGCGACTTTAGGATTTAGTCGGTCAAGCTATGTAGAATTTGTCAGCAATGAGAAGCTTGCAACATTAATAGAATGCCATAAACGAGCATTTGATTATTTTGGAGGAGTACCCGAAGAAGTACTGTATGATAATATGAAGACAGTAATACTAAATAGGGATACTTATGGGGCTGGGCTACATCGGTTTAATAAAGGGATGCTGGATTTTGCCGGACATTACGGTTTTCGGTTAAAAGTATGTAGACCTTATCGAGCAAAAACCAAGGGTAAGGTTGAGAGGTTTAACAGGTATATAAGATATAGCTTTTATAATCCTTTAGTTACTAAACTAAAAACTTCGGGTTTGGTACTGGATGTAGATACTGCAAATACGGAGGTACTAAAATGGTTGCGTGATACTGCCAATCTGCGTATACATGGGACCACTGGAGAAAGAAGTCCCTGCAGAAAGATTAAAGCTTGAGAGGGATAATTTGCAGCCGCTACCGCCATGTTATAATGGTAGTCAGCTTGCTATAGCAGAGATTAAGGAAGACAAGCTGGAGAGATTCTCTACAGTTTCCTTGCAGCATTCCCTATCAATATACCAAAGAATACTGGAGGCATTATGAACCTGCAGTACCAACGTATTGAAGAACTATGCCGTTGCTTGGGTCTTATTCAGACAGCTGAAAGTTATCTTGATATTGCACAATCCTCTAGCAAAGAAGAATCAAGTTATACGGATTTTCTTGAATCAATATTAAAGACTGAATTGTTAGTACGGCAGAATAGGAGTAAATCAATACTCACTAGAATGGCAGGTTTTCCTGCTATAAAAACACTAGATGATTTCGATTATGATTTTGCTACAGGAGTAAAGCGTCAGGTCTTGGAAGGGCTAAAATCTCTGTCTTTTGTAGAAAAACAGGAAAATGTTATTCTTCTCGGCCCCTCGGGGGTAGGTAAAACCCATATAGCCATAGGCCTTGGTTATGCAGCCACACAAAGCGGGATCAAGACTAAATTTATAACAGCTGCAGATTTAATGCTTGTGCTTGATGCCGGATTAAATCAAGGAAACCTAAATTCCATAATAAAAGTAATCCCCGCCGCAAGCAGCGGGGTATTTTAGAAGAAAGCTAGCTGATGATCCTCATGCAGTTTCTGATATTCCTTGCCTTGGTTTTTTACGTATTTTCCTATCATATTCTCATTTCCATGCTTACCTACCGTACTCGTAAAATATCCATCAGTCCAAAATTCTCCACCCCATAATTGTTTCTTTACCTGTGGACACTGTCTAAATATTTGACGAGCTGTAACACTTTTAATTGTTGTTACTATTTTTGTTACGCTATAGGTTGGTACAGATTGTACCAAAAAATGGACATGATCTTCATCAACCCCTATTTCTAAAAATTTTATTTGATATCTCTTTTCTATCTCTAAACATATTTCTCGTAATACTTGATCAACTGATACGTCAAACACTGCTCGGCGATATTTTGCTGGAAATACCATGTGATACAGCAGTACCGTAACATTATGACTTTTATGTATATATTTGCTCATTCCGCCATATTACGCCGCAAGCGGCGGGGAATATACCCAAAAGAGATTTAAAAAGAGTAATAATGCCATATAAGTTACTTAATAATAGACGAATTTGGATATCTTCCTTTAAAGCAGGAGCAAGCCAGTCTGTTGTTTCAGGTTATAGCAAAGCGTTATGAAAAGGGTAGCGTAATACTTACAAGCAACCTACCTTTTGGGCAATGGCATACCAGTTTGGCTCAGGATAGTGCACTTACGGCTGCTGTCCTTGATCGTCTGCTTCATCACTCCACCATACTCAATATTAAAGGTGACAGTTTTAGGCTCAAGGATAAAAAGAAAGCGGGCTTTCTACCAACGGAAATAATTAAAAAACAGGAGGGAATTATGATATGATTTGAATATAAGTTAATTTTTTATGGTACTGTAGCAATTTTCAACCGGCAATACGAAAAAATCTGTATCACTTTTCGTCCGTTGTTGACAGATGATGTGGTTACATTTTTATTAGCAAAAGGAGCGAACCCTAGTATCCAAGATAATTTTAGCGACACTCCTCTACATTATATTATAAACACAGGAGTAAATACAAAGTATAAAATCAAAATAGTAGAGCTTTTAATCAAATTTACTAATGTAGAGTTAAAAAATATTTAGGGTCTTACTACTATTCAAGATGCCGTTATATTGGATAATAAAGAAGTAACAAAATTATTAATAAAATATGGTGCTAACATTGATGTAAAACTTGCTAATAAAAAATCTATGTATAACGAAAAAAACTTAATAGAATTAACAGGAGGCAGACTTGAATCAATATTAAGAGCTTTACTAACACTTACAAAAGCATGTAAAGATAATGATTTCAGTATAGTAGATAAATACTATTACTACTAAAGATATAGTAGAATTTGTTGATTGGCGAATGTCTATAACACATGAAAATTCTAGATTTTTCTTAGGTCATTTAAAAATATTACATAATTTTCGAAAATATATAGCAGATAAAGAGCTTATTGATGCTGAAAAAATGCAAAATTTAAATCAAATTATAAATTCCTATAGTACTTTATACAATTCTTTAATATTTAAAATTGTAGACACTCCTAAATTACAAGAAAAAATATGTGATGAAAACTTTATACCACATAACCATATACCTAATTATTTAATTGATCAATTCAAAATTTGTGGACTTAAACTAATAGGAGAAGCAACTGAAACTACCCCTAAAATAGCTTAATAATAGCAAAGTTCGGTGTCATCTAGTTGCTTGACCACGGGATTCAGAAAATAATAAAAATACTAACAAAAAAACTTGATTTATCTCGTTTTACGCTGGATTCCCGCTTTTGCGGGAATGACACAGAATAGTCATGTACTATGGGTATGCACCAAAATTTATTTTCTACCTTTATACCATAAATAATATAAAGGAATGCCGGCTATAGTAAAAGCACTAGCTATGATTAATGTTTTAATAGGTGTTTCATAAATAACCCAAGCACAAAAAACGATTGATATTATGGCAATCAATAAATAATAATAAGAAAAATTTTTCTTTGAACTAAGAATTATTTTTAAAAAAGCTAAGCCACAAATTAAGTAAACATACAAGAAAGCAATAACCGAAAAATCTATTATTTGCGTAATCTGCTCAGCAAAATTATCATTCGCTGTAAATACTAATAACGGCACAATACCAAGGCAACTTACAATAATCCCCCATACCGGTGCATTATTACTATTTTTCTTAGCAAAAAATTTTGGCAATAAACCATCTTCTGCAAGACCTAAAACAATCTGTCCGCTAGTTAGCACCCAAGCATTAAGTGTGCCGATACAAATAATAGATGCTATAACGGCAATTACACTTGACCATTTACCGCCGAATAATTTTGCTGCTGCATCAGCATAAGGAGCTTTTGAAACAATTAGCTCTGAGGCAGGAATTAAACCCATTATACCAATACTATTAATAAGATATAATACGGCAACGCAGAAAGTTCCAAGCATTATAGCCCTTGGGATAGTCTTAGAAGGATTTTTTACCGAACCTGCCGTAGTTGTTGCACATTCTACTCCAATAAACCCCCAAAAAGTAAGCAGTGCTACCCTACCCATGATAGCCGGAACGCTTAAATTCTCTACTTCCTCAGCAATAGCTACATTATCTGTATTAAAATGCGATAACGCACATATTCCCACTATTAATAAAGGTATGAATTTTAATAATGTTAAATAAAACTCTGCTTTGCCTGCCACTTCAGGACCTTTTAAATTTAAAATCATGATAGCAGCTAGTAATATTATCTGTAATATTAAATCTAATATTGCTTGTGATTTGAAAAAAGGAGTGAGATAACCTATAGCAGAGATTACAACTATGCTAGTGCTAATAAATGATATAACCCAATAAGTCCAACCGACAAAAAAGGCGGCTTTTTTCCCAAAGCTCTCACGGATATAAACATGCGGACCGCCTGTCTTAGGAAATTTTGCACATAGATATGAAAATACAAGTGCGATGCTCATAGCACCGAATAGCGAAAGCACCCATCCCCACATGCTATATATACCATAAGGTGCTAAACTTAAAGGAAGTATAAAAACACTAGTACCGATTTGGCTACCGGTTACTAATGCAAAAACTGCCCAAAATCCTAATTTTTGTGACATAAAAAAAGTTTATATTAAAAGAAGAAAAGTATACTTAAAAAAACGATTTTATGCAACTTATTTAAATAATTGGCATATTATATTTGGTAACTATAATTTTAAATTGAGTATATATATGCTGAGGGATGTTATACACATAGAAGGTCAAAATATGGTTATAACTAAAGATTATATTAATAAGAAGTTATTATTTTATCCCTATAGTGAGGCAAAGTGGCCTGAACATAATATAAAATTGGCTAATAAACCGATGAATTTATAACTATTTTATACAATGAAGCATGGTATATTTTTGAATCTGGTCCTCATCCTAATTTTTATGAGCTAGAATCTGAATTATTAGGAGATGAAATAATTGGCAGATGAAGCTACTACCAGTTTGCTCAGATGTAGGAAATTTTGTTTCGATTGAATATTTAACATTTGGGGTATACTGAATCAAAAACTTTTGTTGTTCTGATTCCATAGCGACTAATTCAGGTATAGAAATCCCTATTTCTTTTAAATATTTTATATTATATCCATTTTGAATAAAGAATTTTTGCTCTTCAGTATCCTTACTAAATAATGTTTCTAAAGAAATTCCTAAGTCTATTAAGGTTTTTACATTATAGCCATATTGAATCAGGAACTTTTGTTCTTCAATATCTTTACTAAATAACTTTTCTAAAGTAAATCCTGATCCTACTAAGCTTTTTAGCCCATAAAAATTATTACATAATGTTGAGCTTAAATCATCATCTTGCTCTATAAATTGTTTAGCAGTTACACCTAAATTAATTAATGCTATTTCCTTTTCATTTAAATCACGGTTAATTTTTTTACTGATGATAATTTGCTGTAATCGTTTATTATTTTTTTCTATTTCTTCGAAAGTAGAATATTTAGTAGTAGAAATTTTAGAAAAAATTTCCTTGATAGAATTTCTAAAATTCTTAAGGTTTTCAACTGATATTTCATTTTCATGGTTATCATCTTGGGATTCAGTAATTATTTCTATGTCTTGCTTTATTTTTCCTAAATTTATTTTTTTATTTCGGTAATTATTACAAGTCTCAACAAATATTTTAAATATTTTTTTATTTCGTTCTAATTCTATTTCATTTTGTTCAGATAATATTTCTGGATGGAACTGAAAAGTTTTAATTGGGGTTCCAAACTCTGATTCAGTTGCCACTATTTCATTTTCTATCATTGCAACTGGATTTATAAAGTTTAAATTACCAATTTTTTTACTATTTGTTTATGAGAAGCCCAAAATTTTTGAGGTGGTAGACGGGCTGATTCTAAATCTTCAACAATAGATGAATTTTTAGTAATACGGGCTAATTCTAAATCTTTATCAATCCTAACTTTTGAATAATCTAGCTCATCAACATTAGCTAATTTACCTCCAAAATATACATTTATAAGTTGATGCCCACCGCATATTCCTATTATTGGTATACCTTTTTGTATAGCCACATCTATTAATATACTTTCTGCTATTGAGCGTTCTTTATCAGTTTTACCAAAATTTTCTTTACTGTCAAATAATTCAGGATAAACTGCTGCTTCATTACCAGGAATTATCAGACCATCAACGTTCTGAAGCATTTCTTTTGCTTTTGCTTTTCCAGCTTCTAAAATCTTTTTTATAGATTGAGTTTTAGTGTTTAATGGTACAATCTTTCTATAATCTATATATATAACATTTCCGTCTTGTTCCATTATAGGTTCTTTGGCTTCCTCTGCTGTACCCCCTCCTACTTCTGCATTATAACTTAAAGAAATAGTAGGTTTAGTATTATTAGAAGAATCTGGCTTTTGTTCATCTCGAAAACTCCATAATATAGTGTCAGAATTTGTATAATTTACTGTTTCTAAATAGTCAAAACTTACGCTATGTTTGGTTCTAAATATCGTAAAGATGGAGAACGCAGCTGTTGTTGCATATAGTCATCTAAAAGCCCTAACTTTATTTGGTAAACCGTTTTACCGATTGTATTTGCAGTCCTTTTGAGAAATGCCCAAACTAAAAATGCACAACTAATATGATTACGTTGAATACGCTGTTTCCTGCATTGACAACGTTCTATCCCAGTAAGTTGCTTAATTTCTCTGTGCATGCTCTCAATTACCCATCGAAAGCCACACTCATCTTGTGCAGCTTTAGAAGATTTTTGAGTTTTGTTATTGGTAACAACATACTCAACTCTATTGGTAGAAACAGTAAATTTAAACAAATTAACATGCTTATTTTTAGCAAAGCCTTTTATATGAATCTCTACTCCATGCCTGATCTCTTCATCTGAAAATGTCAACTCTTTTACAGCTTTATAAGGTTTAGAATCGTGTGTTTTACTAACGTTTCTATTGGCTTTAATAGGGGCATAATAATATTTCCCCAGAGAGTCAACATGTTGCATAATTTTGTGTGTAGAATACCATGTGTCAAAAAGTACTGTTTGAAAAGGAATCTTCTTGCTATAAACAGCCAAAACTTACGCTATGTTTGATATAATTCCTATAAATTAAAGGATATTATAAAGTGATGCACTGTAAAAACATAGCTTTGTAGTAAGGGTTTTTAGCATATTTGCTATAACATAGCGTAAGTTTTGCAGCATTATTTAACATGTTTAATAGGTGTTCTAGTTTTGTTGCTCCATCATGATCAGGTGCAAAAATTCGATAATCTATTACCCAAAACTTATTAATATCAGGGTTATAATATACCAGACTCACTACTCCTATACCTTTAGTAACTCTACCTGTAGCTCCACTGTACTGCGATCTTGCAATTTCTATTTGCTTCGTATTCCTCAAAACTTACGCTATGTTATAGCAAATATGCTAAAAACTCTTATTACACAGCAATGTTTTATAGTGAAGCACTTCATAATATCCCTTAATTCATGGACATTATATCAAACATAGCGTAAGTTTTGGATATAGTTAGTGCTTTTTTAAATAAAGGAGCTAATCCTAATCAAGTGGATAAAGAAGGAAATCCTATTCTTCTAAAAGCTATAAGAAACGAAGATTTGAATATAATTAATATTTTACTAGAATATGGAGCTAATCCTAACCATGTGGACAAAGAAGGAAGTCCGCTTTTATTTACAGCTATAAATATTGTAGAATTAGATATTATTAAGTCTTTAATAGATAAAAATGCTGATATCGAGCTTAAAAATAAAGATGGTAATACTCTCTTAAATGTTTTATTGGAACGCAGAAGAGATGTAAATATAATCTCCTTATTAATAGAAAATAGTAAAGATAAAGAAAAAATCTTTAATCTAAAAAATAGTAATGGCGAAACTCTTTTACATTTAGCAGCTCAACAAGGAAATAGTAAAATATTTGAAAAGTATTTAAATTATTATTCAACCGTGAATATTACAGATAAAGCCGGATATACTCCTTTGTATTGGAGCAAACTATTTGAGCATAAAAAAGTTTCTGATCAGTTAACCAAACGTGCAGAAGAACAAAAAAATATAGCATATACAAAAATTACAGAAACAAAATATAGTGAAGATTTACCTCCAAGACCTAAGATTGCAGTAAGTTATAATTATAAAGTTGGAGGATTAACTTCAAATGCAGTACAAGATGACTTAAAATATCAATATTGTAATGTCGAAGATGTTGATTATAGAAAAATAGTACCGGAATCGGCTAATGCGGAAAAAAATTAATGAAGAAGTAATAAATGAAGCGAAAAGAAAAGCAAAAGAGTTTTTAGTTGATAAGGATGGTTTAGTGATTCCAGGTAATAATTCTTCAGTTGATCCTAAAGTAGCTGAACAATTTGGGGATCAAGTAGACTTAAAAAAAGGTAAATTTGATTTTGCACGTTCTTTAGCTGAAATGGTTATGGTGGAAGTTGCTATGGAAAAAGGCATACCAATAATGGGTATTTGTGGAGGGCATCAAGTTATTAATACTTATCTTGGAGTAAAATAACTGATGTATACCAATATAAGCATGATTCAATAGTCATTGAACCTGATTCAGAACTAGCATCAATAATAAAAATAAATTCTCCCTTAAAAGAAGCAACTAATCAAAGATTTTGGGCTATGCATGAGAATAAAGTACAAGAAATAGGTGGCAAAAACAGATTAGTAAATAAACAAGATTTAATAAAAGTAACAGCTACAACTGAACATGGAGATATAGAAGCAACAGAATCACAGTTTAGAGTTCCGATTCGTACTTTTCAATTTCATCCTGAAATGTCTAAGCAACAATTCTCATATTCAAACGAAGAGATAATACGAGATAAAAAAATTTTTGCATCATTTATACAATCTGCAGAGACATTTATGAATAAATAAAATCCAAAATACCAAAGCAAAAAAGTTTTAGAGAAATGATTTCAGCACAGAAAAAGCAGCAGAATATTCAAAAAAGTATATAAGAAAAATGGTGCGGTCGAGAAGACTTGAACTTCCAATCTTTTTACAGAACAGCACCCTCAATGCTGTGCGTCTACCAATTTCGCCACGACCGCTTAAAGCTTCTTATATAACAGATTATTAGTATAACATCAATAGTATTTGTTATGACCGTCATTGCGAGGAGATTCGCAGAATCGATGTGGCAATCTCAGGAGTATCATACTATTTTACGAGATTGCCGCACCCGCCTTTGCTCGCATGCAATGACGTCATCAAGACAAACTTACTACAAAACTCGGCATAACTGATTGTTTTTCGGCTGCTTTCCTTAAATCAGATAGCTTATCGTCAATATTATCAAACTCGAGGTGATAATCCCTAGAATTACCTGTCAATACTAAACCTGAATCAATACCAAGCCAATTAGCTGCAAGTATATCAGTATAAAAAGTATCGCCTACCATTAATATACGATTCTTAGTTACACTAGGACATTCTTGCAAAACTTTGCTATATATTTCTTTATAAGGTTTACTGCTATAAATTACTTTTCCGCCTAGCTGTTCTATTTTCTAAGCATAATAACCGCTGCAATATCTATAAACTCCGTGTTGATTTATCCCAAGATCAGGGTTAGTACAAATATTAATAATCTTGCGTTCTACGACAATTTTAAATAGCTCATCAAATTCATTTAAGTCTAAATTCTCACTTTCATCTCTATAAATTGTCATTAGGAAAATATTAGCTTTTTGAATATCATCAGTGATAGGGCATTGTATGCCGTTTATGATATCATTTTCTAGATGACCTAGATGATATATTACCGGTTTTTCAATACCAAAACGCTCTTTACTCTCTAAAATCATCTGCACTGCTACTTCACCGGAGCTAATAATCATTTCTGGCTTAGCATTTAATCCCCAAGATTTGAGTGTCTGATGCAGAGAGAAAATATTTCGTGGAGCATTAGTAACAAAATATACTTTTTTCTGCTCAATAATTTTATTAATATTTTGCACAACATTAGGGTAGGTATGCCCACCTTCAACTACTACGCCCCAAAGATCAAACAAAAATACGTCATAATCATCCATCACATCAAAAATATTTTTTAACTTTAATTTATCCATTTGTTATCTCATCATATTTACATTTACTATTCTAATAAGTTCAGTTATAGTTATTTTTATTGTCTCTAGCAACAAATAAAAATACTATGTCGGAATTTGAAGAAAAGTTGAATGAATCATCATATGGTGCTGATTCAATTAAGGTTTTAAAGGGTCTTGAAGCTGTAAGAAAAAGACCAGGAATGTATATTGGTGATGTCGGTGATGGATCTGGTTTGCATCACATGATTTATGAGGTAGTCGATAATGCTATCGATGAAGCATTAGCCGGTTATTGTGATTTAGTAAGAGTTGTTTTAAATACAAACGGTTCGGTAACTGTATCTGATAACGGGCGAGGTATACCTGTTGAGATTCATGAGGAAGAGGGTATATCAGCAGCTGAAGTAATTATGACGCAGCTACATGCTGGTGGTAAGTTCGATCAGAATTCATATAAGGTTTCTGGTGGTCTGCATGGTGTTGGTGTGTCGGTTGTAAATGCTCTTTCTGATTGGCTTGAGCTACGTATTTGGCGTAATAATACGGAACATCTTATTAGATTTAATAATGGGATAACGGAAGCACCGCTTGCAGTTGTTAAAGAAAATGTAGATAAAAAAGGTACAGAAGTTACTTTCTTTCCATCAGTAGAAACCTTTACTAACATAGAATTTGATTTCAATATAATAGAACATCGTCTACGTGAGCTTGCTTTCCTAAATTCCGGAGTAAAGATTTTACTAACAGATAATAGATTTGAAGAAGTAAAAGAAGTAGAATTTTATTATACAGGTGGAATTGAAGCTTACGTAAAATATTTAGATCGTGCAAAACATGCTGTTCATTCATGTATCGTAGTTAATGCAGATAATACTGAATCTGGTATAAGCCTTGAGCTTGCTATGCACTGGAATGATTCTTATCATGAAAACATCTTGTGCTTTACAAATAACATTAGACAAAAAGATGGTGGAACTCATCTTAGTGCCTTTAAATCTGCTATAACTAGAGTTATTACCTCTTATTTTGAAAATACCGGTCTTAATAAAAAAGCGAAAAATGCTTTTAGTGGTGAAGATACTAGGGAAGGGCTATGTTGCGTACTTTCCGTTAAAGTGCCTGATCCTAAATTTTCCTCCCAAACTAAAGATAAACTAGTAAGTTCTGAAGTAAGACCGATTGTTGAAAATGCTGTTTATACGAAAGTTCTTGAGTGGTTTGAAGAACATCCGGCTGATGCAAAACTGATTATCAATAAGATCATGGAGGCAGCTAACGCACGTGAAGCTGCTAGAAAAGCAAGAGAATTAACTAGAAGAAAATCAGTTTTAGAAGTATCGAACTTGCCAGGTAAGCTTGCAGATTGTCATGCCAAAGATCCGGCAGTTTCTGAACTATTTATAGTAGAGGGAGATTCAGCGGGCGGTACAGCAAAGCAGGGTAGGGATAGCAAAATTCAAGCTATATTGCCTTTGCGTGGTAAAATCTTAAATGTTGAGCGTGCAAGATTTGATAAAATGCTTGGCTCGGATCAAATCGGTACATTAATTACGGCTCTTGGAACAGGCGTTGATAACCGAGAATTCTCTCTTGAAAAACTAAGATATCATAAAGTTATTATTATGACCGATGCTGACGTTGACGGATCGCATATTAGAACTTTATTGCTTACTTTCTTCTATCGTCATATGCCGGAATTGATAAATAAGGGATATTTATATATAGCACAACCACCTCTTTATAAGGTAAAGAAAGGAGCAAGCGAGCTTTACTTAAAAAATGAGCAAGCACTGCAAGATTATTTAGTAAAATCAGCAATTAGCAATGCTACTTTAACTTTAGATAATAAAGAGCAGTTGGCAAACGAAAATCTAGAAGAGCTAATGAGTAAAGTTATAAAGTTCAATAGCTTACTTGATCATGCTAGCAAAAAATTTAACCGTTCTATCACTGAAATTTTGGCAATTAATGATCTACTTAACAATAAAATATTTTATAATGAAAGTGATTCAAGACTTAAAAAAGCTTTAAATGCATTAAATAGTTTAGAGCAATCACCCGATAAAACAGATTGGGAAGTTTTAAAACATGAAAATAAAATAGAATTTTTTCGCTTTAGTAGAGGCTTAAAAGAACGTAAAATATTGCTAAAAGAGCAATTAGAATCATTTGAATTTATAAATATATTAAAGCTTGCTTTAACAATTTTTGATATATTTAATAAGCAATTAAAGCTGGTAGTAAAAAACCAAGAATTTGATATTTTAACTCCTAGCATATTGCTAAATACTATTATAGATTGCGGTAAAAAAGGTATCAGTGTTCAACGCTTTAAAGGACTTGGTGAGATGAATTCAGAGCAGTTATGGGATACTACGCTTGACCCTAAAAAAAGAACTTTATTGCAGGTAAGAGTAGCAGAAGTCGATGAAGCTGAGGGGATATTCTCAACGTTAATGGGTGATGTAGTTGAACCTCGTAGGCAGTTCATACAGTCTAATGCATTGAACGTCGTAAACTTGGACGTGTAGTATACTCGTTTTATTTGAAAAATTGGCTACAGCTATTTTAGAAAGCTCGATACAAGCGAATTTTGCAGGATTCGCCTTTGCTCACGTACTAAGAATGTACGCTCCGCAGGCTCCCCTTTAAATTCATCTTGTCTAGAACTTTCTAAAATACGCTGGACGTTGTCTTTTGCTGATAATCCTCACGTATTAAGTATACGCTGCGGTTATCAGCTTCAAGACCGATTCCTCTTTTCCAAATAAAACTTCGTTTACTTACTCTTTATATTAAGAGTATGTATATTTTTCTTGCGGCTTACCTTACTATGTCATTCCCGCGGAGGCGGGAATCCAGTAAAACATATAAAAAACAAGTTTTTTATATGTTGATTTTGTCAAATTTAATATTGGTTGTTTTTTTGATTCCTGCCTCCTCTGCGGGAATGACATTATAAATATTTATGCAAAAATTAATTATTCATGGCGGAAAGCCTCTTAGAGGTATTATCAATATTAGCGGTGCTAAAAATGCAGTGCTTCCTATTATGGCAGCTTCTATACTGACCGATAAACTACATATCACTAATGTTCCGAAATTAACGGATGTTAGTACTATGAAAAAATTACTAAAAAGTCATGGAGCAGACATTGAAATAATAGAACATGAAAATGAGTTTAAATTAGTAATTAACGCCTCAAATATCAATAATTTAACGGCGGATTATGAGATAGTTCGTAAGATGAGAGCATCTATTTGGGTGCTTGGACCTCTGCTTAGCCGTTATGGTAAAGCAAAAGTGTCTCTGCCTGGTGGTTGTGCGATTGGAGCAAGACAAGTAGATCTGCATATCGCATTTTTAAAGGCTATGGGAGCGGAAATTACTATCGAAGATGGTTATATTAACGCTTCAATGGCAGGACGTTTAAAAGGCACTCATTTCATTTTTGATAAAATTTCGGTTGGAGCTACTATCAATGCAGTACTTGCAGCCGTTCTAGCAGATGGTGAAACATTGCTATTTAACTGTGCTAGAGAGCCTGAAATAGTGGATTTATGTAACTGTCTTAATAAGATGGGTGCAGATATTTCCGGAATTGGTACTAGCGAAATAAGGATAAACGGCAAAGATTCCTTGAGCGAAGCAAGCTACAGAGTTCTACCTGATCGTATAGAGGCAGGAACTTATATGTTTGCCGCAGCTATTACTAAAGGTGATTTAAAACTTTACGGCATTGATTATCATATCATAGAAAATATCGCTTTAAAACTCATTGAAACAGGTATAAAAGTTATGCCTATAGATAATGGAGTGCAGGTAACTTATGCAGATAAGTTAAATGCCGTAAATTTAGAAACTAATCCATATCCAGGCTTTGCTACCGATTTACAAGCCCAATTTATGAGTCTTATGACTATTAGCCAAGGTTCTTCAATAATTACCGAAAATATTTTTGAGAATCGTTTTATGCACGTGCCTGAATTATGTAGAATGGGTGCAGATATAACAGTGCGAGGTAACCAAGCAATAGTACAAAGCGTTAAAAGTTTAAAAGGTGCAGAAGTTATGGCAAGTGACCTTAGAGCTTCGGTATCGCTGATATTAGCAGGTTTAAGTACTGATAGTGAAACAGTATTGCACCGTATATACCATTTAGATCGTGGATTTCAAAATTTAGAGAAGAAATTAAATAATTGCGGTGCGGATATAAAAAGAGTATAATACAAATTATTTATTGTTATAGGTTAATATCATGCCGCAACTTTACCTAGGTTGTTGCATGGTTCGAAAAATTGTATTTTTTATTACTGGATGCTGCAGGTACAAGCAACTAGATGACACAAGAACTTAATAACATAAAAAATTTATTATTTTAACGGAGAAAATAATGGCAAGAATTACAACAGAAGATTGTAGTAAAGTTATACCTGATAGGTTTCAGCTAGTTATTTATGCAACTAGATATGCTAAGTTATTAAACTATAAAGTAGAAACTAATCAAAGCAAAAAAGAAAAGCGTGATAAACCTCTGGTTATTGCATTACGCAGAATTGCTTCCGGAAAAGTATCAGTAGCTCAGTTAGAACAAGATTTTATTAATAGCCTACGTACAAGAAGTAGAATAGAGCCTATTGTTGAACAAGACGAGTCAGAAGATTTAGAAGAAAAATTTAAATATTTACCAGAAGTTTATATTGGAGAAGATTATTCTGATTTAGATGATCAAATTTTTACTGAAGAAACCGGTGAAGACTTTGAAGATAAATAAATGATTATAGGTGTTGGTACGGATATAGTACAGATTCCTAGAATTGAAAAGCTAATAAAGTTATATCCGGAAATTTTTCCTAAAAGAATTTTAACTACCCAAGAATTAAAAAAATTTGCTTTGCTAAAGAAGGAAAGTCATGCTACTTTTTTGGCAAAGCGTTTTGCTGTTAAAGAAGCAATTAGTAAAGCTTTTGGCGTTGGTATAGGGCGTGGTATTAATTTTAAAGATATCACGGTGCTTAATGATAAATTAGGCAAGCCAATAGTAAAGCTAGATTCAGTCTATACTCAAAAACTTCCTCCTTTTAATATTCATCTTTCCCTTTCTGATGATTACCCCATCTGTGTAGCTTTTGTAGTTATTGAGAAGATTATTTTGTAAGTGCATCACATTCCATAAAGGTCGATACAAGCGAATTTTGTAGGATTTTCCTGTGCTCACGTAGTTTATCTGCAGGCTCACCTTTAAATTCATCTTGTCTAGACCTTTTTGAAACATGCTGTGCCAACATCCATAATATAGCATAAATCATTAAGATACTGACAATTTAATAGTATTAAAAACAGCATCATAAAATGTTTCAAAATCTCCTACAACTTTCCTAATTTCATTTTTTATCTTAAACCAGTAATGCTCTATAGGATTTAAATCAGGAGAGTAAGTTGGTAAATACAATATGGTACAACCAACGGATTCAATTAACTCTTTAACTTTAGAATTTTTATGAAAATTAATGTTATCCATAATAACGGTTTGCCCAGGTTGTAATTCTGTAATTAATACATCCCTAATATAAGTTTTAAAGACCTCTGTATTACAATTACCTTCAAATATTACAGGAGCAATAAGATTACCATTACAAAGACCAGCTATCATACTTATTCTAAATTTATGTTGATACACCTTTTCTCCATAACACCTTTGTCCTATAATGCTCCATCCATACTCTTTGCAAGCATTATCCTCTATTCCAGATTCATCAAGATATACTAATTTGTCTTTTGTGATGGTTTGTATCTTTGCTATAAATTCATTTCTTAAATAAAAGTAATCCCCGCCGCAAGCAGCGGGGTATTTTAGAAGAAAGCTAGCTGATGATCCTCATGCAGTTTCTGATATTCCTTGCCTTGGTTTTTTACGTATTTTCCTATCATATTCTCATTTCCATGCTTACCTACCGTACTCGTAAAATATCCATCAGTCCAAAATTCTCCACCCCATAATTGTTTCTTTACCTGTGGACACTGTCTAAATATTTGACGAGCTGTAACACTTTTAATTGTTGTTACTATTTTTGTTACGCTATAGGTTGGTACAGATTGTACCAAAAAATGGACATGATCTTCATCAACCCCTATTTCTAAAAATTTTATTTGATATCTCTTTTCTATCTCTAAACATATTTCTCGTAATACTTGATCAACTGATACGTCAAACACTGCTCGGCGATATTTTGCTGGAAATACCATGTGATACAGCAGTACCGTAACATTATGACTTTTATGTATATATTTGCTCATTCCGCCATATTACGCCGCAAGCGGCGGGGAATATACCCAAAAGAGATTTAATATCCCTTTTCGGATGAAAATAAGTTTTTTTTATAGCTATAGCCAAGTTTTCTGATTTGTCTTAAAATAGTTACAGATGCAATATTACCCCATTGCTTTGCTAACTCCTTTGATGTTTTATTCATATTAGCTTTAAAAAATTCTTTAAAAGATTCTGAATCTTTTATCTTATGACTATGTCCTTTCTGATAACCAGTTGCTGCTTCTAAAGTACCTTGCTTATCTTTTAATTTTTTCCATTTATATATAGTATCACGACTTACATTAAATAATTTACTTACCTTACTTATTCGTATCCCTGCTTCTACAGCTTTTATAACTCTTAGTCTTAGTTCTATTGCATATGCTCGTGCCATATCTCTTTACATGCTTGTTAATATTTGCTTACTATAACATGATACTCTCACTCTGTCAGTACCTTAATGACTTATGCTATACCTCTACTGATATTATTTGCTTTCGTTAATTCTTGTGAAGTAGCTGCAAAAGAGAATTGACCAGTAATCTGATAATTCTTATAAGCAGTAATAATGCAGTTTAAGTAGAACAGCTTGTGTTTAGGCGTCATAGAATCTTTAAATAAGTTTTGAATGAATGTTAAAGTAATAGGTACAAATAGTTTAGTACGTATAATATGTTGTAGATTCGATTCATTAGTGAGTCTTCTCTTGCTATCTACATTAGAATTAGATGCTGCATATTTGATTTTATTGTATAAGATATCAGGAAGTATTGGTATTATCTTGTTTACCTTATCTATTCCATTTTTGTTTTTACTTCTATGTACTTGTAAGAACCCTGCTTGTTCAAGCTTTTTTGTAATACCCAAGATTGTACTACGCATATTACTTGCCTCTTTATTTGTGTATCCTAAGATCCTAGCAAGTTTTTCTGAAGAATAAATTATCTCCTCTTCATTCTTACTTAAAGCTGAACTGTATAAAGTAACTATCTGAAAGAAATATATTATATCTATAGGCAACAGCTTATCGGAGTACTCACCCACAATAGATTCAAATAAACAAGGAATAATAGAAATATAATTTCTATTCTCATCAATTGTTAACTCTTGATTATATTGTTGTTGTCTAATATCGCTGAAATATTCAGGATTAGTTGAGACAATAGGTGATTGTAATTTAGTAATCATGATGTGTTTCATTTGATAACTTATTGTAATTTTTAAAAAATTCCTTTAATTCTTGTTCTGCATCACAAGTAGTAGAAGTGATGCCAAAATGTGTTAAAAGCAGCATTAGATTTTTTTCGAGTTGTATTTGTCTAATAGCTATTAACTTCAGATCGCTTCGTACACGTCTATATTGACTAGCTAAATCCGTCATATCAGATAAAAACACTTCACGAAAAACATTAAGATCGCTTTCTATTTGATGTAGCTTGGTGTTGATGTCAGAAAGACTCATGTTAATACCCTCCTGATGTTTGAAATTGCGAAGCATTGGATAAGTAAATAAAATAACAAATAAACAAAAGCCAATGCAGGTGAGAACGTAACTTAGATGTAAAAGATGCTAAATTGTCAGAATTGTGCTGAAATTGTTGATTTATTAAGGGATTTATATGCCCAAAAGAAAACGGGGACTTGATTTTGTAGGAAATTTGTGATAGTGTCATTGTACTATAACCTCGTCATTTAGGTTTGGTAAGAAAAATAAACCGGTAAATACTCAAACTATTTTGCGATACTTTTTAGTATTTACTGGTTTTAATTGAAACAAAATAAATTTATAATTACATTCAAATCTAAAGAATATAGTTCTTAGTGTCAAGTGAAATATTATCGATTTCGATCAAACTGACCATATCACCTATTTTAATATCAATAAATTCTTTTGACAATTTTATACAAGTACATATACTTATATGAGTATAAGCACATATACTCATATAAGTATATGTAAAGAATTGACAGCAATGAATTTGTCTATGCCTAAGGTCCAGATAATGGATATTCATGGCAAATTTCTTTTGGAGTGTTCTGATTTAATTCAAATAATCGTGGCAAGCCACAAGGCATACAACTTAGGAGAGATTAAAAAATATGTATATCATCTCGGTTTTAAATCAAAAAGGTGGTTGTGGTAAAACTACTATCTCTATAAATATTGCACATGCTTTTCAACAACGTGGATATAAAGTATTATTAGTAGATAGTGATCCTCAAGGTTCTGCACGTGATTGGAATGAAGTCAATGATGGACAAATCTTACCTGTAGTAGGACTTGATCGTGAATCTTTACCCAAGGATATTGATGCGGTAAAAAATGGTTATGATATAATTATTATTGACGGTGCACCTTCAATAGCTAAATTATCTGTTGCAGCTGTAAAAATATCAGATCTTGTATTAATTCCTGTACAACCATCTCCTTGGGATATTTGGGCAACAAATGATCTAGTGGATATAATAAAAGCAAGACAAGAGGTCACTAACGGTATACCTAAAACTGTTTTTATTATTAGTAGATCGATTAAGAATACAAAATTAAGTAAAGAAGTAATAAGTGCACTACAACAATATGATTTACCTATTTTAAATTCTTATACTACACAAAAAGTAATATATCCTAGTGCAGCAAGTGATGGATTAACCGTATTCTCGCATCATCCAAATAGTGCATCAGAAGAAATTAATAATATTATCAATGAGTTAATAGAGTTATTTAATGGTATTAAAAATTAAAATTGGTAATAGGTTAAATACTAATAAAGAAAAAGCAATCCAAGATGTCACTATTGACAAGACTGTAAGACTGAATGTTAATTTACCTAACACAGTATTAAAACAATTTAAACTCAAGACAGTTCAAAATAACATTACTATGTCTGAGTTAATACTCAAATGGATAAATGAGTATATAAGTAAATAAGTATACACTCATTTATTTTATTCTACCAAGCATTTGGTCTATAGAAATGTTAAAATAATCAGATATTGCAACAATTATGGCTGTATTTAAAGTCCTAGTAGGACTAGTATCATTTATAAATTTAACAATAGTTTCGTGATCAAATCCAATATTTTCAGAAAACTTATAAGGATTGATATTATCACTATTGAGTTTTTCTTTAATAAAATCTTTGAGGTAAATATTCCAACTATCTAATACCACATCAATTGTTTTATACTCATTGTGTGATATAAAATTTTTTCTGCCAATAATTTCATCAATAGAACAGTTAAAATAATTAGCTATTCTTATTATCGTTATGATACTAGGGTTAGTACGATTATGAAAAATCTGACAAATAGTATGATATGAAATTCCGACTAATCCAGCAAATTTTTTTTTATTAATTTTGAATTGATGCAGCTTGTATGTAAGAAATATTTTTATATTATTAGCTATGTCCATATTTTATTCTGATTCCTTTATTACAAGTTATTTAATAAAAAAATATTATCGATTTCGATAATATTTTACTTGACACTAAGAATTATATTCTTTAGATTTAAATATGAGCATAGATTTATTTTGTTTCAATTAAAACCAGTAAATACTAAAAAGTATCGCAAAATAGTTTGAGTATTTACCGGTTTATTTTTCTTACCAAACCTAAATGACGAGGTTATAGTACAATGACACTATCATATATTTACAATATTCGCAACGAAGTATTATCTACACAAAACAATACTACTAATAATTATACTAATTTTCCAAAACACAAATCATTCAGATCAAGAATCAAGCAAGTCGCAACAGTATCATTAATATTTTTATCAATGATTACGGGAGAGGTATTTGCGGGAGATAAGAGACCGAAAAGCAAAGCCTCATCAGGTAGAAAGCAAGAGGTGACATTTGAATCTATTAATTTAAGTAGCTCTTTACCGGATGTAGTGCCTACTTTGCCATTGCCTGATTTAATATCAAATCCCCCGGTTATTCCTCCACCCCTTCCGCCATTACCGGACATAGTACCACCTGTAATATTACCTGATGTGGTGCCAGTTCCCCCCGCTCCTCCAGCACCACCTATGGCCTCAAGTCAGCCTCATTTGCTAAGTGATACTACTTTTCACACTAAGCCAAAGTCAGGTTTTATGGCTGCAATGAAAGAAATAGCAAGAGGAAATTTCAAGTTAAAGAAAGTAAAGAAAGCACAAAAAGAAATAGTTGTATCTAGCGACAAAGCTGACTTTATGAGCCAGATTTTAGCAAGGAGAGAAGCGATAGCTGGAGAGCAGCAGAATAAGAAGTGCAAGAAGGCAGCCAAACAGGTAATAGTATTAAATGCTGAAGAAGAGAAGGCAAGAGAAGCTGAGATAGCAAAGAAGATAGCGGAGAATAAGGAGAAAGCAGCGACACTTCGGAAACAAAAAAGTCAAGAGTGGGAGGAGAACCGCAAGAAGATATTAGCGGAAGTAGAAGTTGAGAATCAAAGAAGAGCAGCGGAAGCAGCTAAGGCTATTAGGGAGCAAAAAGCTAAAGAAAGCGGTATTGATAGCCGTACAGCAATTGCCGGCATTGATCCAGTACTTCACAACAATATAGTTGCTGATTTAAGGCAAGAAATTATTAGTCTGAAGGAGCAATTAACAGTAAAGAGTAATGTGGTGTCTGAAGGTACAGGTGATTTAGCCTCAAGTAATTATGTAATAAGCAAAAGATCATTAGAGGGTAATAGAATAGTAGAGACCAAAGATCAGTCTACAAGCACAGAAGATTTAATAGTATTAGAGGATAGATTATATGATGAGAAGCTTAAGAACTGGGAGTTTGAAGAAGATAAAGCAGTTAAGAAATTAGATGAAGTAATCAGCACATATTCTGATAGTGATAGCGGGTATGATGATGAGGCATTAGAAGATAGTAGCATTGCGAGCAGTATTAGTATTTCAGATACAAATGCTGTTGTGTCTGAGGAAGAGTTACAATCTAAGCCTATTGTATCAGAAATTGTCCAAGACGAATTAGTTAATGTAGAGAAGGAATTACAGTCACAGAAACTAAAGGAAGAGGAAGAAGTAGAAGCAGTAGAGGATATATTAGGTGAGGACTTAATTACTGATACAGTGGAGCAAGTAGATGCAAATAATAGTACTGCTAGGCATCAAGAAGTATTAGCTGAAAGAACACGTTTTGCAGCAAGAGTAAGAGAAGATTTGCGTTTTAGCAGCAAAGCGGTAAGTAAACAAATTAGACATAGATTGCTTACAAGAGAGATAGGGAACATGGTAGCAGTAGCTGCAGGTGATGAAGAGCAAGAACAAGCTCCAAGCTATAGCGTATGGAGTAGTGGCATATTTGGAGGTTCTAAGCAAAAAGAGATTAGCACAGCTCTTGGTTATAGTAGTAGAATTCGTGGAGGTAGTATTGGAGGAGAAATTAACTTAAATAGCGATCTAATGTTTGGTGCTAGTTTGAGCAGATTGCACAGTACCGTTAAGTATCTACCTATGCTTAATTCTAATCAAAATGTGAGCAAAACTAATACAAATATATTCAGTGTATATAGTAGTGCTACTCTTGCTGCAAATACCAATCTTCAAACACTGGCTTCAGTTGCTTTAAGCGGCAAGCATGGTAAGAAGCAAGATATTTTCAAACCAAAATCAAAACTGTTCAGTTTTGAATCACATTTGAACCAAAAAATAAGATTTCAAAACAATATTACATTAATCCCAAGTATAGGTTTTAGGTATGAATATGGGCGTGTTGGCACGTCAAGAGACATAATACGAGATTCATATGTTTTACATCATAAAAAAAGCAAGAATAGTACTTTAAGTGGTGAAATAGGGACAAGAGTATTATTCACACCGATTAATTTCAGTAGTGATTTTAAATTAATACCAACAGCACATATTTCGCTTGATAAGAGAATTAGAGGCAGCAAGCACAACAGCGGACAGCTAATAAGCATCAAAGATATAGGAGGTGAGGCGAGTGTAGTAAGTGCTAATTCTCAGCATGAAAAGCTAAGTACGAATATTGGCGGCGGTTTAATTGCAAGTCACAAGAACATGGCTTTAGAGTTCTTATACGATATGCAGAAGCAAAGAAGCTTTAAAAGCCATCAAGGCATATTGAAACTTAAAGTGAATCTATAGGGGAGGTGGGATATGAGACAAGTTAATTGTATCTACGCTAAGCGTCTAATAGACAAGTTGGTTAGGTTTAATAGCAGAGCTACAAAACAAGGAAAACCACTGGTGGATATTAAGCAAATCAAAGAGGCTATTTATTTTGCCAAAAATATCATGAAGGACAGTACAGGCATTCAGGAGAGCCATTTTATAGTCATCCGTTAGAGGTAGCTTATATGGCATCTGACTATCTGTTTAGAACAGATATTTTAGTAACCGCAATACTGCATGACACATTAGAAGATACAGAACTAACATATGAGGAAATAGCATCAATATTTGGTAAAAATATAGCAGATAATGTGGAGTCTTTAACAAGGATTAAAGAGGATGGTAAGAAATTAAGCAGTAGCGAGATATTAGAAAGTTTACGCATCAGTGGTAGGGATGAGATATTACTGATTAAGCTATTTGATCGATTAGACAACCTCAGAACCATTTATTACAAGCCAAAATTAAAGATCAGAAAGGCGATTGTTAGCAACGGAAGTAAAATGATACAGAGCAACGGATAAAAATTGATACAGTATTAAAGTAATATCTTCTGAATAAGGAGGTAATGAATAATGATAATACTGGAGCAAATAATGGAAATAAAAATATTGAATAAACATGGTAAAAGCTTAAGAAGTATAGCAAGAGAAGTAGGTGCATCAGTAAATACAGTACGTAAATATTTAAAATATGATGGTTCCCCTAAATATAAGGATAGGCCAAAGTTGGTAACAAAGCTTGCCCCATATAAAGACTACTTGAGTGACAGAATAAAATCAGCCCATCCTGTATCACTATCTGGTACTGTTTCAAGAGATAAAGGAGTTGGGTTACACAGGCGGGATTGAAAATACTATAAGTAAGTAGAACAAAACTTATTTAAAATAATAAGATTTTAAATAGGTAATGATGAACAGAAAATATAGACACTTATCTCGCGAAGAGAGATATGAAATAAAAAGAATGTATGACCTAGGAGTCAGTATTGACAAGATAGCACAACATCTTACGAGGTCTAAAAGCACTATTAGTATGGAGCTAAAAAGAAATAAAGTAAAAGGTAAGTATATGCCTTGTGTTGCTCAGGAACAATATAAAAAAAGGATGCATCAGCAAGAGTTATTAAAAATAGAGAAGTTACCTATTTTGTTAAATCTCTTTTGGGTATATTCCCCGCCGCTTGCGGCGTAATATGGCGGAATGAGCAAATATATACATAAAAGTCATAATGTTACGGTACTGCTGTATCACATGGTATTTCCAGCAAAATATCGCCGAGCAGTGTTTGACGTATCAGTTGATCAAGTATTACGAGAAATATGTTTAGAGATAGAAAAGAGATATCAAATAAAATTTTTAGAAATAGGGGTTGATGAAGATCATGTCCATTTTTTGGTACAATCTGTACCAACCTATAGCGTAACAAAAATAGTAACAACAATTAAAAGTGTTACAGCTCGTCAAATATTTAGACAGTGTCCACAGGTAAAGAAACAATTATGGGGTGGAGAATTTTGGACTGATGGATATTTTACGAATACGGTAGGTAAGCATGGAAATGAGAATATGATAGGAAAATACGTAAAAAACCAAGGCAAGGAATATCAGAAACTGCATGAGGATCATCAGCTAGCTTTCTTCTAAAATACCCCGCTGCTTGCGGCGGGGATTACTTTTATTTATATCAAAAATGCTATGATTCACAAGAAATGGTCACCGGATGCTATAGCCGGAAAGTTAAAACTGGACAAAAATACAGCTTGTTGTATCAGTACAGAAAGTATATATAGATTTGTCTACACTTCTCCAGTTGCAGCTAAATTAAAGTTATATAGCTATTTACCGTCTAAAAGATATAAAAGGCAAGAAAGGGGGACAAGGCATCAAAGGATCATTATACCACAAAGGATCTCAATACATCAGCGTGATGCAATAGCAATGCAAAAGCTAGAAGTAGGGCATTTTGAGGCAGATCTTACATTTCATAAAGGTAATCAAAGTATGAATATCGGTGTGCTGGTGGATAAAAAGAGTCAAAAGATTATTTTAGTGCTGAATAACTCCAAAAGAGCTAAAACAGTTACCACTGGGTTTTTAAAAAAGATCAAAACGCTGCCAAGTAGTGTTAGAAAGACTATTACTATGGATAATGGCAAAGAGTTTGTAGGGCATCTTGCTTATAGACTATCTGGGTTTCAAACTTTCTTTTGTGATCCATACCGCCCTAGACAAAAAGCATTAGTGGAAAAAATGAATTCTATGATTCATAGAATTTTACCTAAAAATACAGATATTACTACCGTTACACAAAGAGCTCTTGACAATGTTGCTGAGATTTTAAATAACATGCCAAGAAAGATTTTTGGTTATAAAACCCCCATGAAAGGCTCTGTCCAAATAAGTGTGGGAATTTCTCAAAGGTTATATAAAAATATAATATAACAAAAGGAGAAATTATATGCACCAAAAACAAAATGAAGCAATGAATCAAGCGATAGATTTATTAATAAATAATGATACAGATATATCAACATTACTTAAAGAGGATGGTTTATTAAAGCAATTAACCAAACGGCTTGTAGAGAAGGCATTGCAGTCAGAGATGAATAATCACTTAGGATATGATAAATATTGTCATACTGATAGTGATAATGTTCGTAATGGTAAGAATGTAAAGAATCTAGTAACAAATAATGGAGTTATAGAGATTGAGGTTCCAAGGGATAGAAGTAGTACATTTGAACCTGCATTAATTCCAAAGCGTCAAAGACGTATTGAAGGATTTGATGATAAAATAATATCGTTATACGCTAAAGGAATGAGCTTATCTGATATTAAGATTCAAATGCAAGAATTGTATGGAGCTGACGTTAGCGAAAGTTTGATAAGTCAAATTACTGATGATGTAATTGAGGATGTCAAGATATGGCAAAGCCGACCATTGGATCGAGTATATGCTATAGTATTTTTTGACTGTTTAGTAGTAAAAGTACGTCAAGATAAACGAATTATCAATAAGTCTGTATATGTAGCATTAGGTATTGATTTATCTGGCAGGAAGGATATTTTAGGATTGTGGATCAGTGAAAATGAAGGAGCAAAATTTTGGCTTGGTAATTTTACTGAGATGAAGAACAGAGGTATGCAAGACATGCTTATTGCTTGCAGTGATAATTTAACCGGTATGTCTGAGGCGATAGAGGCAGTTTTTCCGAAAACCGAACATCAATTATGTATTGTACATCAGATTAGAAATAGTTTAAAATATGTATCATATAAAGACCGAAAAGAATTAGCGGCTGATTTAAAGCCTATTTATACTGCTAGCACAGAGGAAGAAGCACATCTTGCTTTAGAATCTTTTGAAGCTAAATGGAGTAAACAGTATCCACAAATTGCTAAATCTTGGTATGTTCATTGGGAAAATTTAATGGTTTTTCTAGGATACCCTGAGGCGATAAGGAAAGTAATATACACAACGAATAGTGTAGAATCTGTCAATAGCCAATTACGTAAGGTTACCAAGAATAAACGGGTTTTTCCAAATGATAATGCCGTTTTTAAGACCTTATATTTGGCAATTGATTATATGACCAAGAAATGGGCTATGCCGATTCCAAACTGGAACGCAGCTATGGCTCACTTTTTGATAAAATTTGAAGGTAGAATTTAAGCCCTATGAAAAATTTACACACTTAATTAGAAAGACTCGGTTTACCAAATAAAGTTAGGGCTTTTAGATGACTATATGCAACAACAGCTGCGTTCTCCATCTTTACGATATTTAGAACCAAACTGTCATTGTCAATTAAAAAGGGACCAGTAAATTGCACGAAAAAGGAACCACTATATTTAAAAATTTTTATGCCATATTACCTCCAGATTTATAGTTATTAATACGATAACTTTTACCTTTTATGTTTAGTATATGAGCATGATGTACCACTCGATCAATAATTGCATGAGTTAATACTTCATCAGCAAATATTTCATTCCATTTTTCAAAATCCTTGTTTGTGGTAATAATGGTAGATTTATTTTCATATCGTTTAGCAATAATATTAAAAAAGTCTTCTACTGAATGTTTTGGCAATTGCTTAAACCCGAGCTCATCAAGAATTAATAAATCAAACGATAGGAGTAATTTAACCTTTTTGTGATAACTATTATCTGCTCTTGCAATATGTAAATTATAAAGCATATCCGATACCGTAGTAAAATATACAGAGTATTCTCGTGTTAAAGCTTTTAATGCTAGCCCAATGGCAAGATGAGTTTTCCCAGTTCCTGAATCACCTATGAATATTACATTTCCCTTAGTATTAATATAATCACAAGTTGATAAATCACTTATTACTTTGGCATCAACACTTGGTTGGAAATTAAAATCAAAGTCTTCTAAATTTTTAGTTACCGGCAATTTAGCAGCACTTTTACGGCGACGGTAATTATTATCCTTACGGTTAGATTTTTCATCTTCACATAATAGTGATAGAAATTCTTTAAATCCTAGTTTATTATTTTGAGCATAAATAATCCTTTCATTTAAACTATTGACTATACCTGATAATCTAAAGCTTCGTAGGTCATTAAATAAGTTCTGCATTATTACCTCCAAACTCTGGTAATGGTAAGTTTACTGCATTACTATTTAAAATATTCTTAATTTTAGAGTAAGAACTTATACCATAATGTAGTGCTCTATGACAGGCTTTATCTATTAAGTCATCATTGTAAACCTTACGTAAAGAAATGATACCTCGTGCACAACGTTGCCAATCATTCACTCTTGTTTGTTGTAATGATTCTAATAATAAACTGCAATTATTCCCTATCTGCTGCATTTGTTGTTGATAATGTTCACTATATTCTATAAAACCTGGGCATAGACGTTTGTATTTAGCATAATGAGACGGATTAGTGGTAAATATCCCCTTGCCCTCTGTTCTAACGTGTCTTGCTATTAAATCATTTTGTATAGAAAATATTTGAACAAGTTTTGGGGACAATTGTACCATTACCTCACTGTATATATATTTTGCTGGTACAGAGTAATAATTATTATCTATGGTAATATGACAATCTTTTGCTACTTTTCGATTATGCCAAGATGACAAATCAAAAGTTTCTAATGGTAAAGGAATCAAACTACTTCTTTCCTCTTGCTCAAACAGTTCTCTAGGTATTCTCTTAGTAGTACCATGTATTCGGCTATTGGCCTTATTTAACCAATTTGCAAGACCATTTGTTAATTCTTCATATCTATCAAATTTACGACCAGCAAAAAAATTATTTTTAACGTATTTTATTCCCGACTCAACTTTGCCTTTTTCTTGCGGTTGATACACTCGACAAGGAGAAAGTAAAATTCCATAATGATCGGCTAAGCACTTATATTCCTTCTGATATACTGGCTCATAAAAATTGGCATCTACTACTCCAGCTTTAAGATTATCAAGTTTTATTACTTTTGGACTACCAGCAAAATAATTAAATGCATTGATATGACATTGAATCCATGTTTGACAACTTTGATCAAACACTACTTCATAATAATCAAGGCGACTATAGCTTAAACGCATATTAAATACATATGCTTTAACTCTACGCCCTTTAGAATTATACTGTAAGCCTATGTCACCAAAATCTACTTGTGCTTCCTCTCCTGCTAAAGTATGAAAACGAATGCAACTGTTATCCTTAATTTTATATTTTTTGATATAACGGGTCAAAGAAGTATAACTGCTTGTATAACCTTGATTTTTTAACTCCTCAAAAATTCTTATGTAACTCAGATTTTTTTCTAATAACTCAATTATTTTTTCGTGCCAAAAATCCAAAACTGAAGATCGTTCATAGATTGCTGGGGATTCTGTACCAGCCTCTACATAGCGGTTTATTATTTTTCGTACTGTTTTGCGGTCTGTTCTTGTTAGTTTGGCAATATTCCTTTGACTATTGCCTTGTTTATAAAGGGTGATAATTGTTGTATACATATTTATTCTTATCATTGTATCACTAGATATTTACTTGCTTAATTATCTAGTGAATATTGCACATTAACCTTATTAGGTCACACCAACTTCTCTGGTCCCTTTTTCGTGCAATTTACTGGTCCCTTTTATTTTAGCAATGACACCAAACATAGCGTAAGTTTTGAGTATTAAAAACAGCATCATAAAATGTTTCAAAATCTCCTACAACTTTCCTAATTTCATTTTTTATCTTAAACCAGTAATGCTCTATAGGATTTAAATCAGGAGAGTAAGTTGGTAAATACAATATGGTACAACCAACGGATTCAATTAACTCTTTAACTTTAGAATTTTTATGAAAATTAATGTTATCCATAATAACGGTTTGCCCAGGTTGTAATTCTGTAATTAATACATCCCTAATATAAGTTTTAAAGACCTCTGTATTATAATTACCTTCAAATATTACAGGAGCAATAAGATTACCATTACAAAGACCAGCTATCATACTTATTCTAAATTTATGTTGATACACCTTTTCTCCATAACACCTTTGTCCTATAATGCTCCATCCATACTCTTTGGGCTCTGTCCAAATAAGTGTGGGAATTTCTCAAAGGTTATATAAAAATATAATATAACAAAAGGAGAAATTATATGCACCAAAAACAAAATGAAGCAATGAATCAAGCGATAGATTTATTAATAAATAATGATACAGATATATCAACATTACTTAAAGAGGATGGTTTATTAAAGCAATTAACCAAACGGCTTGTAGAGAAGGCATTGCAGTCAGAGATGAATAATCACTTAGGATATGATAAATATTGTCATACTGATAGTGATAATGTTCGTAATGGTAAGAATGTAAAGAATCTAGTAACAAATAATGGAGTTATAGAGATTGAGGTTCCAAGGGATAGAAGTAGTACATTTGAACCTGCATTAATTCCAAAGCGTCAAAGACGTATTGAAGGATTTGATGATAAAATAATATCGTTATACGCTAAAGGAATGAGCTTATCTGATATTAAGATTCAAATGCAAGAATTGTATGGAGCTGACGTTAGCGAAAGTTTGATAAGTCAAATTACTGATGATGTAATTGAGGATGTCAAGATATGGCAAAGCCGACCATTGGATCGAGTATATGCTATAGTATTTTTTGACTGTTTAGTAGTAAAAGTACGTCAAGATAAACGAATTATCAATAAGTCTGTATATGTAGCATTAGGTATTGATTTATCTGGCAGGAAGGATATTTTAGGATTGTGGATCAGTGAAAATGAAGGAGCAAAATTTTGGCTTGGTAATTTTACTGAGATGAAGAACAGAGGTATGCAAGACATGCTTATTGCTTGCAGTGATAATTTAACCGGTATGTCTGAGGCGATAGAGGCAGTTTTTCCGAAAACCGAACATCAATTATGTATTGTACATCAGATTAGAAATAGTTTAAAATATGTATCATATAAAGACCGAAAAGAATTAGCGGCTGATTTAAAGCCTATTTATACTGCTAGCACAGAGGAAGAAGCACATCTTGCTTTAGAATCTTTTGAAGCTAAATGGAGTAAACAGTATCCACAAATTGCTAAATCTTGGTATGTTCATTGGGAAAATTTAATGGTTTTTCTAGGATACCCTGAGGCGATAAGGAAAGTAATATACACAACAAATAGTGTAGAATCTGTCAATAGCCAATTACGTAAGGTTACCAAGAATAAACGGGTTTTTCCAAATGATAATGCCGTTTTTAAGACCTTATATTTGGCAATTGATTATATGACCAAGAAATGGGCTATGCCGATTCCAAACTGGAACGCAGCTATGGCTCACTTTTTGATAAAATTTGAAGGTAGAATTTAAGCCCTATGAAAAATTTACACACTTAATTAGAAAGACTCACTCTTTGCAAGCATTATCCTCTATTCCAGATTCATCAAGATATACTAATTTGTCTTTTGTGATGGTTTGTATCTTTGCTATAAATTCATTTCTTAATTTAATATCTCTTTTCGGATGAAAATGAGTTTTGTTTATAGCTATAGCCAAGTTTTCTGATTTGTCTTAAAATAGTTACAGATGCAATATTACCCCATTGCTTTGCTAACTCCTTTGATGTTTTATTCATATTAGCTTTAAAAAATTCTTTAAAAGATTCTGAATCTTTTATCTTATGACTATGTCCTTTCTGATAACCAGTTGCTGCTTCTAAAGTACCTTGCTTATCTTTTAATTTTTTCCATTTATATATAGTATCACGACTTACATTAAATAATTTACTTACCTTACTTATTCGTATCCCTGCTTCTACAGCTTTTATAACTCTTAGTCTTAGTTCTATTGCATATGCTCGTGCCATATCTCTTTACATGCTTGTTAATATTTGCTTACTATAACATGATACTCTCACTCTGTCAGTACCTTAATGACTTATGCTATACTGTTTTAGCATTCCTAAAAATGCGTGACTTTACCACGCTTGAAGGTACAGAACTTATATAGTTATTAGCAACTTGGTCAATAGATTCTTTATTATTAGTATATCCATTAATTTTTAATATTTACTCAGCTATAACATCATGCATTTCAAATGTTGGATTATCTTCATTTGGCTCAATATTAGTGATTAAAGCAAATTTAGAAAGTTGATAAATATCATCATCTAAATGATCCTTATTCGAGGTGATACAATTTAAAAATTCTTTTGAAAAACTTTGGTTGTTAATTAAAGCGATTTCATTTAGTAATTTTCGAGCAGAAGGGCTTAACACTTTAATAGCAAGTCTAATATTTAGCTCAATTTTATCATTAGCTCCTTGTATTTGCTTCTTATATTTATTTAAACTTAAACCCTGTACCTGATTTAATATTTGTGATCCTTGAACCATAAGAATCGGATATCCTTTAAATTCTTGGGCTAAAAATTCTATCGATTCAGGATTATTGCTTCAAAACTTACGCTATGTTTGATATAATGCCCATGAATTAAGGGATATTATGAAGTGCTTCACTATAAAACATTGCTGTGTAATAAGAGTTTTTAGCATATTTGCTATAACATAGCGTAAGTTTTGGCTTTCTAAAATATTTTCTATAAGCATTTTAGATTCTTTTTCCTCAAAAGCAGTAATTTTTACGATATTTGGTAATAATTCACTGTCCTGTGAACAAAATATAATATTGCCATTATGTTCCCAATTAATAAAATTTGCTACTTTTTTATTCTCACCTACTTTTAAATTATCAAACACTAATAACCATTTATCTCTACTAGTTAGATAAGTCATTAATTCCTTTCTTACCATACTAATATTATCTGAAATGACTGCAGAATTTGCTTGAGCGTTAATAACTTTAGCAAGCTTCATTAACTGTCCATCAATATCTAAATTACAATCTATAAACCAAATAAGATCATAATCAGCCTTATTATCATAAGCGTACATCCTAGCAACCTGAGTTTTACCCATACCACCACTTACACCTAATATGCCCGATTGTTTATATTTGATTAAGTTACTTTTGATCTTTTTTATTTGTGATGTATGATTTATAAAATAGCTAACAGGTGTAACAAGATTAGATATTTGTTCTCTTGCGAGTATATTCTTACTCATTAAGAGTATAATAATCAGTAATATATATTTTTTCATAGTTTTTTCACTAGTTATAAATTCTTAGATGTAAAAATTTAGAGTTTTTTCGATCAAAAGTCAATAAAATTTTATTACGTAATAAAATTATTAGTGCAACTTTTAATTTTCAACTAGATTATCTTGACTAAATCATAATAACATGCTCTTATTTCATTTATAATCAAACTAACAATAAAATTAATTTGATTTATTAAGAAAAATTTATTATACTATTAATTTTTATTAACATATTAATTGATCAAGATGGAAAATCAGACACAAAAATTTATATCTTTTTCAGAACACAAAGCTGATATAGAGCGAATAAAACAAGCAATAGAAGAAGGTTGGGCAATAGTAAAACTAGTGCCTAATAAGGGACGTTTTATTGGTCTTTTGGAAAAAATTTCACATGCAGAAGATGATGAAACTGTATATATCCCACCAAGAAAAAAAATATTGGTCAATTAATATTTTTTTCTAAAATTTATGTTATCAATTTCCTTTTATTCTTTTCTTTTAAAAGTGGTATAAAATTGTTATTTTAAAAGAAAAGAACTATATAATGCCATCATTCGAACAAACAAAAATCTTACCTTATAAACCTCAAGAATTATTTAATTTAGTTTGGGATATAAAATCTTATCCTAAATTTCTACCTTGGTGTGTAGCTAGCAGAGTTATTTCAGAAAATAGCGAGGAAGTCATTGCGGATCTTGTGATTCAGCTGAAAGGTTTTTCAGAAAGTTATCGTTCTCATGTTACTAATAAAATAATATATGATAAAGAATATTTGATTAATACGTTGGCTATTTCGGGTCCTTTTAAGTATTTAAAAAGTACTTGGCAATTTACTTCTCATCCTATAGGGACTGAGCTAAAATTTTTTATTGATTTCGAAATGAAGTCTAGAATGCTTGAGAAATTAGTTGGTAGCTATTTTATTAAAGTAACCGAAAAAATGATTACAGCTTTTGAAGAAAGGGCAAGAGGAATTATTAAGTAAGGTAAAGAAGCTTTAATTTTACCTTACTTATTTGCTAGAAAACTTATAATACAGCTTCTATAGCATTTCCTGATAATTGCACGTCAGTGCTATAAACATTATCATAAACAAAAGTTGCAGCTGCAGCTGCTCCATTTACTGCACATAAAGTACCTTCATAAACTGTAGATCCTGCGTCATATAATGCATGAACAGTATTTTTTATGCACTCTACTACATTTTCAGGATTAGCAGCTACTGTAACTGCTACAGTACCTACCATACTAGCTGTAGGATGGAAAAATATTGTACTAGCAAGACTTTTTACTATTACCTTTGCAAATTCTGGTAAAGCAAACCCAAAAGCATATCCTGTCATTACTGATCCAGATATTTCTTTAAAAGTAATAAGACCTAACAAAATCTGAGGTATAGTCTTTAGACCATAACCAGCTGCTTTAGCAGAGTGCTGACCACAATTTAAAGCTGATTCGTGAGCATTATCAAAATGCGTTTTACTACTAGTAAAATAATCAAACATTTTAGAAAACATTAGTTTCCTCCTTTATTAAGTTAAATTACCATATTTTATGGTTTTTAGAGCTTAAGTAAAAACTACCATAAAGTATAAGTAAATAAATGTCAATCATTAAGTTAAATATTGTTAATAATTTATTTCTTATTTAGAGCAACTAGGTAAATTTCTGTTGATTCTTTGCGGCTAGATGAGGGTTTGAAATGTTTGACAGTAGAGAATTCACGTTTAACTTTATTTAAAAGCTCATTTTCAGCTCCGCCACGAAAGATTTTGGCAATAAAATGACCGGAAGGGTTTAAAACTTTTAAAGCAAACTCAAAAGCTTGTTCGCATAAAAACAAGGTTCTTATATGATCGGTAGCTTTATGGCCTATAGTATTTGATGCCATATCACTCAATACTATATCAGCCTTGCCTTTTAAAGCTTGAATGATTAATTCTTCAGTATCTTTTTCAAAGAAATCTTTTTGAAAAGATTCAACTCCAGGAATTGGTTCGATTTCAAGTAAATCGACTGAAATTATTTTATTTTTTAAATTACCATCCGTAGCTTTAATAAGTTTAGAAGCTACTTGACTCCATCCCCCTGGGGCTGCTCCTAAATCAACTACTTTCATATTTGGGGTGAAAATTTTAAATTTTTCATGAATTTCAAGGAGTTTATATGCAGCTCTTGATCTAAAGCCCTCAATACGTGCTTTTGCAACATAAGGATCATTTAACTGACGTCTTAGCCAGTTACTAGAAGAAACAGTGCGTTTTTTAGAAGTCTTAACTCTAACAAACTTATTTCTATAACCGCTTAAATTATTTGTCATAAAATCTTTTATTTTCGTGTGCTATTTTATCTAATATAGAATTAACAAAGCCTATTTCGTAATCATTTAGCATATCATTTGCTATATCTGTATATTCATTAATTATTACTTTAGTAGGTATATCTGGAAAAAATAATAATTCACATATACCGCTGCGTAATAAAGCTTGTAGCAAAATAGGTATGTGATTTTGGTTTTTATCATTTACCAGATGATTACTTATAATTTCATCTATTTTATCAATATTTTCAAATACCAACTTTACCAACATTTTAAAATGACTTATAGTTAGTGATATTTTTATGGGTGAATCAGTCATAGAAGTATCATTGCGATAAAAAGAAAGTACATTTTCTATTATATCATCTATATTGTCATTGTTCAGTAACATATGTTGATATATAGCTTGTATTGCTGCAATACGTGCAATTGACTTCTTATTGATTTTATTTGAACTCATAAAAAGAAATAAAGTTTTAAATTTAGTATACTATACTTTAAAACTACTTATTTGTATACTCGTTTAATTTGAAAAATTGGCTACATCGTTCTATAAGTACTGTGGTACTCACGTATTTAAGTATACGCTCCGTGTCTTGCACTTATGGACTGATTACTCTTTTTCAAATTAAACTTCGTCTACCTACATATTAATAATAAAAAAATTATGTTATCTATAGTTGGATTTATTATAACAATTAGTATCTTAGTGTTTATCCACGAACTAGGGCATTATGCAGTTGCAAGATTCTTTAATGTAAAAATCGAAGAATTTTCGATAGGTTTTGGCAAAGAATTAATCGGTATTACCGACTCAAAAGGTGTTAGGTGGAAAATTTGTTTATTGCCACTTGGAGGATATGTTAAGATTTATGGTTATGATCGAAACATTATGGATAAAACGCAAGAAATAAATGAAAAAGTAGCGTTTTATGCTAAATCCTGTTTTGAGCGTTTTTTAATAGTTGCAGCAGGACCTTTAATTAATTATTTACTTGCCATAATAATATTTGCCGGATTTTATTTCTGTTTTGGTAAACCAGAAATTCAGCCTGTAATAGGGGAGGTAATAGCTGAATCAACAGCAGAAAAAGCTAATTTGCGAGAGGGTGATAGAATTGTTAAAGTTAATAATAAATTAGTTAAAGATTTTATTGATGTACAAAAAGAAATACTAATTAATGGTTTAAATTCTCCTACTTTATTAATAGAGCGAAAAGGTGAAGAATTTACTGTTAGTATAATGCCTGAAGAAGTAATTGTAGAAAAAGCCAGAAAAATACTGCGTATTGGTATTATGGCTAAAAATGAACCTGTTCACACAAAAATAGGGATATTATCAAGTTTATCAGAAGCAATATTTGATACTATAGATGTATCGGCGGTAACTTTAAAAGCAGCATCACAAATGATTGTAGGAAAGCGATCAGTAAGTGAAATAGGAGGACCAGTAGCTATTGCAAAAGAATCAGGAAGAACTTTAGAGCATAGTATAGAGATGTATTTACTATTTATAGCAATGCTTTCGGTAAATTTAGGACTACTTAACCTGTTACCTATACCGGTACTTGATGGTGGTCATTTAGTATTCAATATTATATGAAGCAGTTACAGGTAAATTACCGAATATTAAAGCAAGAAATATTTTATTACAAATAGGGATAATGATAATAATTTTCCTCACTGTAATTTCTTTTTCTAATGATATAAAAAATTTATTCTCTTAAGTGGGTAGATTTACTTGCTCTAGTTAATATTATTTACTATAGTGTACGTTTAACGCAAAAATTTTAAATAAATCTTATAAGAAGGTTTTAGGTGATAATCAGGTCAATTATTAAATTAGCAATTTTAACAGTAACAATTTTTTATTATAACATTTCTCTAGCAGACTCTGTTATTCGTAAAATAATTATAGAAGGTAATCATAGAATTGAACGCTCTACTATTGAGAGCTATTTAAAACTAAAAGCTGGTGAAAGCTATAATAGTTCAAAAGAAGACGAAGCAATAAAACGCTTATATGCTACTTCACTTTTTAGAAACATCAAAATGGATATGTCAAGCGATGGTAATTTAATTGTTAGCGTTACTGAAACTCCATTTATAAGTAGCGTAGTATTTAGAGGTAACTCTAAAATAAAAGCTAATATGCTATCTAAAGAAATTTATACAAGTACAGGTGAATCTTTAAGCCAGGCTAAAATTGAATTAGATGTAAAAAAAATATCAGAAATTTATAAACGTAGTGGGCGTTTTGCTACTATAGTAACGCCTAAAATTGAAGATTTAGAAAATAATAGAGTTAAGGTTATTTTTGATATCGCAGAAGGACCAAAAACCGGTATTAAATATATTTATTTTAGTGGCAATGAGAATTATAGCGATTCAGAGCTTAAATCGATTCTTATAACTAAGGAATCTCGTTGGTTTCGTTTCTTAGATAGTAATGATACTTATGAACCTGATCGTATTGAATATGATAAGGAATTATTAAAAGAATTCTATCAATCAGTAGGTTTTGCAGATTTTAGAGTAATTTCAGTATCAGCTGAATTAAATAATACTAAAGAATATTTTGTTCTTACATATTCTCTTGAAGAGGGTGAAAAATATAATTTCGGTAATGTTACAATAGAAAACAAATTAACCAATATCGATATAACTCCTGTTAATAAAATTGTCAATATTAAGCAAGGTAGTGTTTTCAATATGAAAACAGTTGAAAATATTGCTGATAAAATTGGAGAATATTTTACAGCAGTAGGCTATCCAGCGGTGAATGTTTATCCTAATATTGTAAAAAATCCTGATCATACAATTAATATTAAATTTATTATAGAAAAAGCTGATAAGGTTTATATCAATAAAATTAATATTATTAATAATCTTAAAACTGAAGATCATGTTATAAGAAGAGAGTTTAAATCTGAAGAAGATGATATACTTAACCGTTCTTATATTGAAAAAGGAGAACGTAATCTTAGAAACTTAGATTATTTTGAGAAGATAGGAATTACTTTTGCTCAAGCAAAAACTAAGGATAAATATGACTTAAATGTTGAGGTTGATGAAAAATCTACTTCTTCTATTGGTTTTGATTTAGGGTATAACACCACAGGTGGGGTATTTGGGCGTTTCTCTTTCTTAGAGCGTAACTTAGTAGGTACGGGTAAAATACTTAATGCTGGTATACAAGTAAGTAAAAATACTACTAGCTATTATGGTGGTATTACTGATCCACATTTCTTAGATCGTGATTTATCTCTAGGTGTAAGCGGATTTATTAATAAAAGTGGTCGTGGTCAGAATGTACTTTCTAACACAGATCAAAATTATAGACAGCATTCTGTAGGTGGTAAAACTTCCTTAGGTTATGAAATTAAAGAAGATTTAAGTCACGAAATTGATTATTTAATTAAGCGTGATACCTTGAGTGCTCAATCTCCATCAAGCTCGATATTTTTACAGGAGCAAATGGGTAAGTTTATTACTTCTGCTATTGGTCACACTATTGTTTATGATCAAAGAGATAGTAAAATTATTGCAAAGAATGGTTGTTTAGTAAGCATTAGTCAGGAATATGCAGGTATTGGAGGTGATAATAAATATCTAAAACATGAAGTTGATGGTAAATATTATAAATCTTTCATACAAAATAAGCTTACTTTAAAACTATCTGCTTCTGGAGGTGATATTGCAGCACTTGGAGGACGAGTTATTAGAATTTCAGATCGCTTTAATTTAGGTGATTATAGCTTAAGAGGTTTTGCTAGTGGTGGTGTTGGACCACGTGAAAAAGTTACTAATGAAGGTTTAGGCGGTAAAAGATATTATACATTTTCTACTGAACTTAACTTCCCAACTCCAGTACCTGAAGAATTTAACCTTACTGGTGCGGTATTTATGGATTTAGGAAGCTTATGGGGAGTAGGCTTAAATAAAGCAAAATATCAAAGTCCAAATGGTATCTATAATGATAAATCACTTAGAGCATCAGTTGGTTTTGGATTTATTTGGGTAACACGCTTTGCACCAATTAGAATGGACTGGGGCTTTGCTGTTAAGAAGAAGAAATACGACGATACGCAGCATTTCCACTTAAGATTTTCTACGCATCTTTAGTAGTATTGTAATCTAGTTTGTTTTAGGCTTTATTGTATAGCTTGAAAAAAGTGATAATGGCATTCTAATGTGGTCGTTGTGCTTGCGTGAAGCAGTTTTTCCTTTGTCATCCCGTGGCGGCATTGCCCGCATGGATCATTTCCTCCTGTCATCCCGTGATTTATTCACGGGATCCAATATTGATATTTTTAGTTGTTTTTCTGGATCTAGTTCCCAAGCCACGGTATGACACCGACCATGTTTTTCGATCCATGCAAGCAAAACCTCACGAGGGAATGAAATCGAAGCCATACAACAATGCAGGCATAACATAGATGTGAAACCGAACCATACAACAACGCCATGCGAAAATTATATTAAGGACGCATTGTTAGGTTCGTGAAGAAAAATTGGTGTTACTAACTAAGTATAGATATCGTCATTGCGAGGAAAAACTATAAGTCTTGACAAAGCAATCTAGTAAAATGCATAGCATTTTTATTATTTTTCCTGGATTGCCACGCTCCTTGTAGTTGCATAGCTTATGACGATATCTATACTTGGTTAGTAATACCAAAAAATTAAATTAATTTTCCTTTACAGAGCCTAGTACTTCCACAATAATACTTTCAAAATAATTTCTTATTTTAAATCTCTTTTGGGTATATTCCCCGCCGCTTGCGGCGTAATATGGCGGAATGAGCAAATATATACATAAAAGTCATAATGTTACGGTACTGCTGTATCACATGGTATTTCCAGCAAAATATCGCCGAGCAGTGTTTGACGTATCAGTTGATCAAGTATTACGAGAAATATGTTTAGAGATAGAAAAGAGATATCAAATAAAATTTTTAGAAATAGGGGTTGATGAAGATCATGTCCATTTTTTGGTACAATCTGTACCAACCTATAGCGTAACAAAAATAGTAACAACAATTAAAAGTGTTACAGCTCGTCAAATATTTAGACAGTGTCCACAGGTAAAGAAACAATTATGGGGTGGAGAATTTTGGACTGATGGATATTTTACGAGTACGGTAGGTAAGCATGGAAATGAGAATATGATAGGAAAATACGTAAAAAACCAAGGCAAGGAATATCAGAAACTGCATGAGGATCATCAGCTAGCTTTCTTCTAAAATACCCCGCTGCTTGCGGCGGGGATTACTTTTATTGCCGATGTAGCTCAGCTGGTAGAGCGGCGCATTCGTAATGCGTAGGTCTGGGGTTCAAATCCCCACATTGGCACCGTTATAGTCCAATTAATATAAGTTTGATTTACCTTAGAATGTTTCATTCACAATCCCTATAAGTTCTATATAGCATAAATCATTAAGATACTGACAATTTAATAGTATTAAAAACAGCATCATAAAATGTTTCAAAATCTCCTACAACTTTCCTAATTTCATTTTTTATCTTAAACCAGTAATGCTCTATAGGATTTAAATCAGGAGAGTAAGTTGGTAAATACAATATGGTACAACCAACGGATTCAATGAACTCTTTAACTTTAGAATTTTTATGAAAATTAATGTTATCCATAATAACGGTTTGCCCAGGTTGTAATTCTGTAATTAATACATCCCTAATATAAGTTTTAAAGACCTCTGTATTACAATTACCTTCAAATATTACAGGAGCAATAAGATTACCATTACAAAGACCAGCTATCATACTTATTCTAAATTTATGTTGATACACCTTTTCTCCATAACACCTTTGTCCTATAATGCTCCATCCATACTCTTTGCAAGCATTATCCTCTATTCCAGATTCATCAAGATATACTAATTTGTCTTTTGTGATGGTTTGTATCTTTGCTATAAATTCATTTCTTAATTTAATATCTCTTTTCGGATGAAAATGAGTTTTGTTTATAGCTATAGCCAAGTTTTCTGATTTGTCTTAAAATAGTTACAGATGCAATATTACCCCATTGCTTTGCTAACTCCTTTGATGTTTTATTCATATTAGCTTTAAAAAATTCTTTAAAAGATTCTGAATCTTTTATCTTATGACTATGTCCTTTCTGATAACCAGTTGCTGCTTCTAAAGTACCTTGCTTATCTTTTAATTTTTTCCATTTATATATAGTATCACGACTTACATTAAATACTCACAAATCTTCTAAAGCTGCACAAGATGAGTGTGGCTTTCGATGGGTATAGCATAAGTCATTAAGGTACTGACAGAGCGAGAGTATCATGTTATAGTAAGCAAATATTAACAAGCATGTAAAGAGATATGGCACGAGCATATGCAATAGAACTAAGACTAAGAGTTATAAAAGCTGTAGAAGCAGGGATACGAATAAGTAAGGTAAGTAAATTATTTAATGTAAGTCGTGATACTATATATAAATGGAAAAAATTAAAAGATAAGCAAGGTACTTTAGAAGCAGCAACTGGTTATCAGAAAGGACATAGTCATAAGATAAAAGATTCAGAATCTTTTAAAGAATTTTTTAAAGCTAATATGAATAAAACATCAAAGGAGTTAGCAAAGCAATGGGGTAATATTGCATCTGTAACTATTTTAAGACAAATCAGAAAACTTGGCTATAGCTATAAAAAAACTCATTTTCATCCGAAAAGAGATATTAAATTAAGAAATGAATTTATAGCAAAGATATAAACCATCACAAAAGACAAATTAGTATATCTTGATGAATCTGGAATAGAGGATAATGCTTGCAAAGAGTATGGATGGAGCATTATAGGACAAAGGTGTTATGGAGAAAAGGTGTATCAACATAAATTTAGAATAAGTATGATAGCTGGTCTTTGTAATGGTAATCTTATTGCTCCTGTAATATTTGAAGGTAATTGTAATACAGAGGTCTTTAAAACTTATATTAGGGATGTATTAATTACAGAATTACAACCTGGGCAAGTTATTATGGATAACATTAATTTTCATAAAAATTCTAAAGTTAAAGAGTTCATTGAATCCGTTGGTTGTACCATATTGTATTTACCAACTTACTCTCCTGATTTAAATCCTATAGAGCATTACTGGTTTAAGATAAAAAATGAAATTAGGAAAGTTGTAGGAGATTTTGAAACATTTTATGATGCTGTTTTTAATACTATTAAATTGTCAGTATCTTAATGATTTATGCTATAGCGTAAGTTTTGACTAATTACTTACCCAATCGCCCTTATCATTTTTATGATATTTCTTTTCCACAGCTGACCATGCTACTTTATGTGCAACAGTTTCTCTAGAATCATTACTGCGTCTTTTTTAGGAGATTTATATTGTTCAAATGCATGGTTAAAAGCTTCACGATAAATATCTTGAGCATGCTTTGGAAGATGATTTTTGACTGAATCGGGTAGGTCGGTATTGTTTTTTTGTAAGGCATAAAAAACCTCTGATTATAGTATTGTTTGGTGTCATTCTAGCGTGAGGTTTACCTGCGTGGCTCGAGTTTCCAGTTGTCATCCCGTGACTTGATCACGGGATCCAGTTAAAAATACTAATAAAATTAGTATTTTTATTTATTTTTGGATCCCGCTACACGTGATCTAGATGATAGACATCTTTCTGGATGCCGTGGACAAGCAACTAGATGACACCGAAAGCGTTTTCCGATCTACGCAAAAATGCCGCCACGGGATGACAGGGGAAAAATCGATCCATGTAAGCAAGCCTTACGTGGGCATGACACATAAAATATCTTATAACATCAAAGGTTTTATTTCTAGAAAAAAGTTAAACTTAATTTTATAACCATAAACTTTTCATTTTGTTAAAAAAGCTGCCGTCATTTTCTTTTTCATTTACGGATTCTCCTCTCAATTCTTCTAATAATTCTTTTTGTCTTTTTGATAAATTTTTAGGTACTTCAACATGCACATGTGCAAGCATATCACCTCTAATAGTTGATCTTATTTTAGACATACCTTTGCCTCGTAATCTTAGCTGATCACCATTTTGCGTACCTGCCGGAATGGTTAGATTTACTTTGCCGCCTTCAATTACCGGCACCGCTACTTCTCCGCCAAGGGCAGCATTTACAAAACTAATAGGTAATTTGCAATGTAAATTTGCTCCATCTACCTTATAAATATCATGAGGCTTTATAGCAATATCAACATATAAATCGCCATTATTGCCTCTAATACCTGCTTCGCCTTCGCCTGGATGTCTTATTCGAGTGCCATTTTCAACACCTGCGGGAATATTTACCGATAAGTTTCGTTGCTTATGATAACGCCCTAAGCCGTGGCATTTTTTACAAGGGTTCTTGATGATTTGACCATTACCTTGGCATTTATGACAAGTTTGTTCAATCATAAAAAAGCCTTGCTGAACTCTAGTTGCACCTACGCCGCCACAAGCATCGCAAGTAGTTGCAGTTTCACCTTTTTCAGAGCCGCTACCATGACAAGTATCGCATTTTACTTCACTAGAAAAACTAATATTTTTCTCTACGCCATGAAATGCTTCTTCTAAATTAATAGTAAGATTATATTTTAAATCAGAGCCTCTAACCTTGCTTGAAGATGTCTTTCTTCTGCCACCACCGCCCATAAAGTCGCTAAAGAAATCACCAAATATATCGTTGATATCAGCACCGAAATGATGACCACCTTGACTGCCAGCTCCGCCTCTTGCTTGTTGATTTTGGAAAGCATCATGTCCAAATCGGTCATAAGCTGCTCTTTTCTGCTCATCTTTTAAAACTTCATAAGCGGCATTGATTTCTTTAAATTTTTTCTCGGCGTTTGTATCCCCAGCTGCGGCATTATCAGGGTGATATTGTTTGGCTAACTTATGATAGGCTTTTTTAAGATCAGCACTGCTTGCTGTTTTGCTAACTCCAAGGATTTGATAATAATCTTGTGACATGAAATTATATTATATGGTTGTTTTATATAATTATGTCATCCCGTTGCTTGAACCTTATTGCATAAATCATTTATGTCATTCCCGCGTAGGCGGGAATCCAGAAAAAAATATAAATATGATAAGCTTAAACTTTTAAAATTGAAAGCTCGACTTATCTCGCTTTATACTGGATTCCCGCCTACGCGGGAATGATATTATGTAATAATCTAGGTGCAGCCACGAGATGATATCGAAAATACTTAATGACGTTCTACTTTACTTCTTCTCTACATCTTCAAAGTCTGCGTCTACTACTTTTCCGTTGCTAGCTGTATTTTCTTCAGAAGCACTACCTGCAGCACCAGCATCGCTTTGTGCTTTATACATCGCTTCGCCGATTTTCATACTAGCAGCGGTTAAGCTTTCGGTTTTTTCTTTAATTAATGCAGCATCTTCTGAATCTAAAATAGCTTTTAAAGCAGATAAAGCTTCTTCGACGAGCCCTTTATCTTCAGACGATAATTTATCGCTATAATCTGTTAAAGTTTTCTCAGTAGAATAAATTAAGCTATCAGCAGCGTTTTTTGCTTCAATAAGCTCTTTACGCTTTTTATCCTCATCTGCATTTTTCTCAGCATCTTTAACCATTTGCTCGATTTCAGCATCGCTAAGACCGCCGGAAGCCTGTATTGTTACCCTCTGTTCTTTACCACTAGCCTTATCTTTAGCCGAAACATGCACTATGCCGTTTGCATCAATGTCAAAAGTTACTTCTATTTGCGGTACACCACGTGGAGCAGGAGGGATCCCTTCTAAATTAAATTGACCAAGCATTTTATTATCTTTTGCCATTTCACGCTCACCTTGGAATACTCTAATAGTTACTGCGTGCTGATTATCATCAGCAGTAGAAAATACTTGGCTTTTCTTACTTGGGATTGTGGTATTACGATCGATTAATCTTGTAAATACACCGCCTAAAGTTTCAATACCAAGAGATAGAGGTGTAACGTCTAATAATAATATATCAGTTACTTCTTTGTTTAATACACCACCTTGGATCGCTGCCCCAAGAGCTACGACCTCATCAGGATTCACACCTTTATGCGGGGCACGCCCGAAGAATTTTTCTACCGCTTCTTGTACTTTCGGCATTCTGGTCATACCGCCAACTAGCACTACTTCTTGAATATCAGAAGCTTTTAAACCTGCATCCTTTAAAGCTTTGCGGCAAGGTTCTATGGTTTTCTCAATTAAATCATCGACTAATTTTTCAAGTTCTGCTCTAGTAAATTTAATATTTAAATGTTTTGGACCGCTACTATCAGCTGTGATATAAGGCAAATTAATATCAGTAGTTAATGCAGATGACAACTCTTTTTTAGCTTTCTCAGCTGCTTCTTTTAAACGCTGAAGTGCAAGTGGATCGTTACGTAAATCAATCCCACTTTCTTTTTTGAATGTATTTATTAAATGCTCTAATACTCTTGTATCAAAATCTTCACCACCAAGGAATGTATTGCCGTTAGTTGATTTCACTTCAAAAACACCATCACCAATCTCAAGAATTGAAACGTCAAATGTTCCGCCGCCAAGGTCATAAACTGCAATAGTTTTACTTGCTGATTTATCAAAACCATAAGCAAGAGCTGCAGCAGTTGGTTCGTTGATTATTCGAAGTACTTCAAGCCCTGCGATTTTACCAGCATCCTTTGTTGCTTGACGCTGTGCATCATTAAAATAAGCAGGCACAGTAATAACTGCTTGTGTTACTTTTTCACCTAAATAATTTTCAGCCGTTTCTTTCATTTTTTGTAAAATAAAAGCACTAATTTGGCTAGGTGAATGTTTTTTCCCTTCAACTTCAACCCATGCATCACCATTATCAGCTTTAACTATATTATATGGCACTATTTCTTGATCTTTTTTAACCATTGGATCGGTAAAATTTCTACCGATTAATCTTTTTACTGCATATACAGTATTACGTGGGTTAGTTACAGCCTGTCTTTTAGCAGATTGACCAACTAATTTTTCCCCATTTGCGAAAGCTATAATCGACGGCGTAGTTCGCTCACCTTCAGAGTTTTCTATTACTTTTGGCTCCTTACCTTCAATCACTGCAACGCAAGAGTTGGTGGTTCCAAGATCTATACCTATTACTTTTCCCATAAATCCTCTATTAATTTTTTATTTTGTTTATTGCTTTTTATTTGATATAGTGCTGGTTTAATCATTTTACAAGAGGTAGGAATGAAAAAATTATTAATTTTACCAAAAATTTTATTTATCGTTAATCTATTTTTATTAAATAATATAGTTTTAGCGTCGCCGGAAATAAGTAGTATTATATTTGAAAAAGCTAAGAAAGCGATTGTAACGATTGATACAAGAATTGCTGTATCAGCTTATGAAGATACAAATAGCTGGACAGGAACCGGATTTATTAATGATAAGAAAAATGGTTATATAATTACTAACACTCACGTTATTGGGCTTAGCTCAATCGGTACTTATTTTGTTACCTTTTATAATGGTGAGCAAGCTGAAGCAAAATTAATATATTATGATATTTGGCAAGATTATGCCGTTTTAAAAGTAGTTAGTAACGATATACCTGAATCGGCAATGGAAATACCATTTTCTAGCGAATCTCCGAAATTAAATCAGAAAGTTTTTGTAGTCGGTAACACAGAAGCACAAGGCTTTTCTTTCCATACTGGATATTTGTCTGATCTATATAATATTGATGGTATGATGCCGCAAGGTACTTATATAATTAACTTAAATATTACCGGTGGTGCTAGCGGTTCACCAGTGCTTAATGATAAGATTGAGGCTATAGGCGTATTATATGGTGGTGGTAAGACTCACTCTTTAGCGTTGCACGGCGATTATGTAATCCGCACTTTAGAAAGCTTGAAAAATAATAAAGAGCCAATAAGGCAACATATAGGAATAATAAGTGATTTATATTCTTTAAATAAAGCTGTTAGACATAATAATTTCCCTAAAGAGGAAATGGATAAATATATAAAGAAATTTCCCGATAGCAGAAATAGAGTTATAAGCGTTAAGACAGTTTTAGCAGGTTCACCTGCGGAAAAAGTTTTGAAAGCTGGTGATATTATTTGGGCTATCAATGATAAAGAGCTAGGTGGTAATTTAGCAATGCTCGATAGAGAAATGGACAACTCTAAAAACGCTGTTACAAAACTTGTTATATTCCGTGATGGGAAAAAGCTTGAGCAAAGAGTAAATCTATATAACGTCAATAATAATAAAATCAGTAGAATGGTAAATTTTGGCGGTGCTATATTTTTTGAAGTAGATGATTATTTTAGTAATAAATCAGGCATTCCGCTTAAATCCCTAGCTATAGCTTCTGTTCAGTCCGGTAGTAGTTTTAGCTCTATACCAACATTTTTTACTAAAGACTATAAAAATGTTTACAGACTGCAAATTTTTGAGATGAAAGATTTGAAGCTAAATAATCTTGATGATTTAATAAAGCTTATGCCGAATATTACTAAAGATAAATTTATAACTATAAGGTTTAAAAATTATCAACCATATTATGCTCATTTCGGCTATAATGAAATTATTTCGTCTCATGATGAAATGAGTGCGGATATAACTCTAGATTCCATTGATACTAAGCCTTATATACTTAAATATAATAATATTTCTCATGAATGGGATGCAGAAAATATAAAGCTTCAGTAACTAATTTAGCTGTGATAAATTAACAATTCTTAATCAATTAAATAATATCAAATTCAACTCTGTTTATTGTGTTGTTTCTCCTAAGTTTATAAACTTTAAATTACTAAGAATTTAATTTTTATCAATTTAGGAGAAATAATGACTAAACAAATACTCACCTTAAACATACCTAATAAAATATGATCTTCTCACCGATGAGGAAGTAGATATAATCTTGAAATCTTTAATATCACAAGAAAAGTTTCAGCCATTAGATTTACAATTTCTTAAAAAAGTAAGTCTTCTTAAAAAAGAAAATTCTGAAAGTTCTAATATGCTAAAACACTATGTTACTAGTTATGATAAAAAACTCATTGAAAATATTTTTTGTCAGGCACGTAATAATGGCGAAAAGGAATTAGTAGCAAATATGTTGGAAATAGAACCTAAGCTAAAAGACTTTGTGCCAGTATTAGGAAAGGACCAACCCACCCTAGATCAAGTTTAAAAAAGCCTAAACCCTTATAATTTTTTAGTTTAAGCTCTAATTATTATAATTTTAGGAGAAAAAATGTCTAGAAGAATAGTACTAGTAAATTCACTAGTTAAAAAAAGTGAATTAAAAGTTTTATTATCTTTATTTAATGTTCATTCGAACGATATTCCAGAATTAAGAAATAAAAATGAATTAAAAAAATATTTTGGCTCTATCAACGAAGATAATCAAAATATTTTTTGCCAAGCAGTAGAACAAAATGAAATAGAATTAGTACAGAATATATTAGAAATAAATCCTGATTTAATAAATATAATTACTGAGTCAAGTAACCATAATATTTTGCATATTGCTGTTTTAGGAATTGCAAGTGATGAAATGGTAAAGATGTTATTGCAAAATAAACCAACACTAATAACAGAAAAAGATAAGAAAGAATTTACTCCGTTTATGCTTAAAAAAGAATGTGAAAAAGGATGTGAACTTATAGATAAGAAAGTTAACGAAGTATTAGAAAACTATGAAAAAACGTTTATGCCTTATGAATTTACTGCTGAAGATTTTTCTTCAGAAGAAATAATAGAATATCTTATATACGATAATATATATAATAAATTAAACTAATATTATTAAAGAATCATGATCTAAATTAAAAATTTTATTAGGAAAAAAAATGAAGAAGCAACAATTATCCGTACCTAGTTTAGATTTAAGTGCTACAAAAAAAAGCAAATCAGAAGATTTACCACCTCTACCTAATTCTGAAGAAGATAGAATAACTGCACCTACTTTAGCACCAATTCTCTCAGATTGTAAAGAATTAGATTTAGAAGATTATGAGTGAAAATTCAAGGACTAAGTAGAACAAAACCTATAAATTTTCTGCCCAAATTTCATTGGGGGTTTTATAACCAAAAATCTTTCTTGGCATGTTGTTTAAAATCTCAGCAACATTGTCAAGACCTCTTTGTGTAACGGTAGTAATATCTGTATTTTTAGGTAAAATTCTATGAATCATAGAATTCATTTTTTCTACTAATGCTTTTTGTCTAGGGCGGTATGGATCACAAAAGAAAGTTTGAAACCCAGATAGTCTATAGGCAACATGCCCCACAAACTCTTTGCCATTATCCATAGTAATAGTCTTTCTCACACTATTTGGAAGAGTTTTTATCTTTCTTAAAAAACCATTGGTAACTGTTGTAGCTCTCTTGGAGTTATTCAGCACTAAAATAATCTTTTGACTCTTTTTATCCACCAGTGCACCAATATTCATACTTTGATTACCTTTATGAAATGTAAGATCTGCCTCAAAATTCCCTACTTCTACCTTTTTCGTAGCTATTGCATCACGCTGATGTATTGAGATCCTTTGTGGTATAATGATCCTTTGACGCCTCTTCCCTCTTTCTTGCCTTTTATATCTTTTAGAAGGTAAATAGCTATATAACCAAAACTTACGCTATGTTATAGCAAATATGCTAAAAACTCTTATTACACAGCAATGTTTTATAGTGAAGCACTTCATAATATCCCTTAATTCATGGGCATTATATCAAACATAGCGTAAGTTTTGTAACTTTAATTTAGCTGCTACTGCAGAAGTGTAAACAAATCTATATATACTTTCTGTACTGATACACAAAGCTGTATTTTTGTCTAGTTTTAACTTTCCGGCTATAGCATCCGGCGACCATTTCTTGCGAATCATAGCATTTTTAATATAATCTAACAACATAGGGTTCTTTTCTATTTTTAATAACTCTTGCTGATACATCCTGTTTTCATATTTTTCCTGAGCAACACAAGGCATATACTTATCTTTTACCTTATTTCTTTTTAGCTCCATACTAATAGTGCTTTTAGACCTCGTAAGATGTTGTGCTATCTTATTAATACTGACTCCTAGGTCATACATTCTTTTTATCTCATATCTCTCTTCTCGAGATAAGTGTCTATATTTTCTGTTCATCATTACCTATTTAAAATCTTATTATTTTAAATAGGTTCTGTTCTACTTACTTATAGTATTTGCAATTATTAGAGAGATGCTATTAGTTATAATTCGTATTTGCCTGATTCTCCTAATGAAAAAATGGTAGATTTGGAAGAAGAATTATTAGGAAATGATTTAGGAGGGATTAATGGGACAACCACATAATAATGATAAAGAAGTAACACCTGAAAATACGTTACAATTTTTTACAAAACTTACGCTATGTTTGGTTCTAAATATCGTAAAGATGGAGAACGCAGCTGTTGTTGCATATAGTCATCTAAAAGCCCTAACTTTATTTGGTAAACCGTTTTATCGATTGTATTTGCAGTCCTTTTGAGAAATGCCCAAACTAAAAATGCACAACTAATATGATTACGTTGAATACGCTGTTTCCTGCATTGACAACGTTCTATCCCAGTAAGTTGCTTAATTTCTCTGTGCATGCTCTCAATTACCCATCGAAAGCCACACTCATCTTGTGCAGTTTTAGAAGATTTGTGAGTTTTGTTATTGGTAACAACATACTCAACTCTGTTGGTAGAAACAGTAAATTTAAACAAATTAACATGCTTATTTTTAGCAAAGCCTTTTATATGAATCTCTACTCCATGCCTGATCTCTTCATCTGAAAATGTCAACTCTTTTACAGCTTTATAAGGTTTAGAATCGTGTGTTTTACTAACGTTTCTATTGGCTTTAATAGGGGCATAATAATATTTCCCCAGAGAGTCAACATGTTGCATAATTTTGTGTGTAGAATACCATGTGTCAAAAAGTACTGTTTGAAAAGGAATCTTCTTGCTATAAACAGCATTATTTAACATGTTTAATAGGTGTTCTAGTTTTGTTGCTCCATCATGATCAGGTGCAAAAATTCGATAATCTATTACCCAAAACTTATTAATATCAGGGTTATAATATACCAGACTCACTACTCCTATACCTTTAGTAACTCTACCTGTAGCTCCACTGTACTGCGATCTTGCAATTTCTATTTGCTTCGTATTCCTTTTATTTAAAACCGTATCATCAAATATTGTATATCCATTAGATGAAAAAATAACATCATTCTTGATGTGTTCCCATAACAAAGAAGGTGTATATTTTTCATTCCTTAAAAATCTATTAATAACATCATGACTACATTTCTTTGCATGTTCAGCGTAGTAGGTTAAACTATAATTCTTTTGGCTAACTATTAAAAATTGACAATAATCTGTCCTATTAATTGGTATTGCTTGCAACTTTATCCTCTTTGACATGTTTAATTATTTTTACAATAATTTATCACTTTTTTACTCATAGCGTAAGTTTTGTAATATCAGGGTTATAATATACCAGACTCACTACTCCTATACCTTTAGTAACTCTACCTGTAGCTCCACTGTACTGCGATCTTGCAATTTCTATTTGCTTCGTATTCCTTTTATTTAAAACCGTATCATCAAATATTGTATATCCATTAGATGAAAAAATAACATCATTCTTGATGTGTTCCAACAAAGAAGGTGTATATTTTTCATTCCTTAAAAATCTATTAATAACATCATGACTACATTTCTTTGCATGTTCAGCGTAGTAGGTTAAACTATAATTCTTTTGGCTAACTATTAAAAATTGACAATAATCTGTCCTATTAATTGGTATTGCTTGCAACTTTATCCTCTTTGACATGTTTAATCTCTTTTGGGTATATTCCCCGCCGCTTGCGGCGTAATATGGCGGAATGAGCAAATATATACATAAAAGTCATAATGTTACGGTACTGCTGTATCACATGGTATTTCCAGCAAAATATCGCCGAGCAGTGTTTGACGTATCAGTTGATCAAGTATTACGAGAAATATGTTTAGAGATAGAAAAGAGATATCAAATAAAATTTTTAGAAATAGGGGTTGATGAAGATCATGTCCATTTTTTGGTACAATCTGTACCAACCTATAGCGTAACAAAAATAGTAACAACAATTAAAAGTGTTACAGCTCGTCAAATATTTAGACAGTGTCCACAGGTAAAGAAACAATTATGGGGTGGAGAATTTTGGACTGATGGATATTTTATGAGTACGGTAGGTAAGCATGGAAATGAGAATATGATAGGAAAATACGTAAAAAACCAAGGCAAGGAATATCAGAAACTGCATGAGGATCATCAGCTAGCTTTCTTCTAAAATACCCCGCTGCTTGCGGCGGGGATTACTTTTATTTATTTTTACAATAATTTATCACTTTTTTACTCATAGCGTAAGTTTTGTTTAAAAATAATTTAAAGATTTGTACGCCTTATATATCATCTATGGTAATATATTCACAAAAAAAATAAGAATGAGAAATTAATATTAGATAAGGTATTAAATTTAGCAATTAAAAATGAAGAGTATAAATTACTTGATGAAATGATAAAACTAGTACCTGATTTAGAAGATTATATGCATGAAAAAGGTTTTATGGATGATAATAATTATTATGTCCTGCCTATGGGAGCGGATAGCTGATATGTTGAAGTTTGGCTAAGGTAGATCGTCGTTGTTCGTATATCATTCCTGTGAGAACAGGAATGATATTGATAGATTTATAATTCGGTGACCGGTATAATTTTTGTTACCATGTTCCCATCTGCACCCATGACCTTAATATTATGCCATTCGGTTTGAGGATGGTAATAATCATTATTGGTTGCTGCTTGTAAGGAAAATTTTTGTGATAACTCTATTAGCTTTTCCTCATATAAATTGAAAGATTTTTCTAAATCCTGCTTAGTTATATTGTTTATAGCTGTCTTTCTAGCATTGTCCATTTTTGCTTCTTCTGAATTAATATTTATCATATAACATGGTCCTAAAATTATTTCGAATCGGCAATATACAAAGCTTGTTTAAGTGTGTCAACATAAATTAATAAATCTAATACTAAATATTAATAAAAATAAAAAGTAATTATCATAATTTCCTTTCACAAAATCAAAATAAACTGATATTAATATAGAAAGATGTTAGGGGGTTATTTGTTATTCTAGAGCAGTGTTGCCCGCGGATTGGGAGTCGTCATTGCGAGGAGAGGCAAAGCCGAGGGCAGAGGCAATCTCAGGAATATTACTACCTAATGAGATTGCCACGCTCATTTCATTCGCTCGCAATGACGACCATAACCCATTCAGCATCTTATTAATCAAAAAAAGTCTAAAAAATTATGCGTTATTTATTTATTGTTTTACTACTCTTATTTGTAAATGGTTGTAATTTAAAACCTGTTTATGATACAGAATATAGTAATAGTGAGGTAGTTAAAAATTTAGAATCTATTGAGGTAGAGTCTATTAAAACAATAGAAGGGGCTGAATTTTATCACCGATTAACAAGTATCTTGCCACAAAAAACAAAAGCGAAATATATTCTTAAAGCAGAACTAGCAGGGGCAACTACGCCTGCTACTATAGAAAAAAACTCGAATGTTTTAAGGGAGTATATTAATCAGTCAGTCAAATACCAATTAGTTGATATAGAAAGCCAAAAAGTATTAATCAAAGAAAAATTTTATCAATCAACGTCATATAATTCTATTTTTACCCCTTATGCTTCAAGTGTTGAGCGAGATGAAACAGGAATAGACCTTGCCTATGCGGCAGCTGAAGAAATTCGCCGAAGAATAATTTTATATTTTACTCGAAATAATAATTTATGAAATTCTATTTTTCGCAAATTAATCGTTTATTTGAATTAATAGCCAGTGGCAAGGTTAAGGCTCTATTATTATATGGTCCTGATAAAGGTTATATAGATAAAATTTGTCGTCACTTAGTGAAAAAGCTTAACATGCTGCAAACTTCTATAGAATATAGTGACCTTAATATTTCTTCTTTAGAGATATTACTTAATTCGCCTAACTTCTTCAATCAGAAAGAATTAATTAGAATTAGAGGTGTGGGAAATTCAATTGATAAGAATTTAAAAGTAATTCTAAATGATAATTATATTAATTTCCCCGTGTTTATTGGTGAAGATATTAGCTCAAGCAGCAGCTTTAGAAAATTTTTTGAAACTGAAGAATTGCTAGCTTCTCTGGCTTGTTATCATGATGATGATGCAAAGATTGAGAAGATAGTTTTAGAAAAATTAACTAAATGTAATAAAATTATAGATAGGGAAGCACTCATTTATTTAAAAAATCATTTAAAAGGGGATCATGAGTTAGTTTCCAATGAGGTAAATAAGTTGATATATTTTGTTCATGATAAACAAGAAGTTACCTTAAATGACATTAGAGAAGTGCTAAGTAGTGAGATTACGGCAAATGGCAGCGATTTAGCAATGTACTTTTCGCAAAAAGATTACGTTAGTTTTTTAAAAGAACTAGATATATTAAAAAAGCAAAATATAAATGAAGTATTGATGATTAGAGCTTTAATAAGGCATTATCTAAATTTATATATAGTGTTGTCGAAAGTAAAAAATGGGGAGCGTGTTGATTCTGCAATAAAATCGCTATCACCGCCTATTTTTTATCAGTATATTAATGATTTTACCAAAATAGCAAATAATCTTAGTCTAGCTGAGTGCTTGAAGACCTTAAAAATATTGCAACAAGCGGAAGTGGATTATAAATTAAATCCTGCCGGGTTTGATCTTTTACAAAAACTTTTAAATAATAATGAGTTAAGTAATGAAAGAATTGATTATTAGAGATAAGTATGGTCAGTCTACGCCTATGTCTCATAAAGAGTATGAAAAATTTAATCAATTTAAAGATAAGTATTGGGCAGTACAAGCAAAGAATGCAGCTAAAGAAGGTTTTTTATTAGAAAAAGAAAGTAAAGATTTTTTTAATTAAATATTAAAGGTATAGTATGCCAAGACCTGATTTTTCTGATCCTGATAAACAAATTCATGAGATAGTTAGAGTTAACCATGCTGGTGAGTATGGGGCAAAAAGGATTTATCAAGGGCAGTTAAAATATATTAAATCTCAAAATGACTATGTATTAATCAAAGAGATGCTAGAGCAGGAAGAAGTACATCTAGATTATTTTGAGAAAAAATTACTAGAAAAAAAAGTAAGACCTACTGCCTTACTATCTTTTTGGCATCATTATGGATTTTTACTTGGAGCTATATCTTCTAAAATTGGTACAAAAACTGCAATGTTAGTTACGGAGAGTGTAGAAGAAGTAATAGAGAAGCATTATGCACAGCAAATAAATTATTTGGAAAATAAAAGCATTGAACCAGAATTATTAAAAAATATTGTAAAATTTCGGTTAGATGAGATTGAACATAAAGACACGGCTATAATAAATGATAGCGAGCAAGCAATATTTGCGAAAGCAACAAGTAGTGTAGTAAAAGCGATTTGTAGAATTGCTATTAAATTAAGTAAAAAGATTTAATCTTCACTGCTTTCATATTCAAAAAGTTCTGAATATAACTTTTCTATGTTTAGATTAGATTCTGAAGTTTATAGTCTTCTAGGAATTAAGAAAAAATAGGGTGCAGGGGTTAAGCTCCGTTGTTACAATATAACAAACTCCATTATACTTCATGATTTTACTCACTTATAATAACAGACCCCTGGCATAAACTTGACTTATAAGTTTTTGACAGATTGGTCTTGCAACAATGGAGCATAAACATCATTAGCGTTTCATATATTAGTTGAATAATATAAATAGTCAAGAGGTTTTAGTTGTTATATTGATAAAAAATGTAATTTTCAGTTAATAAGTACTATTTTTTATATTTTTTGGTGATATTTTGTGGTAAAATTTGCTTTTAAATAAATAATAATTTATATTTACGTATGTAATCAGAAATAAAAAAATAAAATATGAATAACTCTCACCCTAATACTAAATCTCATTTATTTCATATAGTTGATCCAAGCCCTTGGCCTATTTTAACTTCATTTGCTTTGCTTATTTTAGTTGTTGGTGGTGTTTCATTTATGCATAGCTATAAATTTAACCATTACATACTAGCTTTTGGAGTTATTTCAGTAGCTTATTGCTTATATTCTTGGTGGAGAGACGTAATAAAAGAGGGGATGATAGATCATAGTCATACACAGCCTGTTAGGCATGGTTTAAGAATTGGGATGGCTTTATTTATTTTAACCGAAATAATGTTTTTTGGAGTATTTTTTGCATCTTTCTTTAAATCAAGTTTATCGCCTGTTGGTCTTTTAGATGGTGTATGGGTAATAAAACAAGGCGTATGGCCACCACCTAACATTAAAGTTTTTGATCCATTTGATATTCCTTTTATTAATACTTTAATATTACTTTTATCTGGTACTACTTTTACTTGGGCTCATTATGCTTTAGAAGAAGATAATCAAAAAGATTGTGTAACGGCTCTTGGTCTTACTATAATTCTTGGAATATTCTTCACTTGTATGCAAGCATATGAATATTACCATGCTGCTTTTAAATTTACTGATGGTATATATCCGTCTAATTTTTATTTAGCAACTGGCTTTCATGGTGCACATGTAATTATAGGTACTATATTTTTAATAGTATGCTATTTCAGGGCGAGAAGAGGTGACTTTGCTATTAAAAATAAAGGGCATTTAGGATTTGAATTTGCAGCATGGTACTGGCATTTTGTTGATGTAGTATGGTTATTTTTATTTACTTTTGTATATATATTTGGTAGTTAGTCATAGACTATAGACCATAATATGTGATTATAATGTTACTTAAAACAAGTATTTTTGCAATATTTTGGTATATTAATCTAAATTACATATATTTATAGGTTGATTTATATGTAAATAGAATATATTAATCTTTAAATAACTAATTATAATTGAGGTAAAAAATATGAATTTGCGTAAATTAAATGAAGAATTAATTGATTACAATATGTCGCTACGTCTATTATTTATGGTACTTGGTTTAGCTATTATAACAATGTCTATAGATAGTTTAGCTACAGGTAGCGTTGGTGATCCAGTAGGTGCGGCATTATGTAATGTAATTTTAATATTTAGAGGTAATACAGCAAGAGGTATTGCCGTTGTTGGTATAATCGTGTTAGGTATTCAAACACTTAGAGGAAAACTACAATGGGAAGTAGCTTTAGTTATAGTTGCGGCAATTATAATATTATTTAAAGCTCCAGACATAGTATCTATGGTATCAGGTAGTACTATTAATGATACTTGTGGCACTACCAGCGTTAGTTCGTAATTGTTAACATTTAAGTTCTAAAGATAAAGTACTCATAAGATTTGCTCTTATGGGTACTTTTTTTTAAGCTTTAAAAGCTTAAACATTATAAATTCTAGTTTCTATTAAAATAATAAAAACACTTATCAAAAACACACAAAACCTAGCAAAAATATATAAGTTTACAAAATTTTAGAAATTGAATTCTTGAAATCCTTTAAACCTATATGTATATTTAGGTATTAACTGAATTTAAGTTCTTATGAAATTAGCAAAACTATTAAGTGCCCTTTTATGCCTAGGGCTAATTCTAAACGGATGTAAAAGCAAAAAAAGTAACGATGATTTAGTTACTCCTATTTCTACTCTTTATAATGAGGGTGTTACTCTGCTTGAGAAAAAGAAGTATAAAAATGCTGCTGAAGAATTTGGAAAAATATTTTATCAGCATCCGGGTAATGAATTTACGCCGCAAGCAGAGCTAATGCAAGCATACTCATTATTCCTTGCTACTCAATATGAAGAGGCAGTTGATGTACTTGATATTTTCATTAATTTACATCCTGCAAATGTTGATATTGCTTATGCATATTACCTTAAAGCTCTTTCATATTATATGCTAATTTCTGATGTGAATCATGATCAATCCAGAACTTTCTTAGCTAAGGATAGTTTTGAAGATGTAATTACAAAATTCCCAAATACTAAATATGCTATTGATTCATCTTTAAAAATTGATTTAGTAAATGATCATTTGGCTGGTAAAGAGTTAACGATTGGTAGATTCTATTTAAAGAAAAAGAATCCAATGGCAGCAATTAATCGATTTGAAGAAGTAGTCGAAAATTATCAAACTACCTCTCATTGCGTAGAAGCTTTATATCGTTTGACAGAAAGCTATATGATGCTTGGATTACCGGATGAGGCAATGAAATATGCTTCGGTTCTTGGTCATAACTATCCAGATAGTAAATGGTATAGTTATGCTTACAAACTAATTAAAGGCTATACTCGATGAACTTTAAAAATTGGCGTCGTCATTCTATAAGAGCTGCGGTGTGCACATATTATTATATGTGTCCGCTCCTTGCCTTGTGAATTTCTCGCTCTTTTTAAAGTTGATCTTCGTCTATTGCTCTTTATTTATTAGGAGTATATAAATGTTCCAGAGTCTTTCAGTTAGAAACTTTATCCTGATAGACGAGTTAGAAATCGAATTTACTAATGGTTTATGCGTTATCACCGGCGAGACCGGTGCCGGTAAGTCTATATTACTTGATGCTATTTTATTTTGTTTAGGCTATAAAACTTCAAGTGCCGGCATAATAAAGCATGGGAAAGATTATGCAGCTGTTAATATAGTCTTTTCATTAAATGACGAAATAAAAAACTTCCTAACTCAAAATTTTATTGAATCTCTTTTGGGTATATTCCCCGCCGCTTGCGGCGTAATATGGCGGAATGAGCAAATATATACATAAAAGTCATAATGTTATGGTACTGCTGTATCACATGGTATTTCCAGCAAAATATCGCCGAGCAGTGTTTGACGTATCAGTTGATCAAGTATTACGAGAAATATGTTTAGAGATAGAAAAGAGATATCAAATAAAATTTTTAGAAATAGGGGTTGATGAAGATCATGTCCATTTTTTGGTACAATCTGTACCAACCTATAGCGTAACAAAAATAGTAACAACAATTAAAAGTGTTACAGCTCGTCAAATATTTAGACAGTGTCCACAGGTAAAGAAACAATTATGGGGTGGAGAATTTTGGACTGATGGATATTTTACGAGTACGGTAGGTAAGCATGGAAATGAGAATATGATAGGAAAATACGTAAAAAACCAAGGCAAGGAATATCAGAAACTGCATGAGGATCATCAGCTAGCTTTCTTCTAAAATACCCCGCTGCTTGCGGCGGGGATTACTTTTATTTAGAAGAATCACTGCTTATAAAATGCGTCCAAAAAGTAGAGGGACGTAAAAATTTCTTTATCAATAATCAAGTAGTTAATAAAGCTATTATGCAGCAATTAGCTGCTTATTTATTTGAACTTCATGGGCAAAACAATAATATCTCTCTTTTAGAAATCAATACGCAGCGTGACATTTTAGATAGCTTCGGAGATCTTTTGGAACTTCGTATGCAGCTTGCTAAATGCTATCAAGCTTGGCAAATTATCCGCAATGAAATTACTGAAATAGCACTTAAACAAAATTCTATAGAGCAAGAAATTGATTATTTAAGCTTTGTAACTGAAGAGCTGACTAAGCTTAATGTTCAAACAGGCGAAGAAGAGCAGCTAGCAAATATACGAAAAGATTTGCAAAATAAAGATAAAGATTTGCAGCTAATCAAAGATATTCTAGAGCAGGTTAATAATCCTGAAATAAATAGCTCAATTAGTAAAGCAGAAAAACTATTAGCAAAGCAAAGTCAAAATGAAGAATTCGTAAATATTTCTACAAATTTCGAAGAAGCTTATAATAATTTGGAAGAGGTAAGACAAAATTTATCGAATCTTCTAGAAAATTTTAACAAGTTAGATTATAACCTTGAAGAAATAGAAGAAAGATTATTTGCAATAAAAGCGATTAGTCGGAAATATAATGTTTCTGCTGATGCACTTAAGACATTTTTAGAGGAATCTTTAAATCAGCTAAATAGCTTGAAAGGTAAAATAGCAAATCAAGCAGAATTGCAAGTGCAAGAAGCAAAATTAAGTACAGAATATTATAAACTTGGCAAAAATTTATTAGCAAAACGTCTTGCCGCAGCAAAACGTTTAGAAGAAGTGGTGCACCATGAATTAAAGCAGCTGAAAATGGAAAAAGCTACCTTTCATGTTAATATAGCAGAAAGAAAAGAACCGGCAGCATACGGCATAAATGATATAGTTTTTAAAGCTTCTACTAATCCAGGGATGGCTCTGGAGGCAATTAATAAAATCGCTTCGGGTGGTGAGTTATCAAGATTTATGCTTGCTTTAAAAACTTCTTTATTTAACAAGATGGTTAAACCTGCTATTATATTCGATGAAATAGATGTTGGGATTGGCGGTGAGGTTGCGGATAAAGTCGGCGAAAGGCTTAAAAAGCTTAGCTCAGCTACGCAAGTGATAGTTATAACGCATCAGCCTCAAGTGGCAGGAAAAGCAGATTTGCATATAAAAATTGAGAAAACGCAGTTAGAAAAAGAAACAAAGGTAACAGTAAAAACTTTAAATTTAGGCGAAAGACAGCAAGAACTTGCCCGTATGATTTCAGGTAAAGCAATTACTGAAGCAAGCTTAAAAGCGGCGAAAGAATTACTTTGTCATCCTGTGGCTTGACCACGGGATCCAGAAAAACAATAAAAATATAAAAAGCTCGATTTCTCTCGCTTTATGCTGGATCCCGTAAACGAGTCACGGGGGTGACACCGAAAAAGTTTTGCTCCTCGCAATGACAAACAATAAGAACATATGAACAATTACAAAAAACTAGAAAATGAACTTTCAACCATCTCAAATTTTGAGAATATCTTAAGCATATTATATTGGGATATAGCGGTGAATATGCCTATAGGGTCAGGGTGAGAGTAGGACAAACGAGATGTTGTCTTTAACGTCGCTAGTTCATTCTTTGGTTAAATCCCCGTTGCTTAAAGAGTTAGTTAGCAGAGCAAAGGAAGAGGCAAAAGATCTTGATAAATGGCAAAATGCTAATATAAGAGAAATTGAGCGGAAGATATTAGATGCAAATTGTATCGATGAGGAATTACAAAAAAGAATAGTAGCTGCAACTACCAAAGCTGAACTTGTTTGGCGAAAAGCAAGAGAGACTAATGATTATAATTTATTTAAACCTCATTTGCAGAAAGTTTTAGATTATACAAGAGAAGTTGCTAAAGTCCGTGCAGGTGTATTTAATTGTAGCCCGTACGATGCGTTGATTGATATATATGATCCAAGTAGAACAAGCAGTGAGATTAAAAAAGTTTTTTCATATGTTAAAGAAAATCTTTCTGAGCTTATCGGTAAAGTTTTAGAAAAGCAAAAAAGTCAAAAAGCATTAGTTAAAAGTACTGAATTAAGTCATGAAATACAAAAAAATATCGGCAAGCGTATAATGGAAATTATGCAGTTTGATGGGAGCAAAGGGCGGCTTGATGAGTCTACTCATCCTTTTTGTGGTGGAACGCCGAATGATATACGCTTAACTACTAGATATGATAAAGATAATTTCATAAGCGGTTTAATGGGTATTATTCACGAAACCGGACATGCTTTATACGAGCAGAACTTACCGGAAATATATAAAGGGCAGCCGGTCGGACGTGCTAAAGGCATGGCTTTTCACGAAAGTCAGTCTTTATTTATGGAAATGCAGGTAGGTAGATCAAGAGAATTTACAGAGTTTTTAGCAAAATTACTTCGTGATGAATTTAACCTTAAGTCGGAAGAATATTCGGCAGATAATTTATATATGGCAATTACGAAAGTTGAGCCTGACTTTATTAGAGTGAACGCTGATGAGGTAACTTATCCAATGCATGTAATATTGCGTTTTGAAATAGAAGAATTACTTATTAGCGGTGAATTAAATCTTGATGAATTGCCAAATTTTTGGGATAGTAAGATGCAGGAATATTTAGGAATAAAACCTAGAAGCTTTAGTGAAGGATGTTTGCAAGATATTCATTGGTCTAGCGGATGGTTCGGTTACTTTCTAGCTTACACAAACGGGGCAATTATTGCCTCAATGGTGATGAAGAAAGTAAAAGAGATAAACAAAAACGTAAAAGATGATATTTTAAAAGGTGACTTTAGTAACTTAAATAATTATTTGAATAAAAATTTTAGAAATTTCGGTTCACTAAAAAATTCACCTGATTTGCTAAAAAGTGCTAGCGGTGAGGAAAATATAAATCCTGAAGTGTTTATTAAGTACCTAGAAAGGAAGTATTTGTAATAAATGAGGTGTCATGCCGTGACTTGTGTCTAGGTTTTTGCGTGGCTCGCAAAATAAGTACAATGTCAATCCCGCGAAGGCGGGGATCCAGTATAAAGCGAGACAGACCGAGCTTTTAGCTTTAGAAACTTGCTGGGTTTATGCTTTTTTTCTGGATTCCCGCCTTCGTGGGAATGACATCTAATCAAAAAACAAACCAAACAATAATATGGAAGAAAATTTAAAAAAAACAGGTTTTTTATTCGGTGGGAACGCTGTTTTTATTGAAGAACTATATAAACAATATTTAGAAAATCCTGCTTCAGTTGATCAAACTTGGCAAGAGTTTTTTGCGGGCGTTAAGGATAGCAACGAGCTTCTTAATAAAAGTACCGCTAAAGTAATTATAAAAACAGCAGTTACAGAAGAGTCCCAAACTTCAGAAAATCCTGCATCCACCACAAATAATTTTAATGTCGGTGCGATGATAAAAAATTATCGTAAATATGCCCATTATCTTGCAAAACTAGACCCGCTAGGGCTTGAAGTTACTAAAACTAAAGAAGATTTAAAGCTTGGTATAGAGAATTTTGGTTTTACAGCTGATCAGCTTGATAAAGTAATAGAACATAAATTTTTAGACAAAACATATAGTCTAGGTGAGTTGGTTAATTTTCTTGATAAAACTTATGTAGGTTCTATTGGAACTGAATTTGAGCAGGTAGAAAACGAAGAGGAAAAAAATTGGTTATATTCTAAATTAGAATCAGGTGTTATTTCATTTTCCTCGGAAGAAAAGAAAAATATCCTAAATGACTTAGTGGAAGTAGAAGGATTTGAGCAATATCTACATACAAAATTCCCAGGGGCTAAGCGTTTCTCGGTAGAGGGCGGTGATGCTTGCATAGTTGCCATGAATAAGGCTATTGATTTATCTCTGCATCAAGGTGTGGAAGAGATCGTTATAGGAATGGCTCATCGTGGTAGATTAAACACGCTAACTAAAGTAGTCGGTAAACCTTACAGAGCCGTTATTGCAGGCTTTATAAGCGGAAGCGTATTCCCTGACGAGCTAAATGTTTCAGGTGACGTAAAATACCATTTAGGCTATTCATCGGACAGAGTCATAGGTGATAAGAAAATACATTTGTCGCTAGCTGATAACCCGTCACATTTAGAAGCTGTAAATCCAATAATTGCAGGTAAAGTAAGAGCAAAGCAGGACATACTTAAAGACACTAAACGCAGTAAAGTTAAAGCTATTTTAGTCCATGGTGATGCTGCTTTTTGTGGTCAAGGGGTTGTGGCAGAAAGCTTATCTATGTCACCACTAGCTGCTTATAATATTGGCGGAGTTCTACATTTCGTAATTAACAACCAGCTAGGTTTTACAGCTAATGCTGCAGATACCAGAGCCAGCAGATATTCTACGGAATTTGCAAAAATAATAGCAGCCCCGATTTTACATGTTAATGGCGATGATATAGAAGCAGTATTAAAAGCTACAAATATTGCAGTGGAATATAGGCAAAAATTTGGCAAAGATGTTATTGTGGAAATCATTTGCTACCGAAAATATGGGCATAATGAGGGTGATGAGCCGATGTATACACAAGGCAAAATGTATAACATCATCAAGAGTAAGCTAACACCTGGAAATATCTATGCAAATGAGCTAGTGAAAGGTGGCGTAATCGATAATAATTATTTTGCTAAATTAAAAGAACAGTTTAAAGCAAAACTTGATAAGGAATATGAGCAGGCTAAGAATTATAAACAAGAAGCTCATTTTTTAGGTGGTTTATGGCAAGGTATTAGCAGCACTCGCACGCAAGCAGCAGTAACAGGGATAGATAAAAAGACCTTACAAAATCTAGGGACTAAGCTATGCGAAATGCCGAAAAATTTTGCCGTTAATCCAAAATTGGTTAAATTATTTGATGCTCGAAAAGCTGCTTTAACAGCAGATCAGCCTATTGACTGGGCAACAGCTGAACAGCTCGCTTTTGCAAGCCTGCTTACATCCGGTACTAATATAAGATTAACAGGGCAAGACTGCGGACGTGGCACTTTCTCGCATCGTCATTCGGTGTTACATAGCCAAGTTGATGATACTACTTATATACCTCTAAATAATTTGTCCAAAGAGCAAGCAACATATGAAGTAGCAGATAGTAATTTATCTGAATATGCTGTGCTTGGTTTTGAATATGGTTATTCGCTAGCAAACCCAAAAAATCTAGTTTTATGGGAAGCTCAATTTGGTGATTTTGCTAACGGAGCTCAGATTATTTTTGATCAATTCATTTCAAGCAGTGAAACAAAATGGCTTCGTATGAGCGGGCTGGTAGTTTTATTACCACATGGTTTTGAGGGGCAAGGACCAGAGCATAGCTCAGCAAGACTTGAGAGATTCTTGCAGTTAGCAGCTGAGGATAATATGTATGTTACATATCCTACTACGCCTGCTTCAATTTTCCATCTGCTTCGTCGTCAAATAATTGATAACGTTAGAAAACCATTAATCGTGATGTCACCGAAATCCTTGTTGCGTCATAAGAATGTGGTTTCTAAACTTGATGAATTAGGTAATAATACTACTTTTTCGCCGGTTTTAGATGAAGTAAATAAACTAGAAGCAAGCAATATTACTAAAGTAATTTTATGTAGTGGTAAGGTGTATTATGATCTATTTGAAATGCGTGGCAGTAATAGTAATATAGCAATTATCAGGCTTGAACAATTATACCCATTTGAAAAAAAGGTTGTAGTAGAGCTGTTAAAAAAATATAATAAAGCAAGTGAATTTATTTGGTGTCAGGAAGAGCCAATGAATATGGGAGCTTGGAGATATATAACCTCTCACCTAAATAATGCTTTAAAAGAAGCGGGAATTAATAACGAATTCAAATATATAGGTAGAGAAGAATCAGCATCTCCAGCAGTTGGCTCATTACAAGCACATAATAAGCAGCAAGAAGAAATATTAAAAAAAGCGTTAAATTAAGAGATAGCTTTGAAATTTGGTTTCATTCCGTGGCGATTTTACCAGCGTGTATCGAAAAACGCTTTCGATGTCATTCTATGGCTTGGGAACTAGAGCCAGCATAAAGCGAGAGTAATCGAGCTTTTTAGCTTTTAAGGCTTACTGTATTATAATTTTTTATTACTGGATTCCCGCCTATGCAGGAATGACATGCGAGTTAGGCAATAACGCCGGACAAGCCACGGGATGATAGGTGTGAGTTAAGCCACGCAACTAAGTCATAAAGTATATAATAATTTAGGATAAAAAATAAGGAAACAAATATGGGTGTTAAAATTATAGTACCGTCTCTCGGTGAATCGGTAACAGAAGCGACTATTGCCAAGTGGTATAAGAAAGAAGGCGATGCTGTTAAAACCGATGAGTTATTGTTAGAAATTGAAACCGAGAAAGTAACATTAGAAGTTAATTCTCCATGTAATGGTACTATAGGCAAAATAATAAAAGCTGATGGAGCAAATGTTGCGGTTGGTGAAGAAATAGGCGATATAAATGAGGGGGAAGCTGTAGCAACAAATAATAACGAAACAGCAAAGCCTCAAGCAGTTTCCCAGCCTGCTCCAGAAAAGCCAGCAGAAAAATCCGCAGTAGCTAATAATACTCTTGCTCCATCTGTACAAAAATTAGTTACTGAAAATAAGCTTGATCCAAATAATATAAAAGGAACAGGTAAAGACGGTAGAATTACCAAAGGCGATGTGTTGGAAACGATGAACGCTCCTGCTCCTGCCACTACTACTTCTTCAGCTAAAACTAATGAAGAAAGAGTGCAGCGTGTGCGTATGTCACGTTTGCGTAAAACCATAGCACAGCGTTTAAAAGATTCACAAAACACAGCTGCTATTTTGACTACCTTTAACGAAATAGATATGTCAAAAGTGATAGCTCTGCGTGGTAAGTATAAAGATGAGTTTGAAAAAAAACACGGCGTGAAACTTGGTTTTATGTCATTTTTTGTTAGAGCAACTATCGAAGCGTTAAAGCTTATTCCATCAGTAAATGCTGAGATAGATGGTGATGATTTAGTATATAAAAATTATTATGATATAGGTGTAGCTGTTGGAACTGAGCAAGGTCTTGTGGTACCAGTGGTTAGAGATGCTGACAAGATGGGATTTGCCGATATTGAAAAGACGATAGGGGGACTTGCTAAAAAAGCAAGAGATGGTAAGCTTTCTATGGCTGATTTATCAGGTGGTACATTCTCGATTTCTAATGGTGGTGTATATGGTTCGCTTTTATCTACTCCTATTATTAATCCGCCTCAATCTGGTATTTTAGGACTACATAAAACTGAGGAAAGAGTAGTGGCTATAGATGGTAAAATTGAAATACGTCCGATGATGTATATAGCTCTATCATACGATCACCGCATAATTGATGGAAAGGAAGCTGTTTCATTCTTAGTGAAAATTAAGGAGCTGATTGAAAATCCAGAGAAACTATTATTAAATTTGTAATAAGTATATAATAATGATAAAAAGTACTCGTCGTATTGAGTTCGATGCAGGGCATAGAATTATCGGTCATAAAAATAAATGTCAATATCTGCACGGTCATCGCTATGTTCTCGAAATAACTATAGCAGCAAAAAATACTGATGAACTTGGTATGGTAGTGGATTTTGGCTTGATTAAAGATTTAGCTAAAGGCTGGGTTGATGAAAATTTTGACCATAGCCTAATTTTGCATCAAGATGATAAAGAAATCGGGCAGAAAATTGAAAGTCATACAGGTCAAAAAGTATATTATTTAAATAATAATCCGACGGCAGAAAATATTGCTCTGCATTTAAAAAATGAGATTTTCCCTAAGCTTTTTGAAAGTCAAAAATTCTTTGTTACTAGCATAAAACTATTCGAGACACCTAATTGCTTTGTTGAGGTCTAAGCATGCAGGATTATGCCTTGGTCTTAACTACGACTAATGATTTACAAATTGCTGAAAAAATAGCCTCTCTATTATTAGAGTCAGATCTTATTGCTTGCATACAAATTGATGATGTGAAAAGTTACTTTAAATGGGCTAATAAAGTAGCTTTAGAAAAAGAATATAGAATTGTGATTAAAGCAAAATCTTCTAATTATAAAAAGATTGAAAATAAAATTCTTGAAGTTCATAATTATGAATTACCGCAAATAATAAAAATAAATATTGACTGCGGTCTTCAAAAATACTTAGAATGGATTAATCAAAATAGTAAGTAAACCTATGGTTGAATTAAAATTAAATTAAGTAAGTATATTCGGAGTAAAAAATGAAATTATGGCAAAAAGTTACCTTAGGTCTAATCTTCGGTATTATATTCGGTATTTACCTACCGCAATATGTTGATTATATTAAGCTAATCGGTGACATATTTTTACGTTTGATAAAAATGATCATTGCACCACTAATTTTCTTTAGCTTGGTTTCAGGTATTACTAGTATGAATGATACTTCTGCCTTAGGCAGGGTAGGCATGAAAGCGGTAGCAGCTTTTTTAGGGACTACGTTTTTTGCTACAGTTTTTGGTCTTGCTGTTGCGGCAATATTGAAACCTGGCGTAGGCATGCATATAGATTTTTCTCCTTCCGGCTCTAGCAAGGTTGAGAGAACATCGTTTAATATAATAGATTTCTTTGTAAATATAGTACCTGATAATGCTGTCGGTGCTTTTGCAAATGGTGATGTTTTGCAAGTAGTATTTTTTGCTGTCTTTGTTGGGATTACCTTAAATAAAATGAAAGCAGCAGCGAAACCTATTACTGATTTAATACATTTAATGTCGAAATTAGTACTAAAAATGATATCATTTGTTATTCAATTATCACCTTATGGTGCTTTTGCTCTAACAGCTTGGATTATAGGTACGCAAGGTATAGAAGTAATGATAAGCCTTTCAAAGCTTGTTATAGCGGTTGTTGTGGCGATGACATTCCAATATCTAGTATTTGGTTTACTTATATATATATTTTGTCGTGTATCCCCTATACCTTTTTACAAGAAAAGCTTTGAGTATCAGATACTTGCTTTTTCTACTTCAAGTAGCAAAGCAACTCTTTCAACTACTATGCAAGTTTGTCGTGAGAAACTTGGTATTTCGGAGTCTAGCACTTCTTTTGTGTTACCGATAGGTGCTTCAATTAATATGGATGGCTTTGCTATAAATTTATCGCTTACTACTATCTTTTTTGCTCAAATGATGGGAGTAACGCTTGCTCCGCATGATTATTTAGTAATTATTCTAACCTCAACTCTTGGCTCAATTGGCGGTGCTGGTATTCCAGGAGCTTCATTAATAATGCTACCTATGGTGCTTTCATCTGTACATTTACCGATTGAGGGTGTAGCAATTATTGCAGGTATTGACCGTATACTTGATATGCTTCGTACTACCATTAATATAACAGGTGATGCAACAATTACTATGCTTGTCGATAATAGCGAAGGGACATTAGATAAAGAGGTTTACTTATCGTAAATTTAGCTCAATTCTAATGCTGCCTCTTCTAAAGTTTTTAATTGATCACGAAGCTTTGCTGCTTGTTCAAATTCAAGATTGCTTGCAGCTTTAAGCATTTCTTTTCTTAGTTTATCGATATGAGCTTTAAGCTTAGCTGGATTTTCAAATAAATTATGGGTTTGTTTTTTATCAAGCTTACTATCGACTTTCTCAAGCTCTGCTAAAGCATGTATAGTGCGGTTGATGGTTTTTGGAATTATGCCGTATTTTTCGTTATGTTCTTGCTGAATTGTCCGTCTACGCATTGTTTCGCTAATAGCTTTGTCGATGGATTTAGTCATTTTATCGGCATATAGAATAACTCTTCCCTCACTATTTCTTGCAGCTCTACCGATCGTTTGTATTAGCGATACTTCCGAACGCAAAAACCCTTCTTTATCAGCATCAAGTATGGCAACTAAGCCGCATTCAGGAATATCTAATCCCTCACGCAACAAGTTAATTCCAACTAGAATATCAATTGTTCCTTGTCTTAAATCCCTTAATATTTCTATACGCTCTAATGTATGAACGTTAGAATGCAAATAAGAGGTTTTATATTTAAGTTCCTGCAAATAATTGGTTAAATCTTCTGCCATTTTTTTGGTAAGAGTTGTAACTAATACGCGGAAGCCTTTGGCAATCGTGCTTTGAATTTCGCCCACTAAATCCTCAACTTGATTAGTAGCAGGCTTAATAATGCATTCAGGATCAAGTAGCCCCGTAGGTCTAATTATTAACTCTACAACTTCGCCGCCGGTTTCATTTAGTTCAAAAAGTGATGGCGTTGCTGATACGAAAACAGTTTGTGGTCTAAAATTATCCCATTCTTCAAATTTTAGTGGTCTGTTATCAAGAGCTGACGGCAAACGAAATCCATGCTCTACTAGCACTTCTTTCCTTGCTCTATCACCATTATACATAGCTCTAATTTGCGGTACGGATACGTGGCTTTCATCAACAAATAATAACGCATCTTTTGGGAGATATTCAAACAAAGTGGGAGGTGGCTCTCCAGCTTTACGACCTGTGAAAAAGCGGGAGTAATTTTCCACACCTTTACAGCTGCCTGTTTCGGTTAGCATTTCCAGATCGTACTGAGTGCGTTGATTGATCCTTTGTGTTTCTAGTAATTTATCTTGCGATTTTAAGAATGCGATACGTTTTTGCAACTCTTCTTCAATTTCCGATATTGCTTTATTTACTGTCTCTTTTGGCATTACGAAGTGAGAATTACCATATATTATAGCCTTATCAAGCTTGGCAAGTTTTTCACCAGTTAGTGGATCGAATTCGTGAATATACTCAAGTTCATTACCGAAAAATGATAAACGCCAAGCCTTATCACTATAGTGTGATGGAAAAACATCAACACTATCCCCCTTAACCCGAAAGCAACCACGTTCAAAACCAATATCATTACGCTCATATTGCAAATTCACTAGATCATTAAGTAGCTTATCACGAGGGTAACTTTTACCAGGTTCTAAATTAACTGTCATTTGATAGTATAAATCCGGCGAGCCAAGACCATAAATGCAAGAAACCGAGGACACAACTATAACATCACGTCGTTCTAATAGTGATCTTGTAGCTGAGTGTCGCATCAAATCAATCTGCTCGTTAATAGAGGAGTCTTTTTCTATAAAAACATCAGTTTTCGGAATATAAGCTTCCGGCTGATAATAGTCGTAATATGACACAAAATATTCAACCGCATTCTTGGGAAAAATTGATTTCATTTCAGAATAAATTTGTGCAGCTAGTGTTTTATTATGTGCCATAATAAGCGTCGGTCGGTTGGTTCTTTCTATGATATTTGCCATAGTAAAAGTTTTACCTGAGCCTGTAATACCCAGCAACATCTGCGAACGCTTTTTGTTGTTCAAGCCCTTGATAATTTCATCAATTGCTTTTGGCTGATCACCCGCTGGTTTATAATCTGATATGATAGAAAAGTTAGTCATTTCTTTTTTCTTGCTTTAAAACCTATAGTCTTACATAATATATTAAAATTCAATAAAAGAGTATAACATTATGAATAAAGCTATATTACACACAATTATTATTTATACCCTAGCTCAATGTCCCTACTGCCTAAAAGCTAAAGAGTTACTTAATGAGAAAAATGTTGCTTATGAGGAAATTGAAGTTAGTAACTTTACTGATGCAGAAAAGAATAAACTAATTCAAAAAGCAGGTGGTAAAAAAACTGTACCGCAGACATTTATAGATAATATGCATATAGGTGGCTGTGATGATTTATACGATCTTGACAAAGAGGGAAGATTAGATAAGTTGCTAGAAGGACAGCCGAAGAAGAACTAAATATATGTCACCCCGTGGCTTGGATCGCAGCATTACCCCGTTGTCATCCCACGTAGGCAAAGCGTTGTTGCATGGCTCGAAAAACGCCCTGTATATCATTCCCGCGTAGGCGGAATCCAGAAAAATAAACATAAAAGCAGCAAGTTTCTAAAGCTAAAAGCTCGTTTTGTCTTGCTTTATGCTGGATCCCCGCCTTTGCAGGGATAAAATTGTACTTGTTTTTTAAGCCATGCAACAAAGCCTGTAGGCAGGGATCAAAATAAAACTAAAAGTCAAAACTTACGCTATGTTATAGCAAATATGCTAAAAACTCTTATTACACAGCAATGTTTTATAGTGAAGCACTTCATAATATCCCTTAATTCATGGGCATTATATCAAACATAGCGTAAGTTTTGAAGTAATAAAAATGTATTGGGTATATATATTGTGTTCCGATCGCAATGGTACTTTATATATTGGCGTTACTAATAATATATTGCGTTACTAATAATATATTGCGTCGTGCTTATGAACATAAGCAAAAAGTGATTAAAGGATTTACATCAAAATATAATATTATAAAACTTGTTTATACAGAAGAATTTGCTGACATCAAAGAAGCTCTTGCTAGAGAAAAAGCTTTAAAAAAATGGAATCGTAGCTGGAAAATAAAATTGATAGAAAGTATTAATCCTAAATGGAACGATTTAGGCGAATGTATTTCTGGATTCCCGCCTACGCGGGAATGACATAAAAGTCATGAAACAATGTCGGACAAGCTCGCAGGATGACAAGAATAAAACTGATCCACGTAACAATACATCAAACAATGCCTAATCAACATAGAAATTCATTTTATTCACTTCTGCCTTATTTATGGTCGAAAGATTTTAACATACGCTTGCGGATTGTTACTTCACTTATTTGTTTGTTGCTTGCTAAAGTAATAAATATTTTCGTACCTATAGTTTATAAATACTTAATAGATGGCTTAAATAAAAATTTAGCCCTTTCGGTTATTATCGGAATGATTATGGTATATGGTGGAACTAAAATATTTGTTCAGATATTTAACGAGTTACGCAATATTATTTTCTCAAAAGTCGGGCATCAGGCTACTCGTTTGGTTGCTCTAAATGTCTTTAAGCATATGCATAATTTAAGCTTACGGTTTCACATTACCCGAAAAACCGGCGGCTTAAGTAGGTCAATAGAGCGTGGCACTAAAGGCATAGAAGCGGTGCTGCGTTATTCACTATTTAATATTCTTCCGACAAGTGTAGAAATCGTACTTGTAAGCGGGATATTATGGTATGTATATGGCATTTGGTTTTCTTTCACTATCTTAGTAACCATGTCAATTTACGTTCTTTACACTTTCCTAATTAGTACTTGGCGGATTTCGTTTGCACGAGAGATGAATCAAAGCGACAATACCGCAAATAATAGGGCAATCGATAGCCTGCTGAATTTTGAGACTGTTAAATATTTTAGTAATGAGGAATATGAAGCCTCTAAATTTAATGAGGCACTACAAATTTATGAAAAATCAGCTACAAAAACGACCAATAGTCTGTCAATTTTAAACATAGGGCAGGATGTTATAATATCCCTTGGGCTTGTTGCTCTTATGATACTATCGGCGACTAAAATAAATCAAGGTAAAATGACTGTTGGCGATTTAATCATGGTTAATACTTATCTTTTCCAGCTATCAATCCCACTTTCAATACTTGGTTTTGCTTATAGAGAAATTAAGAATGTTCTAGTGGGTATGGAAGATATGTTTAATCTTTTAGACATACCAGAAGAAGTAGAGGATGCTAAAGACGCTAAAGAGCTTACTATATCAAAAGGCGAAGTCGCTTTTAAAGAGGTGAATTTCGCTTATAATCAAGAACGCCCGATTTTGCATAATATCAGCTTTACTATAGATAGTGGTAAGACGCTTGCGATAGTCGGGAGTAGCGGGGCTGGTAAGTCAACCATCTCACGTTTGCTTTTCAGGTTTTACGATATTAATAGCGGCAGCATTATGATAGATGGGCAGGATATAAGAAGAGTTACACAAAACTCGCTCCGCAAAGCTATTGGAATCGTGCCGCAAGATACTGTCCTGTTCAATGATACAATATATTACAATATTGCTTATGGTGATAATTCGGCTAGCTATGATGAGGTTATAGCTGCTTCAAAGAACGCCCATATTCATGAGTTTATTACTAGCCTGCCGGAAGGGTATGAAACTCAAGTAGGTGAGCGTGGTTTAAAGCTTTCAGGCGGTGAGAAGCAACGCATTGCCATAGCAAGGACGTTACTCAAAAATCCATCTATATATGTGTTTGATGAAGCAACAAGTTCGCTTGATACTAAAACTGAAAAGCTAATTCAAGCAAGTCTTAAAGAAATATCAGAGCATTATACTACCTTAATTATTGCTCACAGATTATCAACAATAATCGACGCTGATGAAATTATTGTTTTAGATAATGGCTATATAGTTGAGCGTGGCAACCATAAAACCTTGCTGAAACAAAAAGGCTATTACGCAGAACTATGGTATAAACAGCAGGAAGAGGAAAACAACCATTAACATATTTACTTCTTATTAATTTTAAAGTATAAGAGTTTTTCAACTAAAAATTTAAGGAGAAAGATTATGTTACCTAGTAATAAAAATCCTGATAAAAATTTGCAGAAATTACAAGTTATCAGTGATAACATAACTAAACTTATTATTTATAAACCGCCAGGAGTTATCAATAATAATATAGGTGAGCTTGTCTTACAAGAGCCACAAGTTATCGACGATAATATACCTGAACTTACTCTTCGTGAACTACAAGGATTTATCAATAATAATATAAATTTAAAAATTAACAATATTAATGTTAATAGTAGAGGTCGCTTTTCTGTTAGTATTTCCGGTAATGTTGATTTTGTAAATCCAATTTTAAAAAATTCTTGGAGTGGTGGCACTATAACAGGAAATTTAGGAACTACCAATTCTCTTGCTGGTATTATTACACAGGCTGATACTAATCTACTAAGCATGTTGAAGCAACTAGATATATGAATGTAAACGAGATTAATTTTGACGGAATTGCTCCAAGTGAACACTCAGCTCATATTAAATATATAGAGCAAAATTTAGGAGTAAAAGTATTTTATCCGGCAGCACCTGAAGGAGATCCAGCTATAAAAATAGATGGTATGAAAGTTATAGGATTAACCTCCGAAGGGAAATATCTAGTTGATGAAATATAGAAAATTAATAATCATAGGTTTGTCTTCTATATCATCCTTGTTTAAGGTTTATTTGTATAGGTTAAAAAGTGCTTTCGGTGTCATCCCGTGGACAAGCCAATAGTACCGGACAGTTATTAAAAAAATGTTATATTTTATTCAGGTGTAGGTGATTTTATATGTCATTCCCGCGAAAGCGGGAATCCAGGAAAAAAAAAGTCTAAATACAGCAATTTTTTAGAATATAAAAGCTTGATTTATCTCGCTTTATGCTGGATTCCCGCCTACGCGGGAATGACATAGAATAATAACTGTCCGGTACTATTGGACAAGCCACGGGATGACACAGGGGGAAAATGATCCACGCAGGCAAAGCCTCACGCGGGAATGACATAAAGGGTGCAACAACCTAGTTCCCAAGCCCTAGTGTGACAAAAGCGGAAATTACATTCAACTTATAAATTTATTGACTTTTTAGTAGTCATATATAGAATCGTAACCGGAATAGTTAATGTTATTCTGGGACTTCAAAAACCCAAACCCAAGATGGGCAGTATCAACCATAAAATGATACAAACCTCGACTGCTATGGTTGGGGTGATAATAGTCATGTTCAAGGTTTAAGGTGTAAACCTTAAACCTAAAAGCTATTATGACTGATCTTAGGCAGTTTTTTGAACGCCCCGACCACCAAAATTATATAATTTGGTGGTTTTAATTATTCGGGAGTCATCAAATGTCAAATCAAAATAAAAAAACCATCAACAATATTACGTTAGATCTCGTTGAAAAAGAGATAAATATTCTCAAAGACGAAGTTTTGCACATTTATTAGAAAACCCCGCAACAGAAGAAAATATTGAAAGAATAGAACAACGTTTAGAGGAACTTGAAAAAATGCTTTATAATGTTGTATAGTTATTGTTATATCTTCCTTGCTTAAGGTTTGTTTGGATAGTTCGAAAAGCATCCTCGGTGTCATTCCCGCGGAGGCGGTAATCCAATAATAAAAAAACATAAATAAAACAAGTTTTTAAAACTAAAAGCTTGATATATCTCGCTTTACCCTGGATTTCCGCCTACGCGGGAATGACATATAAGGTCACCTATACCTGAATAAAATATAACATTTTTTTAAACTGCCGGGTACTATTGAATAAATCACGGAATGACGGGGGAGAATGAACCACGCAATAAATCTTACAAATCTTTACAATTGTCATTGCTAAAATAAAAGGGACCAGTAAATTGCACGAAAAAGGGACCAGAGAAGTTGGTGTGACCTAATAAGGTTAATGTGCAATATTCACTAGATAATTAAGCAAGTAAATATCTAGTGATACAATGATAAGAATAAATATGTATACAACAATTATCACCCTTTATAAACAAGGCAATAGTCAAAGGAATATTGCCAAACTAACAAGAACAGACCGCAAAACAGTACGAAAAATAATAAACCGCTATGTAGAGGCTGGTACAGAATCCCCAGCAATCTATGAACGATCTTCAGTTTTGGATTTTTGGCACGAAAAAATAATTGAGTTATTAGAAAAAAATCTGAGTTACATAAGAATTTTTGAGGAGTTAAAAAATCAAGGTTATACAAGCAGTTATACTTCTTTGACCCGTTATATCAAAAAATATAAAATTAAGGATAACAGTTGCATTCGTTTTCATACTTTAGCAGGAGAGGAAGCACAAGTAGATTTTGGTGACATAGGCTTACAGTATAATTCTAAAGGGCGTAGAGTTAAAGCATATGTAATAAAAGTAATCCCCGCCGCAAGCAGCGGGGTATTTTAGAAGAAAGCTAGCTGATGATCCTCATGCAGTTTCTGATATTCCTTGCCTTGGTTTTTTACGTATTTTCCTATCATATTCTCATTTCCATGCTTACCTACCGTACTCGTAAAATATCCATCAGTCCAAAATTCTCCACCCCATAATTGTTTCTTTACCTGTGGACACTGTCTAAATATTTGACGAGCTGTAACACTTTTAATTGTTGTTACTATTTTTGTTACGCTATAGGTTGGTACAGATTGTACCAAAAAATGGACATGATCTTCATCAACCCCTATTTCTAAAAATTTTATTTGATATCTCTTTTCTATCTCTAAACATATTTCTCGTAATACTTGATCAACTGATACGTCAAACACTGCTCGGCGATATTTTGCTGGAAATACCATGTGATACAGCAGTACCGTAACATTATGACTTTTATGTATATATTTGCTCATTCCGCCATATTACGCCGCAAGCGGCGGGGAATATACCCAAAAGAGATTTAATATGCGTTTAAGCTATAGTCGCCTTGATTATTATGAAGTAGTGTTTGATCAAAGTTGTCAAACATGGATTCAATGTCATATCAATGCATTTAATTATTTTGCTGGTAGTCCAAAAGTAATAAAACTTGATAATCTTAAAGCTGGAGTAGTAGATGCCAATTTTTATGAGCCAGTATATCAGAAGGAATATAAGTGCTTAGCCGATCATTATGGAATTTTACTTTCTCCTTGTCGAGTGTATCAACCGCAAGAAAAAGGCAAAGTTGAGTCGGGAATAAAATACGTTAAAAATAATTTTTTTGCTGGTCGTAAATTTGATAGATATGAAGAATTAACAAATGGTCTTGCAAATTGGTTAAATAAGGCCAATAGCCGAATACATGGTACTACTAAGAGAATACCTAGAGAACTGTTTGAGCAAGAGGAAAGAAGTAGTTTGATTCCTTTACCATTAGAAACTTTTGATTTGTCATCTTGGCATAATCGAAAAGTAGCAAAAGATTGTCATATTACCATAGATAATAATTATTACTCTGTACCAGCAAAATATATATACAGTGAGGTAATGGTACAATTGTCCCCAAAACTTGTTCAAATATTTTCTATACAAAATGATTTAATAGCAAGACACGTTAGAACAGAGGGCAAGGGGATATTTACCACTAATCCGTCTCATTATGCTAAATACAAACGTCTATGCCCAGGTTTTATAGAATATAGTGAACATTATCAACAACAAATGCAGCAGATAGGGAATAATTGCAGTTTATTATTAGAATCATTACAACAAACAAGAGTGAATGATTGGCAACGTTGTGCACGAGGTATCATTTCTTTACGTAAGGTTTACAATGATGACTTAATAGATAAAGCCTGTCATAGAGCACTACATTATGGTATAAGTTCTTACTCTAAAATTAAGAATATTTTAAATAGTAATGCAGTAAACTTACCATTACCAGAGTTTGGAGGTAATAATGCAGAACTTATTTAATGACCTACGAAGCTTTAGATTATCAGGTATAGTCAATAGTTTAAATGAAAGGATTATTTATGCTCAAAATAATAAACTAGGATTTAAAGAATTTCTATCACTATTATGTGAAGATGAAAAATCTAACCGTAAGGATAATAATTACCGTCGCCGTAAAAGTGCTGCTAAATTGCCGGTAACTAAAAATTTAGAAGACTTTGATTTTAATTTCCAACCAAGTGTTGATGCCAAAGTAATAAGTGATTTATCAACTTGTGATTATATTAATACTAAGGGAAATGTAATATTCATAGGTGATTCAGGAACTGGGAAAACTCATCTTGCCATTGGGCTAGCATTAAAAGCTTTAACACGAGAATACTCTGTATATTTTACTACGGTATCGGATATGCTTTATAATTTACATATTGCAAGAGCAGATAATAGTTATCACAAAAAGGTTAAATTACTCCTATCGTTTGATTTATTAATTCTTGATGAGCTCGGGTTTAAGCAATTGCCAAAACATTCAGTAGAAGACTTTTTTAATATTATTGCTAAACGATATGAAAATAAATCTACCATTATTACCACAAACAAGGATTTTGAAAAATGGAATGAAATATTTGCTGATGAAGTATTAACTCATGCAATTATTGATCGAGTGGTACATCATGCTCATATACTAAACATAAAAGGTAAAAGTTATCGTATTAATAACTATAAATCTGGAGGTAATATGGCATAAAAATTTTTAAATATAGTGGTTCCTTTTTCGTGCAATTTACTGGTCCCTTTTTAATTGACAATGACACAATGATGTATTTTTATATAGGCTATTATTTTGTCCTTTAAAACTAAGCTATTCCTTATTACAATAATTAGCGGTATAATATTATACTTTGCTATTCCTCCTACTCCTCTGCTTGAAAAGGTAAGTTTCTCGCAAAGAGTATTTGATAGAAATGGTGAGTTAATGCGTATCTTCCTTTCTAAAGATGATAAATATCGGATATTTACTCCGCTTGATGAAGTACCGCAAAGCTTTATAGAAGCAGTTTTATTGTATGAGGATAAGCATTTTTATAAACATTTCAGTATTAATCCCAGCTCTTTAGTCAAAGCTTTTTATGCTACTTATATAAAAAATGATCGTAAGATAGGCGGCGCTACTATAACAATGCAGGTATAGCTTAATGCGATAAGGTAGTGACTTATAGTATGAGTTGGATTATACTAAATGAAAAACTTATGGCAAAGGCATATTCATACGATTTAAGAATACGAGTAATAAAAAGTTTAACAGATGGTAAAACAATAAAAGAGACTTCAGAGATATACTCTATTAGTAGGAAGACTATAATAGAGTGGAAAAAATTAAAGAAACAAACTGGGGATGTCAAAGCAAAAAGTGGTTATCATACAGGACATCGTAGAATAATAAGAGACATAGAGGGATTTAAAAAATTTATAGAATTAAATTTTGATAAAACCACCATGGAGCTAGCTAATAACTGGAGTCAAAAAGTATCTGCAAGTACGATATCAAGATTGCTTAATAAATTAGGTTATAGTTATAAAAAAAACTTTTCTTCATCCCAAAAGGGATATTGGTCTAAGGAATGAGTTTATATTGAAACTAAAAACTATAGATAAACAAGATTTAGTATTTATCGATGAGTCTGGGATAGAAGATAATAGCTTGTGTTAGCAACGGAAGTAAAATGATACAGAGCAACGGATAAAAATTGATACAGTATTAAAGTGAAAATGCAAGGACTAAGTAGAACAAAACCTATAAATTTTCTGGAGTCTTTCTAATTAAGTGTGTAAATTTTTCATAGGGCTTAAATTCTACCTTCAAATTTTATCAAAAAGTGAGCCATAGCTGCGTTCCAGTTTGGAATCGGCATAGCCCATTTCTTGGTCATATAATCAATTGCCAAATATAAGGTCTTAAAAACGGCATTATCATTTGGAAAAACCCGTTTATTCTTGGTAACCTTACGTAATTGGCTATTGACAGATTCTACACTATTTGTTGTGTATATTACTTTCCTTATCGCCTCAGGGTATCCTAGAAAAACCATTAAATTTTCCCAATGAACATACCAAGATTTAGCAATTTGTGGATACTGTTTACTCCATTTAGCTTCAAAAGATTCTAAAGCAAGATGTGCTTCTTCCTCTGTGCTAGCAGTATAAATAGGCTTTAAATCAGCCGCTAATTCTTTTCGGTCTTTATATGATACATATTTTAAACTATTTCTAATCTGATGTACAATACATAATTGATGTTCGGTTTTCGGAAAAACTGCCTCTATCGCCTCAGACATACCGGTTAAATTATCACTGCAAGCAATAAGCATGTCTTGCATACCTCTGTTCTTCATCTCAGTAAAATTACCAAGCCAAAATTTTGCTCCTTCATTTTCACTGATCCACAATCCTAAAATATCCTTCCTGCCAGATAAATCAATACCTAATGCTACATATACAGACTTATTGATAATTCGTTTATCTTGACGTACTTTTACTACTAAACAGTCAAAAAATACTATAGCATATACTCGATCCAATGGTCGGCTTTGCCATATCTTGACATCCTCAATTACATCATCAGTAATTTGACTTATCAAACTTTCGCTAACGTCAGCTCCATACAATTCTTGCATTTGAATCTTAATATCAGATAAGCTCATTCCTTTAGCGTATAACGATATTATTTTATCATCAAATCCTTCAATACGTCTTTGACGCTTTGGAATTAATGCAGGTTCAAATGTACTACTTCTATCCCTTGGAACCTCAATCTCTATAACTCCATTATTTGTTACTAGATTCTTTACATTCTTACCATTACGAACATTATCACTATCAGTATGACAATATTTATCATATCCTAAGTGATTATTCATCTCTGACTGCAATGCCTTCTCTACAAGCCGTTTGGTTAATTGCTTTAATAAACCATCCTCTTTAAGTAATGTTAATATATCTGTATCATTATTTATTAATAAATCTATCGCTTGATTCATTGCTTCATTTTGTTTTTGGTGCATATAATTTCTCCTTTTGTTATATTATATTTTATATAACCTTTGAGAAATTCCCACACTTATTTGGACAGAGCCATTTTCTGCCCAAATTTCATTGGGGGTTTTATAACCAAAAATCTTTCTTGGCATGTTATTTAAAATCTCAGCAACATTGTCAAGACCTCTTTGTGTAACGGTAGTAATATCTGTATTTTTAGGTAAAATTCTATGAATCATAGAATTCATTTTTTCCACTAATGCTTTTTGTCTAGGGCGGTATGGATCACAAAAGAAAGTTTGAAACCCAGATAGTCTATAGGCAACATGCCCCACAAACTCTTTGCCATTATCCATAGTAATAGTCTTTCTCACACTATTTGGAAGAGTTTTTATCTTTCTTAAAAAACCATTGGTAACTGTTGTAGCTCTCTTGGAGTTATTCAGCACTAAAATAATCTTTTGACTCTTTATTATCCACCAGTGCACCAATATTCATACATGTTTTATTCATATTAGCTTTAAAAAATTCTTTAAAAGATTCTGAATCTTTTATCTTATGACTATGTCCTTTCTGATAACCAGTTGCTGCTTCTAAAGTACCTTGCTTATCTTTTAATTTTTTCCATTTATATATAGTATCACGACTTACTAAATAATTTACTTACCTTACTTATTCGTATCCCTGCTTCTACAGCTTTTATAACTCTTAGTCTTAGTTCTATTGCATATGCTCGTGCCATATCTCTTTACATGCTTGTTAATATTTGCTTACTATAACATGATACTCTCGCTCTGTCAGTACCTTAATGACTTATGCTATAATACTTATCCTCTTGTGCTTTTAATTGCTCTTTTAATTTAGCATGCTCTTGATTTTGTTGTTTTATTAATTCTTTAGCTTGTGCCTCTATCTTAAAAAATTCTACTTTTGTAGGATGATCCAAAAGTGGTTTTACAAGATTTTCTATTTCTCTTATATATTCCCTACAAATAATAGAATTAGCGGCGTCCCAAATATTATCCGCAGCTTCTTTTATTTGATCCTGATCTATAGTTATTTTCTTAATTTTATCATTTAACAAAACTTACGCTATGTTTGATATAATGCCCATGAATTAAGGGATATTATGAAGTGCTTCACTATAAAACATTGCTGTGTAATAAGAGTTTTTAGCATATTTGCTATAACATAGCGTAAGTTTTGTTAATTTATCTTTGAGTTTTTGAAAACTTATATCACATAACAAATTACATATATTTTTATCCTTAGCTAAACTTAATGCCGTATTACCACTATTATTAACTTGATTGATAACTTCATATGTCATTTTAGAAGCAAGCCTTTCACAAACTGTATATAACCCCTTATTAGCAACCGACATTAAAGTTGTGTAGCCATTATCACTAGCTTTATTGAGTTCTTTTGAATTTATTTCATTAATAAATCTAAGTGCTTTTTCTTCGTTTCGTTCTTTTATTGCGTTTATAAAATTTTCATAGGTCCATACCATAATTCTACCATTGTTTGAACAAGTGCTTTAACCATAACTATCTCTTTATTAAAAATTGATAATAAATTAAGGTTATAATAAAAAACTACTGGATCTAGTTCCCAAGCCACGGGATGACAGAGGAAAAATTGATCCACGCAGGCAATGCCTCTTCGCAATGACGGAAACAGAAATATATTTTAATATTAAATTACCTCACCAAATTCCCTGTACTCCGGCAGTACACCGCCTAATACTTCAGAATTATGTACTTCTTGCTGGGCATCAATTATTTCATTAAGACGATTTTGTAAATCGATTAATTTTGCTTTAGTATTGTTATTACAATTTATAATATCTTGTATACTTGCATATATCGTTGGTAGGTCAGTTGTATTTTCTTCTAGCTGGTTTATTTTTTGAGAAATACTAATTTCAATTATATAGCATAAGTCATTAAGGTACTGACAGAGCGAGAGTATCATGTTATAATAAGCAAATATTAACAAGCATGTAAAGAGATATGGCACGAGCATATGCAATAGAACTAAGACTAAGAGTTATAAAAGCTGTAGAAGCAGGGATACGAATAAGTAAGGTAAGTAAATTATTTAATGTAAGTCGTGATACTATATATAAATGGAAAAAATTAAAAGATAAGCAAGGTACTTTAGAAGCAGTAACTGGTTATCAGAAAGGACATAGTCATAAGATAAAAGATTCAGAATCTTTTAAAGAATTTTTTAAAGCTAATATGAATAAAACATCAAAGGAGTTAGCAAAGCAATGGGGTAATATTGCATCTGTAACTATTTTAAGACAAATCAGAAAACTTGGCTATAGCTATAAAAAAACTCATTTTCATCCGAAAAGAGATATTAAATTAAGAAATGAATTTATAGCAAAGATACAAACCATCACAAAAGACAAATTAGTATATCTTGATGAATCTGGAATAGAGGATAATGCTTGCAAAGAGTATGGATGGAGCATTATAGTGTCATTGTCAATTAAAAAGGGACCAGTAAATTGCACGAAAAAGGAACCACTATATTTAAAAATTTTTATGCCATATTACCTCCAGATTTATAGTTATTAATACGATAACTTTTACCTTTTATGTTTAGTATATGAGCATGATGTACCACTCGATCAATAATTGCATGAGTTAATACTTCATCAGCAAATATTTCATTCCATTTTTCAAAATCCTTGTTTGTGGTAATAATGGTAGATTTATTTTCATATCGTTTAGCAATAATATTAAAAAAGTCTTCTACTGAATGTTTTGGCAATTGCTTAAACCCGAGCTCATCAAGAATTAATAAATCAAACGATAGGAGTAATTTAACCTTTTTGTGATAACTATTATCTGCTCTTGCAATATGTAAATTATAAAGCATATCCGATACCGTAGTAAAATATACAGAGTATTCTCGTGTTAAAGCTTTTAATGCTAGCCCAATGGCAAGATGAGTTTTCCCAGTTCCTGAATCACCTATGAATATTACATTTCCCTTAGTATTAATATAATCACAAGTTGATAAATCACTTATTACTTTGGCATCAACACTTGGTTGGAAATTAAAATCAAAGTCTTCTAAATTTTTAGTTACCGGCAATTTAGCAGCACTTTTACGGCGACGGTAATTATTATCCTTACGGTTAGATTTTTCATCTTCACATAATAGTGATAGAAATTCTTTAAATCCTAGTTTATTATTTTGAGCATAAATAATCCTTTCATTTAAACTATTGACTATACCTGATAATCTAAAGCTTCGTAGGTCATTAAATAAGTTCTGCATTATTACCTCCAAACTCTGGTAATGGTAAGTTTACTGCATTACTATTTAAAATATTCTTAATTTTAGAGTAAGAACTTATACCATAATGTAGTGCTCTATGACAGGCTTTATCTATTAAGTCATCATTGTAAACCTTACGTAAAGAAATGATACCTCGTGCACAACGTTGCCAATCATTCACTCTTGTTTGTTGTAATGATTCTAATAATAAACTGCAATTATTCCCTATCTGCTGCATTTGTTGTTGATAATGTTCACTATATTCTATAAAACCTGGGCATAGACGTTTGTATTTAGCATAATGAGACGGATTAGTGGTAAATATCCCCTTGCCCTCTGTTCTAACGTGTCTTGCTATTAAATCATTTTGTATAGAAAATATTTGAACAAGTTTTGGGGACAATTGTACCATTACCTCACTGTATATATATTTTGCTGGTACAGAGTAATAATTATTATCTATGGTAATATGACAATCTTTTGCTACTTTTCGATTATGCCAAGATGACAAATCAAAAGTTTCTAATGGTAAAGGAATCAAACTACTTCTTTCCTCTTGCTCAAACAGTTCTCTAGGTATTCTCTTAGTAGTACCATGTATTCGGCTATTGGCCTTATTTAACCAATTTGCAAGACCATTTGTTAATTCTTCATATCTATCAAATTTACGACCAGCAAAAAAATTATTTTTAACGTATTTTATTCCCGACTCAACTTTGCCTTTTTCTTGCGGTTGATACACTCGACAAGGAGAAAGTAAAATTCCATAATGATCGGCTAAGCACTTATATTCCTTCTGATATACTGGCTCATAAAAATTGGCATCTACTACTCCAGCTTTAAGATTATCAAGTTTTATTACTTTTGGACTACCAGCAAAATAATTAAATGCATTGATATGACATTGAATCCATGTTTGACAACTTTGATCAAACACTACTTCATAATAATCAAGGCGACTATAGCTTAAACGCATATTAAATACATATGCTTTAACTCTACGCCCTTTAGAATTATACTGTAAGCCTATGTCACCAAAATCTACTTGTGCTTCCTCTCCTGCTAAAGTATGAAAACGAATGCAACTGTTATCCTTAATTTTATATTTTTTGATATAACGGGTCAAAGAAGTATAACTGCTTGTATAACCTTGATTTTTTAACTCCTCAAAAATTCTTATGTAACTCAGATTTTTTTCTAATAACTCAATTATTTTTTCGTGCCAAAAATCCAAAACTGAAGATCGCTCATAGATTGCTGGGGATTCTGTACCAGCCTCTACATAGCGGTTTATTATTTTTCGTACTGTTTTGCGGTCTGTTCTTGTTAGTTTGGCAATATTCCTTTGACTATTGCCTTGTTTATAAAGGGTGATAATTGTTGTATACATATTTATTCTTATCATTGTATCACTAGATATTTACTTGCTTAATTATTGTCATTGTCAATTAAAAAGGGACCAGTAAATTGCACGAAAAAGGAACCACTATATTTAAAAATTTTTATGCCATATTACCTCCAGATTTATAGTTATTAATACGATAACTTTTACCTTTTATGTTTAGTATATGAGCATGATGTACCACTCGATCAATAATTGCATGAGTTAATACTTCATCAGCAAATATTTCATTCCATTTTTCAAAATCCTTGTTTGTGGTAATAATGGTAGATTTATTTTCATATCGTTTAGCAATAATATTAAAAAAGTCTTCTACTGAATGTTTTGGCAATTGCTTAAACCCGAGCTCATCAAGAATTAATAAATCAAACGATAGGAGTAATTTAACCTTTTTGTGATAACTATTATCTGCTCTTGCAATATGTAAATTATAAAGCATATCCGATACCGTAGTAAAATATACAGAGTATTCTCGTGTTAAAGCTTTTAATGCTAGCCCAATGGCAAGATGAGTTTTCCCAGTTCCTGAATCACCTATGAATATTACATTTCCCTTAGTATTAATATAATCACAAGTTGATAAATCACTTATTACTTTGGCATCAACACTTGGTTGGAAATTAAAATCAAAGTCTTCTAAATTTTTAGTTACCGGCAATTTAGCAGCACTTTTACGGCGACGGTAATTATTATCCTTACGGTTAGATTTTTCATCTTCACATAATAGTGATAGAAATTCTTTAAATCCTAGTTTATTATTTTGAGCATAAATAATCCTTTCATTTAAACTATTGACTATACCTGATAATCTAAAGCTTCGTAGGTCATTAAATAAGTTCTGCATTATTACCTCCAAACTCTGGTAATGGTAAGTTTACTGCATTACTATTTAAAATATTCTTAATTTTAGAGTAAGAACTTATACCATAATGTAGTGCTCTATGACAGGCTTTATCTATTAAGTCATCATTGTAAACCTTACGTAAAGAAATGATACCTCGTGCACAACGTTGCCAATCATTCACTCTTGTTTGTTGTAATGATTCTAATAATAAACTGCAATTATTCCCTATCTGCTGCATTTGTTGTTGATAATGTTCACTATATTCTATAAAACCTGGGCATAGACGTTTGTATTTAGCATAATGAGACGGATTAGTGGTAAATATCCCCTTGCCCTCTGTTCTAACGTGTCTTGCTATTAAATCATTTTGTATAGAAAATATTTGAACAAGTTTTGGGGACAATTGTACCATTACCTCACTGTATATATATTTTGCTGGTACAGAGTAATAATTATTATCTATGGTAATATGACAATCTTTTGCTACTTTTCGATTATGCCAAGATGACAAATCAAAAGTTTCTAATGGTAAAGGAATCAAACTACTTCTTTCCTCTTGCTCAAACAGTTCTCTAGGTATTCTCTTAGTAGTACCATGTATTCGGCTATTGGCCTTATTTAACCAATTTGCAAGACCATTTGTTAATTCTTCATATCTATCAAATTTACGACCAGCAAAAAAATTATTTTTAACGTATTTTATTCCCGACTCAACTTTGCCTTTTTCTTGCGGTTGATACACTCGACAAGGAGAAAGTAAAATTCCATAATGATCGGCTAAGCACTTATATTCCTTCTGATATACTGGCTCATAAAAATTGGCATCTACTACTCCAGCTTTAAGATTATCAAGTTTTATTACTTTTGGACTACCAGCAAAATAATTAAATGCATTGATATGACATTGAATCCATGTTTGACAACTTTGATCAAACACTACTTCATAATAATCAAGGCGACTATAGCTTAAACGCATATTAAATACATATGCTTTAACTCTACGCCCTTTAGAATTATACTGTAAGCCTATGTCACCAAAATCTACTTGTGCTTCCTCTCCTGCTAAAGTATGAAAACGAATGCAACTGTTATCCTTAATTTTATATTTTTTGATATAACGGGTCAAAGAAGTATAACTGCTTGTATAACCTTGATTTTTTAACTCCTCAAAAATTCTTATGTAACTCAGATTTTTTTCTAATAACTCAATTATTTTTTTGTGCCAAAAATCCAAAACTGAAGATCGTTCATAGATTGCTGGGGATTCTGTACCAGCCTCTACATAGCGGTTTATTATTTTTCGTACTGTTTTGCGGTCTGTTCTTGTTAGTTTGGCAATATTCCTTTGACTATTGCCTTGTTTATAAAGGGTGATAATTGTTGTATACATATTTATTCTTATCATTGTATCACTAGATATTTACTTGCTTAATTATCTAGTGAATATTGCACATTAACCTTATTAGGTCACACCAACTTCTCTGGTCCCTTTTTCGTGCAATTTACTGGTCCCTTTTATTTTAGCAATGACAATTATCTAGTGAATATTGCACATTAACCTTATTAGGTCACACCAACTTCTCTGGTCCCTTTTTCGTGCAATTTACTGGTCCCTTTTATTTTAGCAATGACAATTATAGGACAAAGGTGTTATGGAGAAAAGGTGTATCAACATAAATTTAGAATAAGTATGATAGCTGGTCTTTGTAATGGTAATCTTATTGCTCCTGTAATATTTGAAGGTAATTGTAATACAGAGGTCTTTAAAACTTATATTAGGGATGTATTAATTACAGAATTATAACCTGGGCAAACCGTTATTATGGATAACATTAATTTTCATAAAAATTCTAAAGTTAAAGAGTTCATTGAATCCGTTGGTTGTACCATATTGTATTTACCAACTTACTCTCCTGATTTAAATCCTATAGAGCATTACTGGTTTAAGATAAAAAATGAAATTAGGAAAGTTGTAGGAGATTTTGAAACATTTTATGATGCTGTTTTTAATACTATTAAATTGTCAGTATCTTAATGATTTATGCTATATTCTACACACAAAATTATGCAACATGTTGACTCTCTGGGGAAATATTATTATGCCCCTATTAAAGCCAATAGAAACGTTAGTAAAACACACGATTCTAAACCTTATAAAGCTGTAAAAGAGTTGACATTTTCAGATGAAGAGATCAGGCATGGAGTAGAGATTCATATAAAAGGCTTTGCTAAAAATAAGCATGTTAATTTGTTTAAATTTACTGTTTCTACCAACAGAGTTGAGTATGTTGTTACCAATAACAAAACTCACAAATCTTCTAAAGCTGCACAAGATGAGTGTGGCTTTCGATGGGTAATTGAGAGCATGCACAGAGAAATTAAGCAACTTACTGGGATAGAACGTTGTCAATGCAGGAAACAGCGTATTCAACGTAATCATATTAGTTGGGCATTTTTAGTTTGGGCATTTCTCAAAAGGACTGCAAATACAATCGGTAAAACGGTTTACCAAATAAAGTTAGGGCTTTTAGATGACTATATGCAACAACAGCTGCGTTCTCCATCTTTACGATATTTAGAACCAAACATAGCGTAAGTTTTGAAGAGTTGGTAGACGAAGTTTTATTTGGAAAATTGGCTATGTCGTCTTTGTAACAATAGTACCGGACATTTTAAAAAAAATGTTATATTTTATTCAGGTATAAATGACATTAACCACTATCTCAAATTCGACCAGATGCGGTTTTTGGCAATATAGAAGAATATAGTAAACGCTACTAAAAACATCATAACTTTAAGGCCCATAGATTTACGATGTTCCATTTCCGGTTCAGCTGCCCATTGTAAGAATACTGCAACATCGTGGCTCATTTGCTCAACACTTGCGTTAGTGCCGTCCATATAAGTTACTTGCCCATCCGTTAGAGGAGGGGGCATTGCTATCTGCCCCCCTGGAAAATATGGATTATAGTGAGCACCATTCATTAGCTTGAACCCTGCAGGTGGCTCGGCATAACCGGTAAGTAGTGAATATACATAATTCGCTCCTTCATGACGAGCTTTTATTATTAAAGATAAATCAGGCGGATGAGCACCATTATTAGCGGCTCTTGCTGCCTGCTCATTTGGATAAGGCGATACAAAACGATCAGATGGAAGAGCAGGGCGATCAAACATCTCACCATCATCATTCGGACCATCCTTTACTGTATAATTTTTAGCAATTTCTTTGATCTCTTCTTCAGAAAAGCCAATATCCTTAAGATTACGATAATATAGATTGCTTAAGCTGTGGCAAACGCTACATACTTCTTTATAGACCTGAAAACCTCTTTGTGCGGCTTCACGATCAACACTACCACGTAAGCCCTCAAAATGCCATTTCATCTTTTTGGGGTGTAACGCTTCCTCATTGGCTAAGCTTAAAGCAGAGGTTAATATTATGATGATAGAAGTGAGTAGTTTAGTTTTCATAGTGTTTTAAAATTTATATGTAAAGTCATATCCGTTCCTGCGGTGTCATCCCGTGGCTTGTCCTAGGTTGTTGTACGGCTTCTATGTCATTCCCGCGTAGGCGGGAATCCAGCATAAAGCGAGATAAATCGAGCTTTTATATTTGTATTTTTAACTAGATCTAGTTCCCACAAGCCACGGGATGAAATCAGAGCCACACAACAATACCGAAACAATTTTAGAATGCTTTATAAGATTGCCTCCGCCCTCTGCTATGCCTTTCCTCGCAATGACGTTTTCCAATTTCCTGAGATTGCCACGCTCCTTACAATCGCTCGCAATGACAATTATCTGACTTCTTTCATAACTTTACAACTCTCCTCCGGTAGTGGCAATGGTTTTTCGTACTTACCAATCAATGGCAAGGCTACTAGAAAATGGAAGAAGTAATAACAAACAGCAAAACGGCTAATGGTAATATATGGCTCTTCTGCCGGTTGCCTGCCTAAATAACCAAGTAATAAGCAATCTGCCATAAATATCCAAAAAGCAATACGATATATTGGTCTATAGTTGGCACTTCTTACCTTTGAAGTATCTAGCCAAGGTAATAAGAATAACACAAATATACTGCCAAACATTAGTAGTACGCCACCGAGTTTAGACGGCACAGCACGCAATATTGCATAAAACGGCAAGAAATACCATTCAGGTACAATATGAGCAGGTGTAACTAGCGGGTTTGCAGGAATGTAATTGTCCGGATGCCCTAAATAATTCGGCTTATAAAAAATAAAATAGGCAAATATTATGAAATAAACCCCGAAACCAACAAAATCCTTAACAGTATAATAAGGGTGAAATGGAATCGTATCTTTAGGACTTTTGATATCAATACCTTTCGGATTATTCGAACCATGTTGATGCAGAGCGACTAAATGCAGCATTACAAGAGCAACGATAATAAACGGCAATAAATAATGTAGCGAAAAGAATCTGTTTAACGTTGGGTTATCCACCGAAAAACCACCCCACAACCATGTAACAATCGATTTACCGATTAATGGAATAGCTGAGAATAGATTAGTAATAACTGTTGCACCCCAATAGCTCATTTGTCCCCAAGGTAGCACATAGCCCATAAAAGCAGTAGCCATCATGGTTAGGAAAATGATTATACCGATATGCCACAGTAGTTCCCTTGGGGCTTTGTACGAGCCATAATATAGCCCCCTTGCTATGTGTAAATATACGGCTGCGAAAAACATTGAGGCACCAACAGCATGAGTATAACGCAGTAACCAGCCATAATTAACATTACGCATGATTTTTTCAACGCTATCAAAAGCATGATCAACATGCGGCGTATAATGCATTGCAAGTATAATACCGGTAATTATCTGAATTACTAACGCAATGCCGGCAATAGAGCCTAAATTCCACAAATAACTAAGATTTTTTGGAGTTTGATAATAGCTAAAATGCTTTAGAAAAGAGAAGACTGGCAAACGATAGTCTATCCAATCTATAATAGCATTAGTCTTTTCAGCTTTTGGGGTAATGTTGTCGCTCATAAATAATTACCCGATTCTAATTTTTTTGTCGCTAATAAAAGTGTAGGGCGGTACTACTAAATTTAAAGGTGCAGGACCTCTTCTTACTCTACCTGATGAATCATATTGTGAACCATGGCACGGGCAGAACCAGCCGTCATAATCACCTTGATTTGCAAGGGGTACGCAACCTAAATGTGTACAGATACCAATTGTTACTAACCAATTATCATGCCCAGCTTTTACACGAGCTTGATCTTCTTCGGGATCAATAAGCTCTGACATTTTTACAGCCCTTGCTTCAGCAATCTTATCTGGAGTGCGGTTAGTAATGAATACCGGCTTTCCTTGCCATTTAACTGTAACTGTTTGACCTACGGCAATATTTGATAAATCAACTTCGATTGATGATAAGGCAAGAACATCAGCTGAAGGGTTTAAAGAATCAATAAGAGGCCAAAGCGTACATGCAGCTCCAACTGCTGCAACGCTACTAGCTGTTAAGACCATGAAATCACGACGTGAGGTTTTAGAGTGATCTTCAAAATCTACTTTGTTATCATTGTTAGTATCTTCAGTATCTGACATATTTAGTTTGTATTCGTATTATTACCATTATCATAAGGATTACTCGGTTCAGGAACTGTAGTACCTGGTTTATCAGGAAGAAGTTCTATTACATCATGCTCTAATTTAGTCTCTTCTGTCTCTTCTTCTCTAACTTCATATCTTCCTGGATCACCTAAGCAATTCCAAAAGTTGACTAAGTGATCCCAGTCAGGACCAAGTTTTACAGTACAATTTTGAGCAATAGCTTTACTAGTGTCTAATATCTCAACTGTTGTTCTGCCAAAATAGTCTATAAAGCCGATTTTCTCAAGTCCTTTTACTACATAAAATAATACAATTAATGATGCAACGGCTATCATTATATACCATTTAGTAATAAGACTCCATAAAAACCCCCCCATAGGATTAGCTGCAATTAACCTTCGTAAAGCTTGCCACATATTATTTTCTCAAAAAAATTTATTATCTTATCTTATACTATTCTGCTAGTAAAAATAAAGAAAATAATCATGTTATGCTGTAAATATTTCTGATTAAATATGAACTTAAAACAAATGAAATAGGTAAAATTACTAAATTAATACCTATCATAATGAAAATTAATTGTAAATTATTATCTTGTAGCACTAACCCCGTCATTATAATACTGGGAATTAGCAAAGGCATAATAAATATGCCGATAAAATTAGCATTAATCTTAAAATAGCTTTGCATACTACCCGATAACACTACTAAACTGCTTGATAAAATTATTACAAGCCAGACGCTGAAAAAGAAAAATATTATTTCTAGCAAGGTTTGGCTGAAAAAAACATAGATAATAGGTAGTGTTAAAATTATCCCTATCGTACTACTTATAAATATCGCAAAAAATTTAGCTAGTACTATTTTAGTTGGATTAACAATAGATAACATTAATTCTAAGCTTCCATCTTCTAAATCAGACTTAAATATAATAGAAGAAAAACAAATCAACGAAATTAACAAACAAATTACCGAAAAGATTAAGCCGAATTTCTTAATATCTTCATGGTTGTTGATTAAAGTAGTGCTAATAATACAAAATAGAAAAAATATCATCAGATATTTAATCATATTATTAATACGATTCTGCAGAATAAATTCACGTTTGATTAATAAAAACAAGCTATTCACAATTGTTAAATGAGTTGTAAATTGAGTACATAATAGCAGAAACTGTTAAGCCTATGCCTATCTCTACAGCAAATATTCCTATATGTTGAGCAGTTAGACTATCGTTAACAAAGTTTGCTAGAGAATAATAGTTTAAATAATTATCATTAAAAAATAGCGATATCATACCGGTAAATCCGCATATCATAACACCTAAAGCAGCAATAATTATTAGCGTATTTACTGAAAAATATCGATTTAATTTTTGGTTACCATATACTAGATCATAAGCAATAAGAGAGGAGGCAAATATAACACCCGCTTGAAATCCGCCTCCAGGTGAGGATTCACCATTAAGCTGAATATACAAGCTATATAGGATTATATAAGGTACTATAAAAATAGAGATGTTTTTTGTTATTTTTGTCATCCTATGACCTGACCAGGGGATATTGTATTGCATACTGTGTTCTACATCATTTTTTCTTGAAAATACTAGCAACACAGAAATTCCGGCAATTAAAATTACGCTAGTTTCGCCTAAGGTATCATACCCACGATAGCTAGCTAAAATGGCTGCTACAAAAGATGGTATTCCAATATCCTTACTAGTATTTTCTAAGTAATATTTAGTTAGATGTGTGTGGAGCAGGGCATGTTCATCACCATAATCTGGCAGTTCAAGCCCCATGTAAGTAAGAGTTACCACAAACAACAAACATATTAAGCTTGCCGAAATAATTCTAGTTTTTTGGATTATTTTTAAATTAGAGGGTAATTTTCGTAATAAATTTAGATATACGCAGGTTGATAGACACGCTCCAAGGGCTGCTTCAGTCATTGCAACATCCGGTGCATCCATTAGTAAATAAGATACACCAATTAATAAGCTAAATGCTGAGCTATATATTATTGCTTCCAATAAATCTTTAGCAGTAATGATTTTAATTGAGATTATAACCAGTAAAAAAACAATAAAATTAAGTAAGTAATTACTGAGATCAAAATTTAAAAGCATAAATATTTTCTTATTTTTTCTTAGCTTCTTGTTTTTGTAAGAATGACCTTGAAAGTAGTGATCCTTTACCAAGAGCGTGAGTTGCTACCGGATTTAATAAGAAAATTAATATAGCAGCTAGAAGCAGCTTAAAGCAATTAAAAAGGTTTCCTGCAAGGCATGCAAAGCCTATTAAGCAAATCGGTACCCCAAAGCTTTCAATAACACTTGCGGTGTGCAATTTTGTATAAAAATCAGGGAAACGAAAAAAACCGATAATACCTGAAAATATAACAAACAGCCCAATAATTACCAATAATATTCCGATGTAAGATAATATCATATTTTTATTTTAAGTAGGAGAAAGCAACATTGTTATGTGGATTGAAAAGCATATTATGTCATTCCTATGTAGGCATTGCCTACATAGGAATGACGGCTCCTGACCTATGCGGGGCAAACCCTAAATGTGGATGACATTATCCATGAAAATCGGTATATATGTCAAGTACTTCACCTACCTTTATTAGAACGTGTTCTGGAGCTTGATTATAACGTCCCTCATCTATTAGCCATTGATTATACGCAAGGACAGTATCTTTCCATGCTTCGCCTTTTCCTCCACACTCATTTTTAGATATACTCCACAATGTGTCGCCCTGTTTGACTGTATATAATTTATGACCTTTAGCAAGTATATGATCTTTTTGTCCTGGTTTTGGCATAGTATTTTACCTCCAAATTATGTATTATTATAATACAGTAAAATCATTATAAATTAGTGTCAAGCTGTAATGTCTATTGTTTTTGTAATATAACTATTGCATCGGATACAGGACGTTGAACATTTTCGCCTAATGCTTCGTCTTCGTCACCTGTTATCTTATTAACAACTTTTCCGTTAATAAATAAAGTCGAAGAGCCGCCACCATCCAAATTGATTGCAGATTCACAACTAAGGCTTATCATATAATCTGCGAGTTCTGTTTCAGTTAAACCTATTGTTTGATTATCAACAAACTGTTTTTCTAAAATTTTAAGAGTCTCAGCAAGGGTTAGTTTTTCAATATTGATACCTTTTTCTTTTTTGAGAATTGATCTAACCTGTGCCAACTTCAAATCTTTTATATGTTGTTTATAAACATGTTCGGCAACAACTATAACTATAACTCCGTCCGTTCGTATTCCAATCGATATAGCCACTAACTTTTCTATTTTCTGCCGGCATACCATAAAGATTTATAAGATTAACATTTGCTTTAAGGTTCTTAGGATTTGTCCATAATTCATCTTTTAAGTTATTGAAGTTTATATTTATTTTCATACGATCAGGCTGAAAATCTTCAACTCTTAAACTTATGCTATTAAGATAACTATTATCCCCCTTATCACTTACTAAATATAGACTTACATTATAGGTACCACTTAAAGACTCATCATATGTATTAAATAAATATTCGGTAAATCCGTCTGGATTTAATGTTATCTTACCTTTATCTATTATTTGCCCACGAGGATTAGTTATAGCATAAATCATTAAGATACTGACAATTTAATAGTATTAAAAACAGCATCATAAAATGTTTCAAAATCTCCTACAACTTTCCTAATTTCATTTTTTATCTTAAACCAGTAATGCTCTATAGGATTTAAATCAGGAGAGTAAGTTGGTAAATACAATATGGTACAACCAACGGATTCAATGAACTCTTTAACTTTAGAATTTTTATGAAAATTAATGTTATCCATAATAACGGTTTGCCCAGGTTGTAATTCTGTAATTAATACATCCCTAATATAAGTTTTAAAGACCTCTGTATTACAATTACCTTCAAATATTACAGGAGTAATAAGATTACCATTACAAAGACCAGCTATCATACTTATTCTAAATTTATGTTGATACACCTTTTCTCCATAACACCTTTGTCCTATAATGCTCCATCCATACTCTTTGCAAGCATTATCCTCTATTCCAGATTCATCAAGATATACTAATTTGTCTTTTGTGATGGTTTGTATCTTTGCTATAAATTCATTTCTTAATTTAATATCTCTTTTCGGATGAAAATGAGTTTTTTTATAGCTATAGCCAAGTTTTCTGATTTGTCTTAAAATAGTTACAGATGCAATATTACCCCATTGCTTTGCTAACTCCTTTGATGTTTTATTCATATTAGCTTTAAAAAATTCTTTAAAAGATTCTGAATCTTTTATCTTATGACTATGTCCTTTCTGATAACCAGTTGCTGCTTCTAAAGTACCTTGCTTATCTTTTAATTTTTTCCATTTATATATAGTATCACGACTTACATTAAATAATTTACTTACCTTACTTATTCGTATCCCTGCTTCTACAGCTTTTATAACTCTTAGTCTTAGTTCTATTGCATATGCTCGTGCCATATCTCTTTACATGCTTGTTAATATTTGCTTACTATAACATGATACTCTCGCTCTGTCAGTACCTTAATGACTTATGCTATATATTATGGACTATTGATGATCAAACCATCTTTGCAGGTATTATTAGCTTTTATTTTGGTCAACGTACTTTCAACAAACTATATAAATATAAGACTTGAATTTTAATAAAATGAATTTATATATTTAGAATAATAAATATATGAGAGGATTAGTATTATGAAAATTAAAGCTTACATCCCAGCTATAGCAGCTGCTATTTTATTTAGCAATATAGCAGAAGCTCAGCAGAATAATGACAAAGCTGTATCTTTGCGTCAGCCTATGGACATTCTAAATCATCAAATTTCTTACTTTGATAATTATTGGAATAATATATTAAAAGATGGTCTATCTTTTTATGAATCTAGCGGAATAAAAAGCAAGTTTATTACTAAAGATAAGCAGTATATTATTATTATGGAAGTACCTGGATTTGATAAAAATCAAATTAAAATCTAAAGTCAATAACAATAAATTATTTATTAAAGGGAACATAGAAGAGAAAAATAAAGATGATGAGTCAAATAATTATATGAATAAGAATTTTAATTATGTAATATCTTTATACGAGGATGTAGACCAAAAAAATATTTCCTCAAATTTAAAAAACGGTATACTTACTATTACCCTACCACGTCTTGAGATTAAAGAACAAAACGCAAGGGATATAGCAATTAAATAAAAGTAATCCCCGCCGCAAGCAGCGGGGTATTTTAGAAGAAAGCTAGCTGATGATCCTCATGCAGTTTCTGATATTCCTTGCCTTGGTTTTTTACGTATTTTCCTATCATATTCTCATTTCCATGCTTACCTACCGTACTCGTAAAATATCCATCAGTCCAAAATTCTCCACCCCATAATTGTTTCTTTACCTGTGGACACTGTCTAAATATTTGACGAGCTGTAACACTTTTAATTGTTGTTACTATTTTTGTTACGCTATAGGTTGGTACAGATTGTACCAAAAAATGGACATGATCTTCATCAACCCCTATTTCTAAAAATTTTATTTGATATCTCTTTTCTATCTCTAAACATATTTCTCGTAATACTTGATCAACTGATACGTCAAACACTGCTCGGCGATATTTTGCTGGAAATACCATGTGATACAGCAGTACCGTAACATTATGACTTTTATGTATATATTTGCTCATTCCGCCATATTACGCCGCAAGCGGCGGGGAATATACCCAAAAGAGATTAAACTTTCATTAATAGGAGGTATTTATGGCATTTAATTTACCAAATGTAAGAAATAAATCAGAGATTAGTAATGAGTTAAGAAGACGTAACTATTTAGATAACATATTCGATGATTTTTTTAATGAATTTTATATATCTAAAGATAAAGTTCTAATACCTAAAACCGATATTTCTGAAACTGATACCGGATATAGTTTAGAAGTAGAATTACCTGGTATAAATCAAAAAGATATCGATATAAATATAGATAATCATATTTTAATTATAAAAGGACATAAAGAAGAAAAATCTGAGGAGAAAAATAAGAATTATCATATGCGTGAGCGATATTATGGTTCTTTCCAACGTTCAATAACTTTGCCTACAAATATTAAGGATGATGAGGTAGATGCACGCTTTGAAAACGGCATATTATATATAAAAATACCAAAAAAAGAATAAGGAAAAACTAGAAAAATTGAAGTGAAATAATATTGTATAGGGCTTGATTTTTTATCGTCATTTCGAGCGATTAAAAGGAGCATAGCAATCTCATAAAATAATATTTTCTGAGATTGCCACACCCTAAGGCTTTGCTGCTTTTCATAAGGCATTGTTGCGTGGGTCAGTAAATCAAATATGTCAATTTGTAACTTGTGAGCTGGATCCAGTAAAAATACTAAAATAATATATCCTCTAAGTTGTTTTATGGATACCGTGGCCAAGCGACTAGGTAACATCGAGAACGTTTTTCGATCTACACAACAAACGGTTCTAAGAAAAAGATAATAAAGGTTAAATCATATGAATAAAACTTTGAAATACTTGCTTATTATATTTATGAGTATAATGAAAATACTATAAGTAAGTAGAACAAAACTTATTTAAAATAATAAGATTTTAAATAGGTAATGATGAACAGAAAATATAGACACTTATCTCGCGAAGAGAGATATGAAATAAAAAGAATGTATGACCTAGGAGTCAGTATTAACAAGATAGCACAACATCTTACGAGGTCTAAAAGCACTATTAGTATGGAGCTAAAAAGAAATAAAGTAAAAGGTAAGTATATGCCTTGTGTTGCTCAGGAACAATATAAAAAAAGGATGCATCAGCAAGAGTTATTAAAAATAGAGAAGTTACCTATTTTGTTAAATTATATCAAAAATGCTATGATTCACAAGAAATGGTCACCGGATGCTATAGCCGGAAAGTTAAAACTGGACAAAAATACAGCTTGTTGTATCAGTACAGAAAGTATATATAGATTTGTCTACACTTCTCCAGTTGCAGCTAAATTAAAGTTATATAGCTATTTACCGTCTAAAAGATATAAAAGGCAAGAAAGGGGGACAAGGCATCAAAGGATCATTATACCACAAAGGATCTCAATACATCAGCGTGATGCAATAGCAATGCAAAAGCTAGAAGTAGGGCATTTTGAGGCAGATCTTACATTTCATAAAGGTAATCAAAGTATGAATATCGGTGTGCTGGTGGATAAAAAGAGTCAAAAGATTATTTTAGTGCTGAATAACTCCAAAAGAGCTAAAACAGTTACCACTGGGTTTTTAAAAAAGATCAAAACGCTGCCAAGTAGTGTTAGAAAGACTATTACTATGGATAATGGCAAAGAGTTTGTAGGGCATCTTGCTTATAGACTATCTGGGTTTCAAACTTTCTTTTGTGATCCATACCGCCCTAGACAAAAAGCACTAGTGGAGAAAATGAATTCTATGATTCATAGAATTTTACCTAAAAATACAGATATTACAACCGTTACACAAAGAGGTCTTGACAATATTGCTGAGATTTTAAATAACATGGGAATATTGCCAAACTAACAAGAACAGACCGGAAAACAGTACGAAAAATAATAAACCGCTATGTAGAGGCTGGTACAGAATCCCCAGCAATCTATGAACGATCTTCAGTTTTGGATTTTTGGCACGAAAAAATAATTGAGTTATTAGAAAAAAATCTGAGTTACATAAGAATTTTTGAGGAGTTAAAAAATCAAGGTTATACAAGCAGTTATACTTCTTTGACCCGTTATATCAAAAAATATAAAATTAAGGATAACAGTTGCATTCGTTTTCATACTTTAGCAGGAGAGGAAGCACAAGTAGATTTTGGTGACATAGGCTTACAGTATAATTCTAAAGGGCGTAGAGTTAAAGCATATGTATTTAATATGCGTTTAAGCTATAGTCGCCTTGATTATTATGAAGTAGTGTTTGATCAAAGTTGTCAAACATGGATTCAATGTCATATCAATGCATTTAATTATTTTGCTGGTAGTCCAAAAGTAATAAAACTTGATAATCTTAAAGCTGGAGTAGTAGATGCCAATTTTTATGAGCCAGTATATCAGAAGGAATATAAGTGCTTAGCCGATCATTATGGAATTTTACTTTCTCCTTGTCGAGTGTATCAACCGCAAGAAAAAGGCAAAGTTGAGTCGGGAATAAAATACGTTAAAAATAATTTTTTTGCTGGTCGTAAATTTGATAGATATGAAGAATTAACAAATGGTCTTGCAAATTGGTTAAATAAGGCCAATAGCCGAATACATGGTACTACTAAGAGAATACCTAGAGAACTGTTTGAGCAAGAGGAAAGAAGTAGTTTGATTCCTTTACCATTAGAAACTTTTGATTTGTCATCTTGGCATAATCGAAAAGTAGCAAAAGATTGTCATATTACCATAGATAATAATTATTACTCTGTACCAGCAAAATATATATACAGTGAGGTAATGGTACAATTGTCCCCAAAACTTGTTCAAATATTTTCTATACAAAATGATTTAATAGCAAGACACGTTAGAACAGAGGGCAAGGGGATATTTACCACTAATCCGTCTCATTATGCTAAATACAAACGTCTATGCCCAGGTTTTATAGAATATAGTGAACATTATCAACAACAAATGCAGCAGATAGGGAATAATTGCAGTTTATTATTAGAATCATTACAACAAACAAGAGTGAATGATTGGCAACGTTGTGCACGAGGTATCATTTCTTTACGTAAGGTTTACAATGATGACTTAATAGATAAAGCCTGTCATAGAGCACTACATTATGGTATAAGTTCTTACTCTAAAATTAAGAATATTTTAAATAGTAATGCAGTAAACTTACCATTACCAGAGTTTGGAGGTAATAATGCAGAACTTATTTAATGACCTACGAAGCTTTAGATTATCAGGTATAGTCAATAGTTTAAATGAAAGGATTATTTATGCTCAAAATAATAAACTAGGATTTAAAGAATTTCTATCACTATTATGTGAAGATGAAAAATCTAACCGTAAGGATAATAATTACCGTCGCCGTAAAAGTGCTGCTAAATTGCCGGTAACTAAAAATTTAGAAGACTTTGATTTTAATTTCCAACCAAGTGTTGATGCCAAAGTAATAAGTGATTTATCAACTTGTGATTATATTAATACTAAGGGAAATGTAATATTCATAGGTGATTCAGGAACTGGGAAAACTCATCTTGCCATTGGGCTAGCATTAAAAGCTTTAACACGAGAATACTCTGTATATTTTACTACGGTATCGGATATGCTTTATAATTTACATATTGCAAGAGCAGATAATAGTTATCACAAAAAGGTTAAATTACTCCTATCGTTTGATTTATTAATTCTTGATGAGCTCGGGTTTAAGCAATTGCCAAAACATTCAGTAGAAGACTTTTTTAATATTATTGCTAAACGATATGAAAATAAATCTACCATTATTACCACAAACAAGGATTTTGAAAAATGGAATGAAATATTTGCTGATGAAGTATTAACTCATGCAATTATTGATCGAGTGGTACATCATGCTCATATACTAAACATAAAAGGTAAAAGTTATCGTATTAATAACTATAAATCTGGAGGTAATATGGCATAAAAATTTTTAAATATAGTGGTTCCTTTTTCGTGCAATTTACTGGTCCCTTTTTAATTGAAAATGACAATAGATTTTTAAGGAATGAAAAATATACACCTTCTTTGTTATGGGAACACATCAAGAATGATGTTATTTTTTCATCTAATGGATATACAATATTTGATGATACGGTTTTAAATAAAAGGAATACGAAGCAAATAGAAATTGCAAGATCGCAGTACAGTGGAGCTACAGGTAGAGTTACTAAAGGTATAGGAGTAGTGAGTCTGGTATATTATAACCCTGATATTAATAAGTTTTGGGTAATAGATTATCGAATTTTTGCACCTGATCATGATGGAGCAACAAAACTAGAACACCTATTAAACATGTTAAATAATGCTGTTTATAGCAAGAAGATTCCTTTTCAAACAGTACTTTTTGACACATGGTATTCTACACACAAAATTATGCAACATGTTGACTCTCTGGGGAAATATTATTATGCCCCTATTAAAGCCAATAGAAACGTTAGTAAAACGCACGATTCTAAACCTTATAAAGCTGTAAAAGAGTTGACATTTTCAGATGAAGAGATCAGGCATGGAGTAGAGATTCATATAAAAGGCTTTGCTAAAAATAAGCATGTTAATTTGTTTAAATTTACTGTTCCTACCAACAGAGTTGAGTATGTTGTTACCAATAACAAAACTCACAAATCTTCTAAAGCTGCACAAGATGAGTGTGGCTTTCGATGGGTAATTGAGAGCATGCACAGAGAAATTAAGCAACTTACTGGGATAGAACGTTGTCAATGCAGGAAACAGCGTATTCAACGTAATCATATTAGTTGGGCATTTTTAGTTTGGGCATTTCTCAAAAGGACTGCAAATACAATCGGTAAAACGGTTTACCAAATAAAGTTAGGGCTTTTAGATGACTATATGCAACAACAGCTGCGTTCTCCATCTTTACGATATTTAGAACCAAACATAGCGTAGAGTCTTTCTAATTAAGTGTGTAAATTTTTCATAGGGCTTAAATTCTACCTTCAAATTTTATCAAAAAGTGAGCCATAGCTGCGTTCCAGTTTGGAATCGGCATAGCCCATTTCTTGGTCATATAATCAATTGCCAAATATAAGGTCTTAAAAACGGCATTATCATTTGGAAAAACCCGTTTATTCTTGGTAACCTTACGTAATTGGCTATTGACAGATTCTACACTATTCGTTGTGTATATTACTTTCCTTATCGCCTCAGGGTATCCTAGAAAAACCATTAAATTTTCCCAATGAACATACCAAGATTTAGCAATTTGTGGATACTGTTTACTCCATTTAGCTTCAAAAGATTCTAAAGCAAGATGTGCTTCTTCCTCTGTGCTAGCAGTATAAATAGGCTTTAAATCAGCCGCTAATTCTTTTCGGTCTTTATATGATACATATTTTAAACTATTTCTAATCTGATGTACAATACATAATTGATGTTCGGTTTTCGGAAAAACTGCCTCTATCGCCTCAGACATACCGGTTAAATCTCTTTTGGGTATATTCCCCGCCGCTTGCGGCGTAATATGGCGGAATGAGCAAATATATACATAAAAGTCATAATGTTACGGTACTGCTGTATCACATGGTATTTCCAGCAAAATATCGCCGAGCAGTGTTTGACGTATCAGTTGATCAAGTATTACGAGAAATATGTTTAGAGATAGAAAAGAGATATCAAATAAAATTTTTAGAAATAGGGGTTGATGAAGATCATGTCCATTTTTTGGTACAATCTGTACCAACCTATAGCGTAACAAAAATAGTAACAACAATTAAAAGTGTTACAGCTCGTCAAATATTTAGACAGTGTCCACAGGTAAAGAAACAATTATGGGGTGGAGAATTTTGGACTGATGGATATTTTACGAATACGGTAGGTAAGCATGGAAATGAGAATATGATAGGAAAATACGTAAAAAACCAAGGCAAGGAATATCAGAAACTGCATGAGGATCATCAGCTAGCTTTCTTCTAAAATACCCCGCTGCTTGCGGCGGGGATTACTTTTATTTATCACTGCAAGCAATAAGCATGTCTTGCATACCTCTGTTCTTCATCTCAGTAAAATTACCAAGCCAAAATTTTGCTCCTTCATTTTCACTGATCCACAATCCTAAAATATCCTTCCTGCCAGATAAATCAATACCTAATGCTACATATACAGACTTATTGATAATTCGTTTATCTTGACGTACTTTTACTACTAAACAGTCAAAAAATACTATAGCATATACTCGATCCAATGAAAATTCAAGGACTAAGTAGAACAAAACCTATAAATTTTCTGCCCAAATTTCATTGGGGGTTTTATAACCAAAAATCTTTCTTGGCATGTTATTTAAAATCTCAGCAATATTGTCAAGACCTCTTTGTGTAACGGTTGTAATATCTGTATTTTTAGGTAAAATTCTATGAATCATAGAATTCATTTTCTCCACTAGTGCTTTTTGTCTAGGGCGGTATGGATCACAAAAGAAAGTTTGAAACCCAGATAGTCTATAAGCAAGATGCCCTACAAACTCTTTGCCATTATCCATAGTAATAGTCTTTCTAACACTACTTGGCAGCGTTTTGATCTTTTTTAAAAACCCAGTGGTAACTGTTTTAGCTCTTTTGGAGTTATTCAGCACTAAAATAATCTTTTGACTCTTTTTATCCACCAGCACACCGATATTCATACTTTGATTACCTTTATGAAATGTAAGATCTGCCTCAAAATGCCCTACTTCTAGCTTTTGCATTGCTATTGCATCACGCTGATGTATTGAGATCCTTTGTGGTATAATGATCCTTTGATGCCTTGTCCCCCTTTCTTGCCTTTTATATCTTTTAGACGGTAAATAGCTATATAACTTTAATTTAGCTGCAACTGGAGAAGTGTAGACAAATCTATATATACTTTCTGTACTGATACAACAAGCTGTATTTTTGTCCAGTTTTAACTTTCCGGCTATAGCATCCGGTGACCATTTCTTGTGAATCATAGCATTTTTGATATAATTTAACAAAATAGGTAACTTCTCTATTTTTAATAACTCTTGCTGATGCATCCTTTTTTTATATTGTTCCTGAGCAACACAAGGCATATACTTACCTTTTACTTTATTTCTTTTTAGCTCCATACTAATAGTGCTTTTAGACCTCGTAAGATGTTGTGCTATCTTGTTAATACTGACTCCTAGGTCATACATTCTTTTTATTTCATATCTCTCTTCGCGAGATAAGTGTCTATATTTTCTGTTCATCATTACCTATTTAAAATCTTATTATTTTAAATAAGTTTTGTTCTACTTACTTATAGTATTTTCACAATGGTCGGCTTTGCCATATCTTGACATCCTCAATTACATCATCAGTAATTTGACTTATCAAACTTTCGCTAACGTCAGCTCCATACAATTCTTGCATTTGAATCTTAATATCAGATAAGCTCATTCCTTTAGCGTATAACGATATTATTTTATCATCAAATCCTTCAATACGTCTTTGACGCTTTGGAATTAATGCAGGTTCAAATGTACTACTTCTATCCCTTGGAACCTCAATCTCTATAACTCCATTATTTGTTACTAGATTCTTTACATTCTTACCATTACGAACATTATCACTATCAGTATGACAATATTTATCATATCCTAAGTGATTATTCATCTCTGACTGCAATGCCTTCTCTACAAGCCGTTTGGTTAATTGCTTTAATAAACCATCCTCTTTAAGTAATGTTGATATATCTGTATCATTATTTATTAATAAATCTATCGCTTGATTTATTGCTTCATTTTGTTTTTGGTGCATATAATTTCTCCTTTTGTTATATTATATTTTTATATAACCTTTGAGAAATTCCCACACTTATTTGGACAGAGCCATAGCGTAAGTTTTGAGTATTAAAAACAGCATCATAAAATGTTTCAAAATCTCCTACAACTTTCCTAATTTCATTTTTTATCTTAAACCAGTAATGCTCTATAGGATTTAAATCAGGAGAGTAAGTTGGTAAATACAATATGGTACAACCAACGGATTCAATGAACTCTTTAACTTTAGAATTTTTATGAAAATTAATGTTATCCATAATAACGGTTTGCCCAGGTTGTAATTCTGTAATTAATACATCCCTAATATAAGTTTTAAAGACCTCTGTATTACAATTACCTTCAAATATTACAGGAGCAATAAGATTACCATTACAAAGACCAGCTATCATACTTATTCTAAATTTATGTTGATACACCTTTTCTCCATAACACCTTTGTCCTATAATGCTCCATCCATACTCTTTGCAAGCATTATCCTCTATTCCAGATTCATCAAGATATACTAATTTGTCTTTTGTGATGGTTTGTATCTTTGCTATAAATTCATTTCTTAATTTAATATCTCTTTTCGGATGAAAATGAGTTTTTTTATAGCTATAGCCAAGTTTTCTGATTTGTCTTAAAATAGTTACAGATGCAATATTACCCCATTGCTTTGCTAACTCCTTTGATGTTTTATTCATATTAGCTTTAAAAAATTCTTTAAAAGATTCTGAATCTTTTATCTTATGACTATGTCCTTTCTGATAACCAGTTGCTGCTTCTAAAGTACCTTGCTTATCTTTTAATTTTTTCCATTTATATATAGTATCACGACTTACATTAAATAATTTACTTACCTTACTTATTCGTATCCCTGCTTCTACAGCTTTTATAACTCTTAGTCTTAGTTCTATTGCATATGCTCGTGCCATATCTCTTTACATGCTTGTTAATATTTGCTTACTATAACATGATACTCTCGCTCTGTCAGTACCTTAATGACTTATGCTATACAAAAGTGAAAACGTTAATTGAATCTGTTGGTTGCAGTATTTTATTTTTACCAACTTACTCTCCTGACTTAAATCTCTTTTGGGTATATTCCCCGCCGCTTGCGGCGTAATATGGCGGAATGAGCAAATATATACATAAAAGTCATAATGTTACGGTACTGCTGTATCACATGGTATTTCCAGCAAAATATCGCCGAGCAGTGTTTGACGTATCAGTTGATCAAGTATTACGAGAAATATGTTTAGAGATAGAAAAGAGATATCAAATAAAATTTTTAGAAATAGGGGTTGATGAAGATCATGTCCATTTTTTGGTACAATCTGTACCAACCTATAGCGTAACAAAAATAGTAACAACAATTAAAAGTGTTACAGCTCGTCAAATATTTAGACAGTGTCCACAGGTAAAGAAACAATTATGGGGTGGAGAATTTTGGACTGATGGATATTTTACGAGTACGGTAGGTAAGCATGGAAATGAGAATATGATAGGAAAATACGTAAAAAACCAAGGCAAGGAATATCAGAAACTGCATGAGGATCATCAGCTAGCTTTCTTCTAAAATACCCCGCTGCTTGCGGCGGGGATTACTTTTATTCCTATTGAGCATTACTGGTTTAAAATCAAGAATGAAATAAGAAAAACTATTTCTAATTTTGAGCACTTTTTTGATGCTGTTTACTATGCTCTTAAAAAAGTCACTACCTTATCGCATTAAGCTATAATATAAATGTTTTTTTGTATATTCAAGATAAAAATAAAATTTTTATGCAGTTAACAAGTTTTACAGATTATGGGTTACGTAGTCTCATATATCTTGCGTCTAAACAGGGGAAAATTTGTAGTGTAAAAGAAATAGCAGAATACTATCAAAACTTACGCTATGTTTGATATAATGCCCATGAATTAAGGGATATTATGAAGTGCTTCACTATAAAACATTGCTGTGTAATAAGAGTTTTTAGCATATTTGCTATAACATAGCGTAAGTTTTGCTATAATATTTCGCTTAATCATTTAGTAAAGGTAATACACAAATTAGTACAATTAGGATATATTAAGTAGTAGTAAAGGAAAAGGAGGTGGAATTAAACTTGCATTTAACCCCTCCTCTATGAAACTTGGAGATTTAATAGAAAAGTTAGAGCCTAATATGGATATAGTAGAATGTTTTATAAAGATACTAATCGATGCAGAATCACTAATTCGTGCCAATTTAAACATTTTATTAAGGAGGCAAGCAATGCATTTATAAAAACACTTAACAATTATACATTAGAGGATGCTGCTAGCACCTTTTCTCTGTCCAACTATTAAAAACTCTTTATTTCCTTTAGCTCCAAATATCGGGCTTTCTACAATACCGAATATCTCAAAATGATGCTCTTGCTCAAGCCAAACCCTAATTTTATCACATACTTTTTGATGTAAGAGCAGATTTTTAATGATCCCCCCCTCTTCTACTTCATGCTTTTCGACTTCAAATTGTGGTTTGATTAAAGCTATAAGTAAACAATCTTTCTTAGCTAAAGCAAATGAAGCAGGCAGAATAGTAGTTAAGCTGATAAAGCTTGCATCACAAACTATCAAATCAGGCTGAGTAGTTATTTGTTTATCGGTTAAATATCGTGCATTAGTTTTCTCAAGCACTATAATTTGTGGATTGTCACGCAATCTATGATGCAGCTCGCCATAACCAACATCTACGGCAAAAACTAACTCTGCTCTTCGCTCCAATAAAACTTCTGTAAAACCGCCAGTACTGCTTCCAAGATCAATGCAAACCATACCGCTAGGGTTAATCTTAAAATGATCTAAAGCCTTAATTAGCTTTAATGCTCCTCTCGAAACATAATTATGCTTCGGCAATTTTACCTTAATATCCTTATCATTTACACTAATTTGAGTTCCGGCTTTGGTTAATTGCTCATGTTTATTATGCACTTTACCCTGCATAATTAGACTTTGTGCTATTTGGATACTTGGAGCAAAACCTTTTTGCAATAAAAATTCATCAAGTCTTATTTTAGTCATTGTAAATTGAGTAATACTTGATTTTGTAATTTAAATAATTCAGCAGCACCTACTTTTGCAAGTTTTAACATTTCTAAAAACTGTTCTTCAGAAAAAGGTTTTTTCTCTGCCGTTCCTTGAATTTCAATTAAATTTCCATTACCTGCAAACACAAAATTACTATCGACTTCAGCGTCGCTATCTTCTAAATAATCTAAATCTAATATAGGTTGATCTTTATATATACCGCAAGAAACGGCAGCAACCTGGTTAATTAATGGATTTACTTTCAGAATTCTTTTCTTCATTAATGATCTAATAGCTAAATGCAAAGCTACATAACTCCCTGTTATAGCGGCAGTCCTAGTACCTCCATCGGCATTAATCACATCACAATCTATAGTAATTTGTCGTTCACCAAGTTTTTGTAAGTCAATTATCGAACGCATCGTCCTCCCAATTAAACGCTGTATCTCTTGCGTTCTACCTGACTGCTTACCTTGGACTGCTTCCCTTTTATTACGCTGAGATGTAGAACTTGGAAGCATACCGTACTCTGCGGTAATCCATCCTCTGTTCTGATTACGCAAAAATGGTGGCACTGTCGTATCATAACTTGCACTACACATAACATGAGTATTGCCTATTTTAATAAGACATGAGCCTTCTGCGTTAATAAGAGGAGATAACTCTATTGAAATAGGACGTAATTGATTGCTTTTTCTGCCTGACTGCCTCATAATATAATATTTATACCTCTAATAGATGAAGAATAGATAGACAAAGTTTTATTTGGAAAAGATTTTAAATAAAACAAGTATACCCCATTGAAAATTTTAGATTTTTTATTATATCTTATACTATAAGTAAATCAATAATAGTTATACGATGACGGACAATAATATAGAAAACAAAGAAGAAGCAATAAATAATATTGCTGAAGAAGTAGAAAATATTGAAACTAATTCAGAAATAGCAGACTTAAAAGCCCAAATAGAAGAGCTAAAAGATAAGCTAATTAGAGCAAGTGCTGAAATAGATAATACAAGAAAGCGTTTAGAAAAAGCACGTGATGATGCAAGAGATTATGCGATTACTACATTTGCTAAAGAACTTTTAAACGTTAGCGATAATCTATCTAGAGCGTTAGAACATAAGCCGCTAGATGCTTCAGTAGAAGTAACGAATATTATTGCTGGTGTTCAGATGACTAAAGATGAGCTAGATAAAGTATTTCATAAGCATCATATAGAAGAAATAAAGCCGGAAATAGGATCATCATTTGATTATAATTTGCATAATGCAATTTCTCAAATAGAGCATCCTGATCATGAACCTAATAGCGTTATTAATATAATGCAAGTTGGTTATAAAATTAAAGATAGGTTATTAAGACCTGCGACTGTTCAAGTAACAAAAAAGTAGATACATATGAATAAAACCGCTATATTTTGGCTTCTTTTTATAGGAATTTTTATAAGCGGTTTTATGCTAATTTCAGAAGCAATAAGACCATTTTTTATTGCCTTTATAATTTCTTATTTACTTCAGCCTGCCATAGAATTTGTTGCGTCAAAATTTAAATTATCAAATAAAATTTCATCTATTGTAGTTTACTTGATATTTTTAAGTGTATTTTTTACTGCACTTACTCTTTTAGTACCAGTAATTTATGGGCAGGTTTCTACTTTTGTCAATAATATCCCTAAATATAAGGATTATTTTCAAGCGGAAATATTACCGCCTATAATGACAAAAATTTATGCTGTAGAGCCTAATATCGCTGATAAGATACGAGATTCTTTAAGTAATTTCATAAATAGTATATTCACTATACTTGGTAGCCTTGCGAATAATTTTTGGCACTATACTCTCATTACAATTAATATATTTGTCTTATTTTTACTTATACCTATAATATTATTTTATTTCTTACGTGATTGGACGAGAATTATCGAAAATATGAAATCATTACTACCGCTAAAAAGTAGGCACAAAATCCTTGGAATATTATCCTCTATTAATAGCCTGCTTGCTGCCTATATAAGAGGTCAGCTAAATATCTGCTTAATGTTATCTATTTATTATAGCATCTCATTTACTGTAATAGGTATTGATCTTGCTCTTTTACTTGGAATCCTAACAGGGTTTTTAGTAATTATTCCTTTTATTGGCACTTTTATTTCTTTTCTTCTGACTCTAACTATCGGATATTTAACATTTGGTGCAACCACAAAACTGTTTTATATAATAGTGGTCTATTTAATCGGAAATATTTGTGAGTCATATATTATAACACCTAAAATTATTGGTGATAAAATAGGTTTACATCCTCTTTGGATTATATTCTCAATTTTTGCCTGCGGTAGTTTATTCGGCTTTATCGGCATATTTTTCGCTATACCAATAGCTGGAGTTACTAAGATTTTACTTTTTAATATAATCAAGTTCTATAAATCTAGTAGATTTTACCGTTTAGAAGGATAAAATGTGTCATCCTAATGCAACTCTATGTCATTCCTGCCTGCACAAGACTTTGTTGCATGGCTCGAAAAACAAGTACAATGTCATCCCCGCGTAGGCGGGGATCCAGCATAAAGCAAGACAAAGCGAGCTTTTAACTTTAAAAACTTGCTGTATTTATGTTTTTTTCTGGATTCCCGCTTTCGCGGGAATGACAAATATTTCTTTTGCTAGTGCAAATACTTTCCATCCACGCTTTATCTCTTATCTCCTCAAAAGAAGCTTCTATATTTTTTTATATTTTGCAAAAACACTTCCTAAATTTTAACCTCTTTACATTTAATAAAACCCCTTATAGCAAAAAGACTCAAGTAAAACAATGGTGTGCAGCAAATGGTAAAAAATAATTTCCAGCTATAGCTATTAAATATTAATTTCCATATTTGTTCGACAGGAAAGATACTAAACATTGCCATAAAACTAATCACGATAGTAGTATCGATAAATAATGAGATACAAGTACTAATATTACTTCTTAACCACAAATATTTTCCTTTAGTTAATATGCGTATCCATAAATATAAATTAACATCAATTGCTTGAGCAATATAGCATGCGATAATAGATGCAAGGAATGCTACACTATAATAACTAAATACTTTATTAAATGTTTCATCATTGATTTTTGACCAGTTAGTAGCTGGCAAATAACTTACAAACATTATAATTATAGTAACTAGGACATTCATACATATTGCTAATCTAATACAAAAATTAGCTTTTTCTTTTCCATATAGCTCAGTAATTATATCAGTAATTAAAAATGTTAAAGGGTATAATATTGCTCCTGCTGATAACTCAAACTTATAAAACGGTATTTGTAACATAACAAATTTTTGATATATTAAGTTACCAAGGATTATAAGAGTAGAGAATATTATACAAAGCCCTATATAAATTTTTTCGCTATTTGTCATAGTTAGCTATTTATCTCTCTGCTATTATCTATTATTATAAACCAAACTGTTAGGGTTCTATGTCATTCTTAGCAACGGCGGGAATCCACTACTTATACAATAAACTAAACTGTTATAATAAATAATTTACAAAATAATGACAAATACTAAATATTACCCGGAAGTTAGCTCAAATGCTGATTTTGCTACCATAGAAAAAGAAATATTAAAATTTTGGCAAGATAATAATATATTTCAGAAATCTATTGATATTAGAGAGGGAGATGCTGAGTTTATCTTTTACGATGGTCCGCCTTTTGCTAACGGGTTACCGCATTACGGGCATTTACTAACCGGTTTTATTAAAGACGTATATGCTAGATATCAAACTGTTAGAGGTAAGAAAGTAGAACGCCGTTTTGGCTGGGATTGCCACGGATTACCTGCTGAAATGCAATCTGAAAAGGAGCTTGGTATTTCAGGGCGTCTTGCTATTACTAATTTCGGGATTGAAAAATTTAACGCTCACTGCAGAGATTCGGTAATGAAATATGCCGGTGAGTGGGAGCAATATGTAACACGCCAAGCAAGATGGGTAGATTTTAAGAATTCTTATAAAACGATGGATAAGAATTTTATGGAATCTGTGCTTTGGGCTTTTAAGGAGTTATATAATAAAGGATTATTGTACGAATCTATGCGAGTTATGCCGTATTCATGGGCATGTGAAACTCCACTTTCTAATTTTGAAACAAGGCTTGATAATTCATATAGAGAGCGAGCAGATAAAGCAGTAACAGTTAGTTTTGAATTATGTCATCCCGTGGACAAGCCACGGGAAGACACCGAGACTTTTTTAGGAATAACAGCTAATTATAAAGAATACCGAATCCTCGTTTGGACGACAACGCCATGGACATTGCCGTCAAATCTAGCTTTAGCAGTTGGTAGTGATATTGATTATGCATTAGTTCCGAAAGGCGATATCTGCTATATCATAGCTGCCTCTTCGGTTGCTAAATATGCGAAAGAATTAGAGCTAAAAGGCGATGAGCAATTTACGATAATTAAAGGCTCAGAGCTTCAAGGATTAAGCTATAAGCCGCTATTTGACTATTTCAAAGATCATCCAAATAGCTTTAAGATATTTGCCGGAGATTTTGTTGTTGAGGGTGATGGTACTGGGGTAGTACATATGGCTCCTGGGTTTGGTGAAGATGACCAAATACTTTGTGAATCGAAAGGCATAAAACTTGTTTGCCCTGTGGATAATAGCAGTAAGTTTACCAAAGAAATTCCAGATTTAGAGGGCTTACAAATATTTGATGCTAACGACAAAATAATAATTAAGCTGAAAGAACAAGGAAATTGGCTAAAAACCGAGCAGTATATTCACAATTATCCGCATTGCTGGCGAACCGATACGCCTCTTATATATAAAGCCGTTCCGTCATGGTATGTAAAAGTTACCGAATTTAAAGACAGAATGGTAGAGCTGAATCAGCAAATTAATTGGATACCTTTCCACGTTAAGGACAATTTATTCGGCAAGTGGCTTGAGAATGCTAGAGATTGGTCAATAAGCCGTAATAGATTTTGGGGAACACCTTTGCCAGTATGGAAATCTGACGATCCAAAATATCCACGCATAGATGTTTATGGTTCTATAGAAGAGCTAGAAAAAGATTTTGGGGTTAAGATTACTGATTTACATCGTCCATTTATTGATGAACTTACAAGACCAAATCCCGATGATCCAACTGGTAAATCAACAATGCGTAGAATAGAAGACGTATTTGACTGTTGGTTTGAAAGCGGTTCGATGCCATACGGGCAAGCACACTACCCTTTTGAAAATAAGCAGTGGTTTGAGGATCATTTTCCAGCTGATTTCATAGTTGAATATTTCGCACAAACACGTGGCTGGTTCTATACTTTAATGGTATTATCTACTGCCCTATTCGATCGTCCGCCGTTTTTAAATTGTATATGCCACGGGGTGATTTTAGATGCTACCGGTCAAAAACTTTCGAAACGTCTAAATAACTATGCCGATCCGCTAGAGTTATTTGATAAATACGGCTCTGACGCTTTAAGAGTAACAATGCTTTCTTCCAATGTAGTTAAAGGTCAAGAGCTACTGATTGATAAAGATGGCAAAATGGTATTTGATACGATTCGTTTATTTATCAAGCCTATCTGGAACGCTTACCATTTCTTTACGATGTATGCTAATGCCGATCATATTAAAGGCGAGCTAAGTTTTAACTCGGAAAATGTGCTTGATGTATATATATTGTCCAAGCTAAAAATAGCTATAGAGAAGATTAAAGAGAGTTTAGACGGCTTCGATACTGGGACGGCTTATCATGCAGTTTCAGAATTTTTTGAAGTACTAAATAACTGGTATATCAGACGAAGCAGAGCTAGGTTTTGGAAAAGCGAAAAAGATCTAGACAAGCAAAATGCTTATAATACGTTATATACGTGCTTAGAGACTATGGCTATTGCGATGTCATCACTCGTGCCGCTTATCTCCGAAGCGATATATTTGGGTTTATATTGTCATCCTCGCGAAAGCGGGGATCCAGAAAAACCTGAATGCCTGGATTCCCGCCTACGCGGGAATGACATAAAAGTTGTGCGAGATGACGGTTTGTCCGTCCATCTATGCGACTATCCTGATCTTTCAAAATTTGAAATAAACAGCGAGCTAGTGGATACTATGGATACTGTACTAGATATTTGTAGTCATAGCCTATTCATCAGAAGTAGCGAAAACGCCCGTGTAAGACAACCACTTAGCAGTATAACTATTATTAGCAAAAATAACGACAAACTAAAAGATTTTGAAGATTTAATTAAAGATGAGATCAATGTTAAATCAGTAATTTATCGTGATGATTTAGAAAATTATGCAGTTAAAAAATTATCGATTAATTTCCCGTTACTTGGGAAGCGTTTGCCGACTAAAATGAAAGATATCATAGCTGCTTCTAAAAAGAACGAGTGGGAAGCAACCTCTAGCGGCTTACAGATCTGTAATGAGACCTTAAATAGCGATGAATATAAACTAATCTTAGAACCTCACTCACATATTAAAGGGGCTAGCAGCTTTGCCCATAATAGTAGCCTGTTGATACTTGATCTGGAGCTAACGACTGAATTAATAGACGAAGGAATAGCTCGTGACATTGTACGCTTCATACAACAAGCTCGGAAAAATGCCGATTTTGCTATAACAGATAGGATTTGGATTGATATAGATTTACCAAAAATAATCGATATTTATGGTGAGTTTATTAAAGAACAAACCTTAGGTGAATTTGCTAAAAACTTCACCCCTGATCATATTAGTGAAATCGAGCTAGAAAACCACAAACTACAACTAAAAATTAAGAAAGTAAACTGATAGTTAATTCTTTAATATTTAGTTAATATTTTATATTGATAATTTACCTTTATTACTTTATAGTACGCCCGCTATAAATTAATTAAGGTAAATTAAAAAATCCTATAAAGCTCTAGGAAATTTTTTTAAAACTAAAGAACAAATTTTAAACGCAGAAATAAAAGTAATCCCCGCCGCAAGCAGCGGGGTATTTTAGAAGAAAGCTAGCTGATGATCCTCATGCAGTTTCTGATATTCCTTGCCTTGGTTTTTTACGTATTTTCCTATCATATTCTCATTTCCATGCTTACCTACCGTACTCGTAAAATATCCATCAGTCCAAAATTCTCCACCCCATAATTGTTTCTTTACCTGTGGACACTGTCTAAATATTTGACGAGCTGTAACACTTTTAATTGTTGTTACTATTTTTGTTACGCTATAGGTTGGTACAGATTGTACCAAAAAATGGACATGATCTTCATCAACCCCTATTTCTAAAAATTTTATTTGATATCTCTTTTCTATCTCTAAACATATTTCTCGTAATACTTGATCAACTGATACGTCAAACACTGCTCGGCGATATTTTGCTGGAAATACCATGTGATACAGCAGTACCGTAACATTATGACTTTTATGTATATATTTGCTCATTCCGCCATATTACGCCGCAAGCGGCGGGGAATATACCCAAAAGAGATTAAAAAATTAATTTCCTTATCTTCATCAAAACTTCCTGACGAGTATCTTTATAAAGCAGCTCATAAAGGGCGTTTAGATTTAGTTCAATATTTTATTGAAGAAAAAGGATTTAGTGTTAATACTACAATGGATAATCATGTACATGGAGGTGCTATATTAAGTATTGACACCATGGGAGAACATATTGATGTAATAGATTATCTCCTAAAAAAAGGTGCTATCGCATCTCAAGGTGTCATACCCGCAATATTAAATGGTAATGTAGAAATTTTAGAAAAGCTATTCAAATATGGTGCAACAGCTCGCGATGGTTATTCAGAAGACCTTGTTGCTTTATTAGTAAATACTGCAATCCCAGCCAATGATCCTACTTATTCCGACAGTTCATTTTCTGAAACAAAAAAAGACTTATCTAATTATGCAAAACTTACGCTATGTTTGGTTCTAAATATCGTAAAGATGGAGAACGCAGCTGTTGTTGCATATAGTCATCTAAAAGCCCTAACTTTATTTGGTAAACCGTTTTACCGATTGTATTTGCAGTCCTTTTGAGAAATGCCCAAACTAAAAATGCCCAACTAATATGATTACGTTGAATACGCTGTTTCCTGCATTGACAACGTTCTATCCCAGTAAGTTGCTTAATTTCTCTGTGCATGCTCTCAATTACCCATCGAAAGCCACACTCATCTTGTGCAGCTTTAGAAGATTTGTGAGTTTTGTTATTGGTAACAACATACTCAACTCTGTTGGTAGGAACAGTAAATTTAAACAAATTAACATGCTTATTTTTAGCAAAGCCTTTTATATGAATCTCTACTCCATGCCTGATCTCTTCATCTGAAAATGTCAACTCTTTTACAGCTTTATAAGGTTTAGAATCGTGTGTTTTACTAACGTTTCTATTGGCTTTAATAGGGGCATAATAATATTTCCCCAGAGAGTCAACATGTTGCATAATTTTGTGTGTAGAATACCATGTTGTCATTGCTAAAATAAAAGGGACCAGTAAATTGCACGAAAAAGGGACCAGAGAAGTTGGTGTGACCTAATAAGGTTAATGTGCAATATTCACTAGATAATTAAGCAAGTAAATATCTAGTGATACAATGATAAGAATAAATATGTATACAACAATTATCACCCTTTATAAACAAGGCAATAGTCAAAGGAATATTGCCAAACTAACAAGAACAGACCGCAAAACAGTACGAAAAATAATAAACCGCTATGTAGAGGCTGGTACAGAATCCCCAGCAATCTATGAACGATCTTCAGTTTTGGATTTTTGGCACGAAAAAATAATTGAGTTATTAGAAAAAAATCTGAGTTACATAAGAATTTTTGAGGAGTTAAAAAATCAAGGTTATACAAGCAGTTATACTTCTTTGACCCGTTATATCAAAAAATATAAAATTAAGGATAACAGTTGCATTCGTTTTCATACTTTAGCAGGAGAGGAAGCACAAGTAGATTTTGGTGACATAGGCTTACAGTATAATTCTAAAGGGCGTAGAGTTAAAGCATATGTATTTAATATGCGTTTAAGCTATAGTCGCCTTGATTATTATGAAGTAGTGTTTGATCAAAGTTGTCAAACATGGATTCAATGTCATATCAATGCATTTAATTATTTTGCTGGTAGTCCAAAAGTAATAAAACTTGATAATCTTAAAGCTGGAGTAGTAGATGCCAATTTTTATGAGCCAGTATATCAGAAGGAATATAAGTGCTTAGCCGATCATTATGGAATTTTACTTTCTCCTTGTCGAGTGTATCAACCGCAAGAAAAAGGCAAAGTTGAGTCGGGAATAAAATACGTTAAAAATAATTTTTTTGCTGGTCGTAAATTTGATAGATATGAAGAATTAACAAATGGTCTTGCAAATTGGTTAAATAAGGCCAATAGCCGAATACATGGTACTACTAAGAGAATACCTAGAGAACTGTTTGAGCAAGAGGAAAGAAGTAGTTTGATTCCTTTACCATTAGAAACTTTTGATTTGTCATCTTGGCATAATCGAAAAGTAGCAAAAGATTGTCATATTACCATAGATAATAATTATTACTCTGTACCAGCAAAATATATATACAGTGAGGTAATGGTACAATTGTCCCCAAAACTTGTTCAAATATTTTCTATACAAAATGATTTAATAGCAAGACACGTTAGAACAGAGGGCAAGGGGATATTTACCACTAATCCGTCTCATTATGCTAAATACAAACGTCTATGCCCAGGTTTTATAGAATATAGTGAACATTATCAACAACAAATGCAGCAGATAGGGAATAATTGCAGTTTATTATTAGAATCATTACAACAAACAAGAGTGAATGATTGGCAACGTTGTGCACGAGGTATCATTTCTTTACGTAAGGTTTACAATGATGACTTAATAGATAAAGCCTGTCATAGAGCACTACATTATGGTATAAGTTCTTACTCTAAAATTAAGAATATTTTAAATAGTAATGCAGTAAACTTACCATTACCAGAGTTTGGAGGTAATAATGCAGAACTTATTTAATGACCTACGAAGCTTTAGATTATCAGGTATAGTCAATAGTTTAAATGAAAGGATTATTTATGCTCAAAATAATAAACTAGGATTTAAAGAATTTCTATCACTATTATGTGAAGATGAAAAATCTAACCGTAAGGATAATAATTACCGTCGCCGTAAAAGTGCTGCTAAATTGCCGGTAACTAAAAATTTAGAAGACTTTGATTTTAATTTCCAACCAAGTGTTGATGCCAAAGTAATAAGTGATTTATCAACTTGTGATTATATTAATACTAAGGGAAATGTAATATTCATAGGTGATTCAGGAACTGGGAAAACTCATCTTGCCATTGGGCTAGCATTAAAAGCTTTAACACGAGAATACTCTGTATATTTTACTACGGTATCGGATATGCTTTATAATTTACATATTGCAAGAGCAGATAATAGTTATCACAAAAAGGTTAAATTACTCCTATCGTTTGATTTATTAATTCTTGATGAGCTCGGGTTTAAGCAATTGCCAAAACATTCAGTAGAAGACTTTTTTAATATTATTGCTAAACGATATGAAAATAAATCTACCATTATTACCACAAACAAGGATTTTGAAAAATGGAATGAAATATTTGCTGATGAAGTATTAACTCATGCAATTATTGATCGAGTGGTACATCATGCTCATATACTAAACATAAAAGGTAAAAGTTATCGTATTAATAACTATAAATCTGGAGGTAATATGGCATAAAAATTTTTAAATATAGTGGTTCCTTTTTCGTGCAATTTACTGGTCCCTTTTTAATTGACAATGACACCATGTGTCAAAAAGTACTGTTTGAAAAGGAATCTTCTTGCTATAAACAGCATTATTTAACATGTTTAATAGGTGTTCTAGTTTTGTTGCTCCATCATGATCAGGTGCAAAAATTCGATAATCTATTACCCAAAACTTATTAATATCAGGGTTATAATATACCAGACTCACTACTCCTATACCTTTAGTAACTCTACCTGTAGCTCCACTGTACTGCGATCTTGCAATTTCTATTTGCTTCGTATTCCTTTTATTTGAAACCGTATCATCAAATATTGTATATCCATTAGATGAAAAAATAACATCATTCTTGATGTGTTCCCATAACAAAGAAGGTGTATATTTTTCATTCCTTAAAAATCTATTAATAACATCATGACTACATTTCTTTGCATGTTCAGCGTAGTAGGTTAAACTATAATTCTTTTGGCTAACTATTAAAAATTGACAATAATCTGTCCTATTAATTGGTATTGCTTGCAACTTTATCCTCTTTGACATGTTTAATTATTTTTACAATAATTTATCACTTTTTTACTCATAGCGTAAGTTTTGAAGGTTTTAGATTAGGGGATCTACCTTCTTCTAAATCTATATTCTTTTCTCTTGAAGAAATTATTGAGAAAAATCACACTTCTTTAGGTGGCGAAACGGATATAGTTAAATCCGAGTTTTTTAATAGTTAGTCTGAGTCCAATCTTTTACCCTAATAAACATAGGTCATTCCCACGTAGATATTGTTGCGTGGATAAAAAAACGTGATTGGTGTCATACCGTGGCTTGGGAACTAGATCCAGAAAATAATAAAAAATACTAATTTTATTAGTATTTTTAACTGGATCCCGTGAATAAATCTATCACACCCTACACTCCTCCCAATAACAATATTTACTCATCTCCTATTTTTAATGCAGCAATAAAGGCAGATTGTGGGATGTCGATATTGCCGTACTGCCTCATTCTCTTCTTACCAGCTTTCTGCTTCTCGAGTAGCTTACGCTTACGGGTTATATCTCCGCCATAACATTTGGACAATACATCTTTACGCAACGCCTTAATAGTCTCACGGGCAATAATACGACTGCCGATACTCGCTTGAATTGCAATATCGATCTGCTGTCTCGGTATCAAATCCTTTAGCCTTACGCATAATGCCCTACCCCGCTGCTCAGCACGAGAACGATGTACGATTGTCGATAACGCATCAACTGCCTCACCGTTAACTAAAATCCCAAGCTTAACAAGTTCGGAAGGTTCGTATGTATCCATTTGCCATTCAAAACTTGCATAACCTTTTGAGCAACTTTTTAAACGATCGTAAAAATCATATACTATTTCATTTAGTGGCAATTTATATACTACTTTTGCCCTATTTGCTATATAGCTGTGATCTAGCTGCATGCCTCTTTTCTCAGTACAAAGCGTTAATACCGTACCTAAAAACTCATCAGGTACCATTATAGTGGCTTTAATCCAAGGTTCTTCCATCGAGTCAATTTTTTGTAAATCAGGTAAATCAGCAGGATTATGAATCTCTAGACTCTCACCCTCACGCATATGAATTTTATACACCACGCTTGGAGCAGTAGTAATTAAATCCAAATCAAACTCCCTACTTAAACGCTCTTGTATAATCTCTAAATGTAGTAGCCCTAAAAAGCCGCACCTAAAACCAACCCCTAGAGCTGATGAGCTTTCCATTTCATACTCAAAGCTAGCATCATTAAGACGAAGTTTTGCCAACGAATCCTTTAAATGCTCAAATTCGGCACTATCCGTCGGATAAAGCCCGCAGAATACTACCGGCAAGTTTGGTTTAAACCCGGGCAGAGCTTGCTCACAAGGCTTCTTCTCATCGGTAATAGTATCCCCAACTTTACAATCTGCTACCTGTTTTATAGAAGCAGTAAAAAAACCAATTTCCCCTGCATTTAAAACATCCGAAATATGTTTTTTAGGAGTGAAATATCCGACATTTTCTATTGTATAAACCGAGTTTGTTGCCATCATTTTGACTTTCATATTCTTACGTAACGATCCGTCAATAATACACACTAAAATAACTACACCAAGATACGGGTCATACCAACTATCAACAAGCAATGCTTTTAAAATATCTGTATTACTTTCTTTCGGCGGAGGTAATTTATTTACGATTGCTTCTAAAACTAAGTCAATACCTATACCACTTTTGGCAGAAATCAGTACTGCCTCACTTGCATCAATCCCAATTATATCCTCTATTTGCTGCTTTACTTGGTCAGGTTCTGAAGCCGGCAAATCAATCTTATTTAGCACCGGCACTATTTCATGATCATTCTCAATTGCCTGATAAACATTAGCAAGAGTTTGTGCCTCTACCCCTTGCGTACTATCAACCACTAACAACGACCCCTTACACGCTGCAAGCGATCTACTAACCTCATAAGCGAAATCGACATGCCCAGGGGTATCCATCAAATTTAAATAATAAGTATTGCCGTCTTTAGCCTTATATACAAGCCGTACAGTTTGGGCTTTGATTGTTATGCCACGCTCTTTTTCGATATCCATTGAATCTAGTACTTGCTGGCTCATTTCTCTAGCCTGCAGACCGCCGCAATACTCAATTAACCGATCAGCTAAAGTAGATTTGCCGTGATCAATATGAGCTATTATTGAGAAGTTCCTTATATATTTTTGATTATTCATAATTATTGTGATATAATTTGCGTTCGTTTATATCATTCCCGAATAGGGGCATTGTGGCATGGTTTGGAAAATACCCTCGGTGTCATTCCCGCGTAGGCGGGAATCCAGAAAAAATAAACATATAAGCAATAAGTTTTTAAAATTAAAAGCTCGATTTCTCTCTCTTTATGCTGGATTCCCGCCTACGCGGGAATGACATATGGGTCATGCAACAACACACCAAATAAACAGGAATGTGCTGTAAATATATAACAAAACCAAAATTTATAACAGGAAAAAATAATGCGTGCGGAAATAGAGAATTACGTTAAAAAAATTGAGCAGTCTTTAGAATTGCTTCGGAGGTCACTTTGACGTCGAAACGTCAGCAGCTAGACTAGCAGAGTTAGAGGAGTTAACAGCAAATCCTGATTTATGGAATGATCAAGCTAATGCTCAAAAATTACTACGAGAAAAAAGCAATCTAGAAGAACAATTAGGAGCTTATAATAAAATTAAGTCTAATTTAAAAGATGCATTAGAGCTTGAAGAAATGGCTGAAGCTGAAAATGATTTAGAGATAATGCAGCAAGTTGAGAAAGATTTACAATCCTTAAGCACTATTGCCGCAAAATTTGAAACTGAATGCTTGTTTTCAGGTGAAGCCGATAATAATAACTGCTTTTTAGAGATAAATGCCGGAGCGGGAGGAACTGAAAGCCACGATTGGGCGTCTATCATGATGCGTATGTATCTACGTTTTGCTGAAAGATTAGGCTTCAAAACTGAGATCATTAATATGATTAATGGCGAAGAAGCAGGCATAAAATCATGCACGATTAGGATAATCGGCAAACGTGCTTATGGCTGGCTTAAAACTGAAGCAGGAGTGCATAGGTTGGTGCGTATTTCGCCGTTTAATGCTGCAGGTAAACGCATGACCAGCTTTGCAAGTAGCTGGGTCTATCCGGAAATTAACGACAATATCGCAATTACCATTGAGGATAAAGATTTAAGAATCGACACTTTTAGAGCATCGGGAGCGGGAGGACAACACGTTAATACTACCGATTCAGCCGTACGTATCACTCATATACCTACAGGCACTGTTACACAATGTCAAAGCGACAGATCGCAACATAAAAATAAAGCTCAAACTATGAAAATGCTACAAGCAAAGCTCTATGAGCTTGAAATGCAAAAACGTACTGATAGCGTTAATGAACAAAACGCCGCTAAAACCGATAATAGCTGGGGACATCAGATTAGATCATACGTCTTACAGCCATATCAAATGGTGAAAGATCTACGCACCGATTACGAAACTTCTGACACTAAGGGCGTACTTGACGGTGATCTTGAAAAATTCGTCTCGGCAAGTCTAGCTATGAATGCAGGTACTAAATGAATAACATTTTAAGCAATGAATCATATGTTGATTTAAATAAAAGTAATCCCCGCCGCAAGCAGCGGGGTATTTTAGAAGAAAGCTAGCTGATGATCCTCATGCAGTTTCTGATATTCCTTGCCTTGGTTTTTTACGTATTTTCCTATCATATTCTCATTTCCATGCTTACCTACCGTACTCGTAAAATATCCATCAGTCCAAAATTCTCCACCCCATAATTGTTTCTTTACCTGTGGACACTGTCTAAATATTTGACGAGCTGTAACACTTTTAATTGTTGTTACTATTTTTGTTACGCTATAGGTTGGTACAGATTGTACCAAAAAATGGACATGATCTTCATCAACCCCTATTTCTAAAAATTTTATTTGATATCTCTTTTCTATCTCTAAACATATTTCTCGTAATACTTGATCAACTGATACGTCAAACACTGCTCGGCGATATTTTGCTGGAAATACCATGTGATACAGCAGTACCGTAACATTATGACTTTTATGTATATATTTGCTCATTCCGCCATATTACGCCGCAAGCGGCGGGGAATATACCCAAAAGAGATTTAAAACAAGAAACTAGTAAGGCTCATATTAGAGCTCATTTAGCAGTTAACAAGGAATTAATAACTCTTTTTTGGCACATAGGGAAATTAATTTTAGAACGCCAAAGTAAAGAAAAATGGGGTTCAAAAATAATTCAAAATATATCTGATGATTTACGTAAAGAATTTCCTGGAATGAAAGGACTATCATATCAAAATCTTTCTTATATGCGTCAGTTTGTTGCAGAATATAATAATGAACAAATCCTCCAACAGGCGGTTGGAGAAATCCCATGGAGTCATAATATTATCATTTTTTCAAAACTAAAAGATATAGACCAAAGAATTTGGTATGCACAACAAACCATCGAAAATGGTTGGTCAAGAAATGTATTATCTTTACAAATTAAAAGTAAATTTATATGAACGATCGGCAAAAGGTATAAATAACTTTTCTAATACTTTACCTGAATTACAATCTGACCTAGCAAGATCAATTATAAAAGACCCGTATAACTTAGAATTCTTAGATATTCAGGGTAAAATAATGGAGAGAGATTTAGAAAATAAGCTGATAGATAATATTAAAAATTTTTTATTAGAGTTAGGGCAAGGTTTTGCATTTGTCGGCAATCAGTATCATATAGAGCTTGAAGGAGAAGATTATTATTTAGATTTAGTTTTTTACCATATAAAGCTCAAATGTTATGTTGTCATTGAATTAAAGACCGGTAAAATAAAAGTAATCCCCGCCGCAAGCAGCGGGGTATTTTAGAAGAAAGCTAGCTGATGATCCTCATGCAGTTTCTGATATTCCTTGCCTTGGTTTTTTACGTATTTTCCTATCATATTCTCATTTCCATGCTTACCTACCGTACTCGTAAAATATCCATCAGTCCAAAATTCTCCACCCCATAATTGTTTCTTTACCTGTGGACACTGTCTAAATATTTGACGAGCTGTAACACTTTTAATTGTTGTTACTATTTTTGTTACGCTATAGGTTGGTACAGATTGTACCAAAAAATGGACATGATCTTCATCAACCCCTATTTCTAAAAATTTTATTTGATATCTCTTTTCTATCTCTAAACATATTTCTCGTAATACTTGATCAACTGATACGTCAAACACTGCTCGGCGATATTTTGCTGGAAATACCATGTGATACAGCAGTACCGTAACATTATGACTTTTATGTATATATTTGCTCATTCCGCCATATTACGCCGCAAGCGGCGGGGAATATACCCAAAAGAGATTTAAACCGGAATATGCCGGTAAATTAAATTTCTATCTTAATTTAATGGATCATAAAATTAAGGATGAATCAGATAATTCTACAATTGGGTTAATTTTGTGCGAAGAAAAAAAGGGTATTACTGTAGAATACGCTATAGAAGGAATACAAAAACCAATAGGAGTATCACAATTTAAACTTACAGAAACATTACCTAAAAAGCTTGAAAAATTCCTCCCTACCCCTCAAGAACTAGCAAAACTAAAAAGCGAATAAGTTATTTTGCTTGATATTACGATTAAGCCGTGATATATCTCTCCTATATTTCAACCTAATTTTTATCACAATATGAAAAACTGTAAAAATTTTAATATAGCTATTTCTTTAATTATTATAGCTATAGCTTCTGTCTTAGGACTTCAGCATTATCAAAAAATTACTCAAGATCGGCATTTTGAGCAAATAATAACTGATCTTAATAATTTAGAGGTTAATAATTGAGCAGGTACGTAAGAGTTTCATTTCAGAGATACAAAATATTTATGCAACTGAAAATCCTGAGATAGATAAGAATATAAAATATGTATGGGTTTTATCGGCAAGGCATTCTTATAAAAAGATGCCGATTGTTTCTCATGCTCAAAATATAGGTGCTATAGACAAAGAAGATGGCTATAATAGAATGAGACTCGGTATAGAAATTGCAAAAGAAGTAGCTGCTAAAAAGCTTGACAAGCAGATGTCAAACTTAACTTTTGAAGAACTAAAAGAATATGGACCGAAAATTTTATTTAATGGTGGGGAATATGATAATAGTTTATTAAAAGAAGCTCTTGATAAAAATATTATTAATGATTATCCTAAAGAAAATTTTTATATCTTCAATCTACCAAAAAATCAAGCCAATACCGGTGGACAGTTTAAAACTTTATATAAAGAACATGAGGACAGCAATATTGACCTAAATAATACTGAAATCGCTATTGTTACCCATGCTTATCATTTCCCTCGAGTGTATCGATATTTTGATAATAAGCCGAATTTTGATTTTTTCTATAATCACAATACTAAGCCTATAATTTTCTTAGTTGACAGAAAATTTGAAACTATAGGAGTAGATAACGAACTAAAACAAGAATTATCAAAATTACCTAGCTATATCGATAAAGGTTTTATTTCAGAAAAATATACTCTATAAACTGAAAATTCAAGGACTAAGTAGAACAAAACCTATAAATTTTCTGCCCAAATTTCATTGGGGGTTTTATAACCAAAAATCTTTCTTGGCATGTTATTTAAAATCTCAGCAATATTGTCAAGACCTCTTTGTGTAACGGTTGTAATATCTGTATTTTTAGGTAAAATTCTATGAATCATAGAATTCATTTTCTCCACTAGTGCTTTTTGTCTAGGGCGGTATGGATCACAAAAGAAAGTTTGAAACCCAGATAGTCTATAAGCAAGATGCCCTACAAACTCTTTGCCATTATCCATAGTAATAGTCTTTCTAACACTACTTGGCAGCGTTTTGATCTTTTTTAAAAACCCAGTGGTAACTGTTTTAGCTCTCTTGGAGTTATTCAGCACTAAAATAATCTTTTGACTCTTTTTATCCACCAGCACACCGATATTCATACTTTGATTACCTTTATGAAATGTAAGATCTGCCTCCAAATGCCCTACTTCTAGCTTTTGCATTGCTATTGCATCACGCTGATGTATTGAGATCCTTTGTGGTATAATGATCCTTTGATGCCTTGTCCCCCTTTCTTGCCTTTTATATCTTTTAGACGGTAAATAGCTATATAACTTTAATTTAGCTGCTACTGCAGAAGTGTAGACGAATCTATATATACTTTCTGTACTGATACAACAAGCTGTATTTTTGTCCAGTTTTAACTTTCCGACTATAGCATCCGGTGACCATTTCTTGTGAATCATAGCATTTTTGATATAATTTAACAAAATAGGTAACTTCTCTATTTTTAATAACTCTTGCTGATGCATCCTTTTTTTATATTGTTCCTGAGCAACACAAGGCATATACTTACCTTTTACTTTATTTCTTTTTAGCTCCATACTAATAGTGCTTTTAGATCTCGTAAGATGTTGTGCTATCTTGTTAATACTGACTCCTAGGTCATACATTCTTTTTATTTCATATCTCTCTTCGCGAGATAAGTGTCTATATTTTCTGTTCATCATTACCTATTTAAAATCTTATTATTTTAAATAAGTTTTGTTCTACTTACTTATAGTATTTTCAAACTAATAAAAATATATAAATTAAACATTGTATACAAGATGGAAACCGCTTTTCACCTTGTATACCCATTATTTAAAGCTTCTTTGGAAAGGAGTATGAAATACTACTTTTCAAAGAAAGGAAGTTTATTGATAGGGTAAGGAAATCTCACCCTTATATCACCCACTATATTAACTTCATATTTTTCATTTGTTTCTTCTTCTAAATCTTTTAATTGACCCAATATATTTTTATCATCTTGTTTTTGTTTAATATTATATTGATTAGAAACATATTCTGACATAATTAATATTTTTAAATTTTATCATGATTGACTATGGCGAAATAGTCATTGCAAGAAAGCATTGCCTGCGTAGATTCCCCCTGTCATCCCGTGATTTATGAACTAGAGCCGGTTAAAAATATTAATAATATTGATATTTTTATTTGTTTTCTGGATACCGTGGTCAAGCAACTAGATGATACAACAAAGAGATCTTAATTATTCTGTAACTCCAACATCACGACGTAATGCATCAACTTCATCAGAATCTTGTGAATTACTTATTTCCTCACCAGTTTCAGATAAAATCACCATAGAAGCATCAGCAAGCTTTTCAGCATCAGGCTTATCATCACCATGCTCACTTTCTGTTAATGAGTTAAGCTCTTTCTCAATAACTGCTATTGCTTCAGAACTTAATATAGGAGCTATAACCCCATCACTTTTATTTTCATCAGCTCTAACATCTCTAGCTATTTCATCTTTTGCTGTTGTTTTAATATTATCATTAATTTTCTATTTCAACATAACTTAACCTTTATTTGAATTAAAAAAATTTATATAAATTAGTATTTATATAAAAATAAACTTAATTTAAATTTATTTTTATGAATAAAATAGTTGCTGAGATTTCTCTATTATTTAAGGAAATACATATTATAGTATTATAAATAATTTGTTAATTACTTTATAAATTTTACTAAAGCACTGGGATTATTGATGAGAAAATGTATGGTCTGAATATTAATAAAAGTTAATTTAGTTGTAATATGTATTGTTAAAAATACAACATTATATGTAAGAAATACTGATATTTGAAGATTTTATGGGAAAACTAAGGATAAGAAGAACTCTTATCCTCAGCCAGTAGATGAAGTAGCTTTAAGCTTTATAAATCTTATATGATAATCGTTGCTTTGCTTCATGACACAATAGAAGATACTCATTTAACACATGAGGATATTAGCAAAATTTTTGATAAAGATATCGCAGATAATGTAGAACGCTTAACAAGAATTAAACCGCATGGAAAAATAAGCTCCGGTGAAATGTTAAATTTATTAATTCAAGAAAAAAAATATGATATAGCACTTATTAAAGTATTTGATCGTCTACATAATTTACAAACCATAAATGCTAAATCTCCTGACAAAGCTTTGAAAACAGTCAAAAACACTATAGAAAGCTTTTTACTCATAGCTGCATATCTTGAGATAAGAACGATAGAGCAGCAATTATTAAATGTGTGCGTTAATTTTATAGAACAAAATTTCCCTTCAAAAAGTGAACAGAGTAACTTACATAATACAACAACTTTTAAAAATTCTATTTTAGATTCTCAAAATGATTTAAATAATGAATTAAAATTTTAATGCATTATTTAAATCGTTTTTATACCTCCAATGTGCTGCTCCGCCACTTTCCGCATGATAATGCATATTTTCATCGCGTATCTGTATTTCTATTCTATATTGATCTTCAGTTATAATAACCGTATGTAAAGATTGGTAACCATTGGGTTTAGGATTATCAATATAATTTTTCAGCTTATCTTTTTCATACTCATATAAATTATGTACTATTTTTAAAGTTTTATAGCATTTTTCTTGATTTAATACCACTATCCTAATTGCGAAGATATCAGTTAATTGTTCTATTTTTATCCCCTTACGATATAATTTATATAAAATTGATACGGGATGTTTAATTCTACCTGTTATTTTAGCGGTAATATCATGTTTAGATAAATTATGACTTAAATGTTTAATAACTTTTTGAAACAACACTACCTCCTTAATTTATTAGCAGTAGCAAACCAATTTTTATAATTGCTATTATAAAGAAAAGTTGTAGAATTCAAGATTTGAGGTCATTTTCTCGCCCGATTTCAAAATAAAATTATTATTTATCTTATTATAAAGATTATAAGCTTTTGCTTAATTCAACCAATTAAAGACTAAAGGTTGAGAGGTGTATTATAATTAATTTAAAATTACTTGCAATATTAAATCTCAAGTAATTAAGCAAATAAATTTCAGCCTTAAACCAGTAACTAAAAAATTTTTATTTTTACCTCTTGAATTAATGAAAATAAAATATATATAGTATGTACATTTAAAATATTTATATAATTTGGAGGTTAGAATGTCTTTTAAACCATTATACGATAGAATTGCAATAAAGCCTATCGAACATGAGGGAAAAACTAAGGGTGGAATTATTATTCCAGATACTGCTAAAGAAAAACCAATGCAAGGTGAAGTCGTAGCAGTTGGCAAAGGCATTCGTAATGAAAAAGGCGAAGTGCATCCTTTAGAGTTAAAAGTAGGTGATAAAGTTCTATACGGTAAATGGGCTGGTACTGAAATTAAAGTCAACGGTGAAGATCTCATCGTAATGAAAGAAAGCGATGTATTTGGTATTATTAATTAATTGTTTTAAGGAGAATTTAAATATGGCAACAAAACTTATTAAACACGGCTCAAAAGCACGTGAGCAAATGCTAGAAGGTATTGATATTTTAGCTGATGCAGTAAAAGTTACTTTAGGTCCAAAAGGCAGAAATGTACTTATCGAGCAATCATTTGGTGCACCAAAAATTACTAAAGATGGTGTTACTGTTGCAAAATCTATTGAATTAAAAGACAAAATTAGAAATGCTGGTGCTCAATTATTAAAGTCAGCTGCTACTAAAGCTGCTGAAGTTGCAGGTGACGGAACAACTACCGCAACTGTTCTTGCTAGAGCTTTAGCACGTGAGGGTAACAAGCTTGTTGCTGCTGGTTATAATCCAATGGATTTAAAACGTGGTATGGATTTAGCAGTAAATACAGTATTAGAAGAAGTTAAAAAAGCTAGTAAAAAAATCGATAGCCAAGAAGAAATAGCACAAGTTGGTACTATATCCTCAAATGGTGATAAGGAAATCGGTGAGAAAATCGCTAAAGCAATGGAAGAAGTTGGCAAAGAAGGCGTAATAACTGTTGAAGAAGCAAAGAATTTCAGCTTTGATGTTGAAGTAGTTAAAGGTATGATGTTTGATAGAGGTTATTTATCACCATATTTTGTAACAAATTCTGAAAAAATGGTTGCTGAACTTGAAAATCCTTACATCTTATTATTTGAGAAAAAACTATCAAACTTACAACCAATGCTACCTATCCTTGAAGCGGTAGTACAATCTTCTCGTCCATTATTAATTATTGCTGAAGATGTTGAGGGTGAAGCTCTTGCAACTTTAGTAGTAAATAGATTACGTGGCGGTTTAAAGGTTGCAGCTGTAAAAGCTCCAGGCTTTGGTGATAGAAGAAAAGCAATGATGGAAGATATTGCTATCCTAACCAATGGTGAGCTTATAACCGAAGATCTAGGTATGAAGCTTGAAAATGTTAGCCTTAAAAGCTTAGGTCATGCAAAAAGAGTTACAATCTCTAAAGAAAATACTGTAATCGTTGACGGTAGCGGCGATAAGAAAAACATTGAAGAGAGAGTATTACAAATTAAATCACATATCGCTGAAACTACTTCGGATTATGATAAAGAGAAGCTACAAGAGCGTTTAGCTAAACTTTCTGGTGGTGTTGCTGTACTTAAAGTTGGCGGTGCTACTGAAGTTGAAGTAAAAGAGCGTAAAGATCGTGTTGAAGATGCACTTGCTGCAACACGTGCTGCTGTTGAAGAAGGCGTTGTTGCTGGTGGTGGCGTGACATTACTACATGCTTCACAAGCTTTAAAAAATCTGACAGTAGAAAATAAAGACCAACAAGCAGGTATTGAGTTAGTAATCGAAGCTTTAAAAGATCCAATAAAGCAAATCGTTGAAAATGCTGGCGAAAACGGTGGTGTAGTCGTTGGTAAATTACTAGAACATAAAGATAAGATTTTCGGCTTTAACGCTCAAAATATGCAATATGTTGATATGATTAAAGCAGGTATTATTGATCCGGCTAAAGTAGTGCGTACTGCTCTGCAAGATGCAGCATCTGTTGCTTCATTAATTATTACTACAGAAACATTAATCGTTGATGAGCCTGAAGATAAAGAAAATCCAATGCCAATGCGTGGCGGAATGGGTGGCATGGGCGGAATGGGTGGCATGGACTTCTAAACCTAATTGTGTCATTGCGAGGAATCGTAGACTACGAAGTAATCTCAAGATATAGTGCTAATCGTCATCTAGTTGCTTGTCCACGGGGTCATGTCATTCCCGCGGAGGCGGGAATCCAGCATAAAGTCTTGTCATACCGCAGCTTGTACCTAAGGTATCTTAGGACGCAGTTTGTAATGCAAGCCCCCGAAGGTACAAGCACCTAGGTGACACTAAAGTTACTGGATTCTTGCCGTTGCTGGGAATGACATAAGTGAGCCATGCAACAACAAACACACTATATTTTCTACTCTCCTACTAAAGGAATTTCTACCATTTCATACTCGGAAGCTGCTTTATTTACAGCTTCGTGATTTCCTAAGTGGTTAAATATAATCAACTTATTACCATTATTAGAATATATCTCATTAGTAAATAATCTATCATCTTGACCACAAACCTTTAATGTTATCAATGTATCACGATATTTTACGCCGTCTACTCCTTTGCTTCTCGTGGCTTCGCCCTTTTCTAAAGCTTTAGTAAACATATTATAAGATATCTTACCAAGCTTATCCTCTAATCTAGGATCAATTACGGCGTAAAGCTTTTTTTCTTCATTTATTTTTACAACATTTTCTGAATCTGAACTAAACTTACCCTCTCTAGTGTTCCAAGAAATCGGAGTTTTAATATTAAACAATTCTTGCATATGTTGGTTTTGCAGCTCTTCTTTTTTATGCCTAAAATAATTTTCAAGCTGCTTTTGATGTTTTACAAGAGCTTCGTATTCTTTAAAGCTTAACTTTGGTTCTTTAGGCAGCGATCTTACAAACGGCTCTTGTGGTATTATGTTAGAAACAGTAGAGGTAGATTTTTCTATTGCTTCCTTAGATTCTTCTATTTGCTTTTCTTCTAATACTAAATCTTCAGAAATCTTATTATCGTTAGAATGTTCTCGATAATTTAGTATATTTTGTATTGCTTTTCCTTCTGCTATTAATCGACCAAGTTGATTACTAGTTTCTAAGGATAAGTTAATAAAAGTAATCCCCGCCGCAAGCAGCGGGGTATTTTAGAAGAAAGCTAGCTGATGATCCTCATGCAGTTTCTGATATTCCTTGCCTTGGTTTTTTACGTATTTTCCTATCATATTCTCATTTCCATGCTTACCTACCGTACTCGTAAAATATCCATCAGTCCAAAATTCTCCACCCCATAATTGTTTCTTTACCTGTGGACACTGTCTAAATATTTGACGAACTGTAACACTTTTAATTGTTGTTACTATTTTTGTTACACTATAGGTTGGTACAGATTGTACCAAAAAATGGACATGATCTTCATCAACCCCTATTTCTAAAAATTTTATTTGATATCTCTTTTCTATCTCTAAACATATTTCTCGTAATACTTGATCAACTGATACGTCAAACACTGCTCGGCGATATTTTGCTGGAAATACCATGTGATACAGCAGTACCGTAACATTATGACTTTTATGTATATATTTGCTCATTCCGCCATATTACGCCGCAAGCGGCGGGGAATATACCCAAAAGAGATTAAAACTGGCATTATAGAATTTAGCTTGATAAGCCCTTGCAATAAACTTTAGCCAGTTCTTATCTGTAAGTGCTTCTATTTTAATATTTTCTAAAATTTTATCACTTTTTGCTAAATATTGGTCATTTTCACTATAGATAGTAAATTCCTTTTAAACTTAAAATATTATGATTACTAAGAATTGAAGAATATTTTTGATATGGTTTATCTAAAAATTTACAGCCGTTAATCCAATCATGTTGTTCAAAGTATAAAGTTAAATAACTCATTATTATATCAAAAAACCAAATATTATTATTTGTAGCTATTGCTTGATTTAATAGTTTATCATATATATTGTAGGTTATTTGATATTCTCCATTATTGATATGCTTTTGTGCTTGTATATCATAGTAAAAGTGAGTTTTTAAAAGATCACTTTTAAATTTATTAGGAGTTAGTTTATCAAAACCATATTGTAATAATTTATTATTAAATGCGGATATATTTTTTTGTGGTATTAAAAACTCTTTATAAGCATGGATTATTAGTAAAGATTTGAGTTCATTATCAGCTATTTTTTCTGCTTCAGTAATAGCTGCTTTTAAATTATGTAATCCTCCAACATAAATACTATATTTTTTTTCTATTATATTATCGTTAGGATTTATTAGCTCGGCTTTAGATAAATAGTCTAACGCTTTTGTAAAGTCAAAGTTAGAATGAAAATACTATAAGTAAGTAGAACAGAACCTATTTAAAATAATAAGATTTTAAATAGGTAATGATGAACAGAAAATATAGACACTTATCTCGAGAAGAGAGATATGAGATAAAAAGAATGTATGACCTAGGAGTCAGTATTAATAAGATAGCACAACATCTTACGAGGTCTAAAAGCACTATTAGTATGGAGCTAAAAAGAAATAAGGTAAAAGATAAGTATATGCCTTGTGTTGCTCAGGAAAAATATGAAAACAGGATGTATCAGCAAGAGTTATTAAAAATAGAAAAGAACCCTATGTTGTTAGATTATATTAAAAATGCTATGATTCGCAAGAAATGGTCGCCGGATGCTATAGCCGGAAAGTTAAAACTAGACAAAAATACAGCTTTGTGTATCAGTACAGAAAGTATATATAGATTTGTTTACACTTCTGCAGTAGCAGCTAAATTAAAGTTATATAGCTATTTACCTTCTAAAAGATATAAAAGGCAAGAAAGAGGGAAGAGGCGTCAAAGGATCATTATACCACAAAGGATCTCAATACATCAGCGTGATGCAATAGCTACGAAAAAGGTAGAAGTAGGGCATTTTGAGGCAGATCTTACATTTCATAAAGGTAATCAAAGTATGAATATTGGTGCACTGGGATAAAAAGAGTCAAAAGATTATTTTAGTGCTGAATAACTCCAAGAGAGCTACAACAGTTACCAATGGTTTTTTAAGAAAGATAAAAACTCTTCCAAATAGTGTGAGAAAGACTATTACTATGGATAATGGCAAAGAGTTTGTGGGGCATGTTGCCTATAGACTATCTGGGTTTCAAACTTTCTTTTGTGATCCATACCGCCCTAGACAAAAAGCATTAGTGGAAAAAATGAATTCTATGATTCATAGAATTTTACCTAAAAATACAGATATTACTACCGTTACACAAAGAGGTCTTGACAATGTTGCTGAGATTTTAAATAACATGCCAAGAAAGATTTTTGGTTATAAAACCCCCAATTGTCATTGTCAATTAAAAAGGGACCAGTAAATTGCACGAAAAAGGAACCACTATATTTAAAAATTTTTATGCCATATTACCTCCAGATTTATAGTTATTAATACGATAACTTTTACCTTTTATGTTTAGTATATGAGCATGATGTACCAATCGATCAATAATTGCATGAGTTAATACTTCATCAGCAAATATTTCATTCCATTTTTCAAAATCCTTGTTTGTGGTAATAATGGTAGATTTATTTTCATATCGTTTAGCAATAATATTAAAAAAGTCTTCTACTGAATGTTTTGGCAATTGCTTAAACCCGAGCTCATCAAGAATTAATAAATCAAACGATAGGAGTAATTTAACCTTTTTGTGATAACTATTATCTGCTCTTGCAATATGTAAATTATAAAGCATATCCGATACCGTAGTAAAATATACAGAGTATTCTCGTGTTAAAGCTTTTAATGCTAGCCCAATGGCAAGATGAGTTTTCCCAGTTCCTGAATCACCTATGAATATTACATTTCCCTTAGTATTAATATAATCACAAGTTGATAAATCACTTATTACTTTGGCATCAACACTTGGTTGGAAATTAAAATCAAAGTCTTCTAAATTTTTAGTTACCGGCAATTTAGCAGCACTTTTACGGCGACGGTAATTATTATCCTTACGGTTAGATTTTTCATCTTCACATAATAGTGATAGAAATTCTTTAAATCCTAGTTTATTATTTTGAGCATAAATAATCCTTTCATTTAAACTATTGACTATACCTGATAATCTAAAGCTTCGTAGGTCATTAAATAAGTTCTGCATTATTACCTCCAAACTCTGGTAATGGTAAGTTTACTGCATTACTATTTAAAATATTCTTAATTTTAGAGTAAGAACTTATACCATAATGTAGTGCTCTATGACAGGCTTTATCTATTAAGTCATCATTGTAAACCTTACGTAAAGAAATGATACCTCGTGCACAACGTTGCCAATCATTCACTCTTGTTTGTTGTAATGATTCTAATAATAAACTGCAATTATTCCCTATCTGCTGCATTTGTTGTTGATAATGTTCACTATATTCTATAAAACCTGGGCATAGACGTTTGTATTTAGCATAATGAGACGGATTAGTGGTAAATATCCCCTTGCCCTCTGTTCTAACGTGTCTTGCTATTAAATCATTTTGTATAGAAAATATTTGAACAAGTTTTGGGGACAATTGTACCATTACCTCACTGTATATATATTTTGCTGGTACAGAGTAATAATTATTATCTATGGTAATATGACAATCTTTTGCTACTTTTCGATTATGCCAAGATGACAAATCAAAAGTTTCTAATGGTAAAGGAATCAAACTACTTCTTTCCTCTTGCTCAAACAGTTCTCTAGGTATTCTCTTAGTAGTACCATGTATTCGGCTATTGGCCTTATTTAACCAATTTGCAAGACCATTTGTTAATTCTTCATATCTATCAAATTTACGACCAGCAAAAAAATTATTTTTAACGTATTTTATTCCCGACTCAACTTTGCCTTTTTCTTGCGGTTGATACACTCGACAAGGAGAAAGTAAAATTCCATAATGATCGGCTAAGCACTTATATTCCTTCTGATATACTGGCTCATAAAAATTGGCATCTACTACTCCAGCTTTAAGATTATCAAGTTTTATTACTTTTGGACTACCAGCAAAATAATTAAATGCATTGATATGACATTGAATCCATGTTTGACAACTTTGATCAAACACTACTTCATAATAATCAAGGCGACTATAGCTTAAACGCATATTAAATACATATGCTTTAACTCTACGCCCTTTAGAATTATACTGTAAGCCTATGTCACCAAAATCTACTTGTGCTTCCTCTCCTGCTAAAGTATGAAAACGAATGCAACTGTTATCCTTAATTTTATATTTTTTGATATAACGGGTCAAAGAAGTATAACTGCTTGTATAACCTTGATTTTTTAACTCCTCAAAAATTCTTATGTAACTCAGATTTTTTTCTAATAACTCAATTATTTTTTCGTGCCAAAAATCCAAAACTGAAGATCGTTCATAGATTGCTGGGGATTCTGTACCAGCCTCTACATAGCGGTTTATTATTTTTCGTACTGTTTTGCGGTCTGTTCTTGTTAGTTTGGCAATATTCCTTTGACTATTGCCTTGTTTATAAAGGGTGATAATTGTTGTATACATATTTATTCTTATCATTGTATCACTAGATATTTACTTGCTTAATTATCTAGTGAATATTGCACATTAACCTTATTAGGTCACACCAACTTCTCTGGTCCCTTTTTCGTGCAATTTACTGGTCCCTTTTATTTTAGCAATGACACCAATGAAATTTGGGCAGAAAATTTATAGGTTTTGTTCTACTTAGTCCTTGAATTTTTACCTCAAATGCAAATAATCATTATATTTTGACATATCCAAATCATAAACAAAGGACTTATTTGTAACATAATGTTCAAGCAGTCTAATTAATCCTTGTTTATGTTTGTCTAGGGTTTCCATGCTTAAACTTATCTCTGTTGTTTGCACATAAGGTTCAGTGCTGGTTATTTTCACATAGGCGATTATAATGTCTTTGACTGGATTCCCGCTTTCGCGTGAATGACAAATGTTAAAACCATTTTCGAGTATCATTAAACTTTCTATAATAAGCTGAGGTGAAAGTCCTAACTCTATTTCTTTTTTAGTTGGGATAGTACCAGTTTTATAATCTAATATAGTTATGCGGTTTGATTTATTGATTTCAATTCGGTCAGCTATACCAATTATTTTTATATTCTGTCCTGCTATATTTAAGTTCAGTTCTCCCTTAATTTCAAAATAAATTTTTTGACAATTTTTTCTGCGTTCCATATCAAATAGAATAAAAGCTTTACTCAGTAGTGTTAGTTTTATTTGCCAAGTTTTCTTTGTATATGTAGGTAGAATAGTGCTATGTAAAATATTATTGCCAATATTTAGCAAAGCCTGCTGTTTATCAAGCATATTTTGCTGGTCATAATTTTTAGAATACTCTTCTAAAACTTTATGAATAAAGTTCCCAAAATCTGATATTTTTGGCTCTTCCCATATCTTATCTTGAGTCCATAGCTTCAGGATTTTCTTAGCATAAAAACCATATGGATTTCTGATTAAAGTTTCTATATCAGTTACGGATAATATATTTGGGAAAAAAGTATTGTGTGCTGCTGGTTCTATGTCATTCCGCGTGTTTGTAGCGGAATCCAGAAATATAACTCCAGAGATACCGCGATCAAGTCGCGGTATGACACTTTTATTAAGGATGACATTTTGTAACTTCAAAAATAAATTACAAGGGGTGGATAATTTTCCAGCATATTTTTTTGCATTTAATATGATTACTTCTTCATTTTGTAATAACAAATCAAAGTAATTTGAATATATTTGGGGGTTAATTTCATCATAATCTATGTTCAATATTTGCTTTGCTTCTTTGCTTAAATAAGGGTGAGTAGTGGCGGCAGCATCCCAATTATCGCTATTAAAATGCGGTAATATAACTAAATCAAAACGGGATAAAGCAAGTTCTTCAGGTGAGCCGATAACTATCTTAGATTCAATATTTTTATAATATTTAATGCTAGAAAGTAATAGAGTAAAAATTTTAGGAAAATCTTTTATACTGACGTTTATACTACCGCTAAACTCTATTAAATTATTTAAAAATTCTAATAACTCAGCTCCTCCCTCTTTTTCCCAAATCTCTGGTAGAATCTCTTGAGCTATTTCTTTAGAAAGCACTAACATATCTTTGATAGTATAAGGCTTTGTAGCAAATAAAATATCCACTAAATTATAGCAATAAATTTTTAGTTCCTCACTATCAAATTGTAATTGTAGTAGATATTTTGGCGAAGATATAAAACGATTTTTACCTGATAATAATAATTCAAGTTTTTGAACATTAGTGCAGTTTATTAAAGGATTTTTAAGTAGTAAAAATAAAAGTTTCAAATCGAAATTATTACATAATATATTTATAATAGCTATTAATAAGCTACTTACATTTGTCAACTTTAGATCATTACCTATCAAATCTTCAAACACTATCCCATATTTATCTAAATAGTTACAATATATTCTTTTCAATTTGTCATTATTTATAACAATAGCTATTTTTTTATCTGCATTTTGCTGGCATATATGAGCTATCTGGTCAGCCTCTTCATAGATATCTGCTGGTTCGTAATAATATATATTATTGCGAACTAGCTTTATTTTATCATATTTGATTATTTGCAGTTCTTCTTCATATTTTTTAAAGAAAGAATCAGGCTTAAATATGCCGGCTAATATTACCTGTTTACGGCTGGTTTTAGTCTTTGCTATCTCTTCCAAAAGCAATTTTAATTTATAATTATTACTGCTTTGCTTTTCATTTTTTTGCCATTTTAAAAAACTATATTCTAAGAATTTATAAATATTCTGCCAATATTTTGAATTATTGTAAGTCTCAATTAATTTTATATCGACATTATTATTTACTAAATCAGCAAATAGCTTGTTTAAAATTCCGGCAGCTTTTAATGCTTCCTCAGAAGTAAAATCTAATTTTTTATATTCGGTAATTATTTTTGATATGGTAAATAATTCTTCCATTTTAGACATGTAATCTTCAGAAGAATCTTTTTTTGAAATAATGGCATTAAATGGGATAATAATAGGTAAATTCTGCACATTATAATTATCAGTCAAAAGCCCCTTTAACTCGGTGAAAGAACGACTATTCGGCAATATTATCTTGAGTTCTTTACGCAAATTTTCCTTACCAAATTTACTTATAATAAACTCAGCAAAATCCTGTAAAAAAGAAATATTAGAAATCATAAATATCGTTTTTATATTGAATATATCATATTTGAGGTCTAAAACAAATTTTATTAAAAAATCATATTTTATGGTAATTAACTCTTGATTATTAATTTTTGTTAACTATTATGAGAGAGATTATTAACTTAAATTAAGGAGCGGGGAATGCCAAATCCACTGGATAATATAAGACAAAATGCATTTAAATATGTAATGGAAAATAAACCAAGTGAATTATTTGAATTAATAGCTATGAATCCAGGTTTGATTAATGAAAGATCACGAGGGAATCAAGATACATTATTTATGAGAGCTTGCAAATATCTTCATAAAGATATTATAGAAATATTAATAAAAGTAATCCCCGCCGCAAGCAGCGGGGTATTTTAGAAGAAAGCTAGCTGATGATCCTCATGCAGTTTCTGATATTCCTTGCCTTGGTTTTTTACGTATTTTCCTATCATATTCTCATTTCCATGCTTACCTACCGTACTCGTAAAATATCCATCAGTCCAAAATTCTCCACCCCATAATTGTTTCTTTACCTGTGGACACTGTCTAAATATTTGACGAGCTGTAACACTTTTAATTGTTGTTACTATTTTTGTTACGCTATAGGTTGGTACAGATTGTACCAAAAAATGGACATGATCTTCATCAACCCCTATTTCTAAAAATTTTATTTGATATCTCTTTTCTATCTCTAAACATATTTCTCGTAATACTTGATCAACTGATACGTCAAACACTGCTCGGCGATATTTTGCTGGAAATACCATGTGATACAGCAGTACCGTAACATTATGACTTTTATGTATATATTTGCTCATTCCGCCATATTACGCCGCAAGCGGCGGGGAATATACCCAAAAGAGATTAAATGAAGGAGCTAGCACTACCGATGTAAACCCGCATGGAAATAATGCTACAAAACTTACGCTATGTTTGGTTCTAAATATCGTAAAGATGGAGAACGCAGCTGTTGTTGCATATAGTCATCTAAAAGCCCTAACTTTATTTGGTAAACCGTTTTACCGATTGTATTTGCAGTCCTTTTGAGAAATGCCCAAACTAAAAATGCCCAACTAATATGATTACGTTGAATACGCTGTTTCCTGCATTGACAACGTTCTATCCCAGTAAGTTGCTTGATTTCTCTGTGCATGCTCTCAATTACCCTGAAAATGCAAGGACTAAGTAGAACAAAACCTATAAATTTTCTGCCCAAATTTCATTGGGGGTTTTATAACCAAAAATCTTTCTTGGCATGTTATTTAAAATCTCAGCAACATTGTCAAGACCTCTTTGTGTAACGGTAGTAATATCTGTATTTTTAGGTAAAATTCTATGAATCATAGAATTCATTTTTTCCACTAATGCTTTTTGTCTAGGGCGGTATGGATCACAAAAGAAAGTTTGAAACCCAGATAGTCTATAGGCAACATGCCCCACAAACTCTTTGCCATTATCCATAGTAATAGTCTTTCTCACACTATTTGGAAGAGTTTTTATCTTTCTTAAAAAACCATTGGTAACTGTTGTAGCTCTCTTGGAGTTATTCAGCACTAAAATAATCTTTTGACTCTTTTTATCCACCAGTGCACCAATATTCATACTTTGATTACCTTTATGAAATGTAAGATCTGCCTCAAAATTCCCTACTTCTACCTTTTTCGTAGCTATTGCATCACGCTGATGTATTGAGATCCTTTGTGGTATAATGATCCTTTGACGCCTCTTCCCTCTTTCTTGCCTTTTATATCTTTTAGAAGGTAAATAGCTATATAACTTTAATTTAGCTGCTACTGCAGAAGTGTAAACAAATCTATATATACTTTCTGTACTGATACACAAAGCTGTATTTTTGTCTAGTTTTAACTTTCCGGCTATAGCATCCGGCGACCATTTCTTGCGAATCATAGCATTTTTAATATAATCTAACAACATAGGGTTCTTTTCTATTTTTAATAACTCTTGCTGATACATCCTGTTTTCATATTTTTCCTGAGCAACACAAGGCATATACTTATCTTTTACCTTATTTCTTTTTAGCTCCATACTAATAGTGCTTTTAGACCTCGTAAGATGTTGTGCTATCTTATTAATACTGACTCCTAGGTCATACATTCTTTTTATCTCATATCTCTCTTCTCGAGATAAGTGTCTATATTTTCTGTTCATCATTACCTATTTAAAATCTTATTATTTTAAATAGGTTCTGTTCTACTTACTTATAGTATTTTCAATAGATGATTCCTTTTTAAGCTTAATAATGTTTCTTAGTTCTTTATTATATTTATAATTTTGCATAATCAATGGTTCTTTTAACGGATCATAATTTTTCTCAATTTCTTGTATAGAAGGAACAGATGATTCAAGATCCTGATATTTTTCCCAAGGTGTTTTCCCAGCGAGAGAAGTGTGCCCCCAATTATGTAATTGCTTTGGTAATTCTATACTACGTATATCAACACTACTATAAAATTCATCTAGATCAGTCTTTTGCGATCTTTCTACCTTACCATTTAGATGAGGTGACAACGGTTTAATCGGACGAAATTTAATTTTATGTTCTTTTAGATAATCTTGTACAATATACGCAAAAAACTCCTGTCCTCTATCAGTTTGAATACGTTGTACTGGGAATGGCATACGCTCTAATACTTGCTCTAAAAAAGATACTGTATTTATTGCAGTACGTCTTTTATATAAAGCTAATATCTTATATCTAGTACAATCATCTATGGCAGTATACTGATATAAATTACTGGCTATCTTACACCTGGAACTTTAGCACTATAACGTTTTACTTGCTTACGATAATGCCGCTTTAAGTTTAGTCTCCCAAGATTATGTTTTTGTAAGACCTTATGTATAGTAGCAGTAGAAAACGAAATGCCATGTAAACGTTTTAGTTCGTTCTGAATCCGTCTTGCTCCTAACTTCCTTTCTTTTCGTAAAACTAGTATTTGTTGCTCTGATATATCATTTAATTTCTGATAAGGAGATGTATGCGGTTTCCTGCTTAAAGAATGCAGACCCTCAACACCCAATAACTCATAACGTTTATACCATTTGCGTAAGGTGAATCTTGAAATACCATAGTGACTACAAACTTTCCCTGCATTACCTGACTCTTGATATAATTTAACCCAACTTAAACGTATTTTAATCTTAGGCTCCATACTAGTATTTTTATAACTAAATTACATTTGAGCCTACATCCTTATTGTAACTATGTCTATAAATCTCACACTTTATTATTAATATTAGGCATGCACCCTATGATTTTCAAGTTGAAGCCTTTAAGGCCGGTGTTATACCTTATATCCCAGGTGACAAGAAGTGTTGATACACTATTTTGCGTCACAGCGAAAGTTCCTTAACTGAAGGCCAATTATATAATTGCTTTGGTAATTCTATACTTCGTATATCAACACTACTATAAAATTCATCTAAATCAGTCTTTTGCGATCTTTCTACCTTACCATTTAGATGAGGTGACAACGGTTTAATAGGACGAAATTTAATTTTATATTCTTTCAGATAATCTTGTACAATGTACGCAAAAAACTCCTGTCCTCTATCAGTTTGAATACGCTGTATTAGAAATGGCAGATGTGTTAATACTTTCTCTAAAAAAGATACTGTGTTTATTGCAGTACATCTTTTATATAAAGCTAATATCTTATATCTAGTGCAATCATCTATGGCAGTATACTGATATAAATTACTGGCTATCTTACACACGTCCATTTGTATCCTTGCCCCTGGAACTTTAGCACTATAACGTTTTACTTGCTTACAATAATGCCGCTTTAAGTTTATCTTACCAAGATTATGTTTCTGCAGGACTTTATGTATAGTAGCCATAGAAAACGAAATGTTATGTAAACGTTTTAGTTCATTCTGAATACGTCTTGCTCCTAATTTCCTCTCTTGTCGTAACACTAGTATTTGTTGCTCTGATATATCATTTAATTTCTGAAAAGGAAATGTATGCGGTTTCCTGCTTAAAGAATGCAGCCCCTCAATACCCAATAACTCATAACGTTTATACCATTTACGTAAGGTAGATCTTGAAATACCATAATAACTACACACTTTCCCTGCATTACCTGACTCTTGATATAATTTAAACCCAACTCAAACGTATTTTAATCTTAGAGTCCATTTTGGTATTTTTTATAACTAAATTACATTTGAGCTTACATCCTTATTATAACTATGTCTATAAATCACACAAATTACCATCTCTATATGCTGTGCCACGATATTTTTGTGAAAATCTAAATGAATATATATTATTACCTTTTGACGTTGTTTTTGAGGTAATTAATTCCCACCTTATACCTTTATCTTTATATAATTCTTCCCATTCTAATTGTTTGATTTTCTTTAAAGTAAGTAAAGCACGTTGCTCTTGCTTTTCTATGCTAAATAATTGTTCTTGAAAAGCAGGATAATTCATATCTAGTAATATTTTAGTCATTTTGTACCAAATCTACTATTTCATCAAAATTTTCATGCCTTTTATTTGTTTCTGCCCATTTTATAGCTCTATCAATTATCTCATTGTTATTTTTATTATAAAGCTACATTTTATTATCAGGAATAAATTTACCAGGTTTAATTATTATAGTACCATCTATTAACGTTAAAACTTGGATTTGCTTACCAGCGTATTTTTTCCCAAGTGATACCTGCCCATTAGCTCCAACTTGCTTTATTGTTTCTATGTGACTTTCTGCTATCATAATATTTTATTTACAAAATTCCTATTTTAGTATATTTGTGTGTATAAAGCAATAGGAGTTATCACAAATCCATTATCAATTTAAATTTTTCACCATTACCGATAATTTTACTATCTGTGTTATAAATAATTGGATCATTGATTTTTTCATGACCGAATCTATCAGTTTTAAATACCGGTACTTTTAAATTAGTTGTAAAATTACGCAGCACTAACATTGTGAGTTTAGAATCTTTATCAAACGTGCCAAATATTATAGCCTTAATATTTTCAAGTAATCCAGCTTGTTTTAATTGGATTAAAGCACGATCTAACTGATAAGGAGCTACATTTATATCTTCTAAAAAAAGAATTTTACCAGCGGTTTTTATTTGCCATCTAGTCCCTATACTACTTAACACCATAGTTAGGTTACCGCCGGTTAGCTTGCCGCTAACAAGTTCGGTTGGTTTGGCTACATTGTTAAGAGCTGCTAAATCATTTATGACCGCTTGTTTTACTTTACCTTGCAATATTTCAGCAAGTTTTATCAAGTTACCTTGATCTTGTTCAGGTTTTAGCAAACCAGCTACATTAGTACCATGTATTGTTTTCCATCCCCATTCTTGCGATAAGAAAAGATGCAAAGCCGTTATATCACTATATCCTATAAAAAATTTTTCCTTATTTGGTTTTGAAAGTTTTAATAAATCAGGAATTAATCTTGCAGAACCATAACCGCCTCTTAAACTCCATACTATATTGCTAGCTTCATTATATAAGGCATCTTTCAAACAATTAAATCTTATCTCATCAGTACTTGCTAAAAATGGTAAATCACTTTTGCTAAAACATTTAGCCGGCATATTTAAGTTAAGAGCTTTGATATTTTTTAAATCGGATAAAGTTTTGCTATCAGCACCTGAAGCCGGTGCAACGACATTAATTAGAATATCTTTTAAAAGCTTGGGTATTGTAGCTTGCGAAAAAGCTGACAATGAAGAAAATATTAATATTAATAAAATTAGATTTTTAAGTTTCATGATATTTATTATTAGAGTTTTACTATTATATCATTATTGTGTGAATCTTATCTAGATAGACCTAACAACGTCTTTTATGTTATCCTGTGGCGGCATTGTTGCGTAGATCGAGAGTTGTCTGAGCTACGCAAATGAAATGAGCGTGGCCAATCCAGAAAAAATAATAAAAAATGCTATAAATTAGCATTTTTTATACTTCCTTGCTTCGTCAATTACTTCGTAATTTCCTTACAATGACAACGTAAGGCAAGCCTTACGCCAGAACATTTCCTTAAGATAAAAAGTCCATATCTAAATAAGAATACTGATCACCACCCATAATATTCATTTCTTCATTTTTAAATTGATCAATATTAAAACCAAGATACTCTTCAAATATATAGTTTGTTCCTATTCTTTCGGATATTGCATTTATATCATCAAAGTTTTTAGAACCTTTAAAATAATCATAAGCTAGCTTCAATGTTACTTCTTTTTTCATAGCTTCACTAGTTTTAGCTGGTATAGCATAAATTATTAAGATACTGACAATTTAATAGTAATAAAAGTAATCCCCGCCGCAAGCAGCGGGGTATTTTAGAAGAAAGCTAGCTGATGATCCTCATGCAGTTTCTGATATTCCTTGCCTTGGTTTTTTACGTATTTTCCTATCATATTCTCATTTCCATGCTTACCTACCGTACTCGTAAAATATCCATCAGTCCAAAATTCTCCACCCCATAATTGTTTCTTTACCTGTGGACACTGTCTAAATATTTGACGAGCTGTAACACTTTTAATTGTTGTTACTATTTTTGTTACGCTATAGGTTGGTACAGATTGTACCAAAAAATGGACATGATCTTCATCAACCCCTATTTCTAAAAATTTTATTTGATATCTCTTTTCTATCTCTAAACATATTTCTCGTAATACTTGATCAACTGATACGTCAAACACTGCTCGGCGATATTTTGCTGGAAATACCATGTGATACAGCAGTACCGTAACATTATGACTTTTATGTATATATTTGCTCATTCCGCCATATTACGCCGCAAGCGGCGGGGAATATACCCAAAAGAGATTAAAAACAGCATCATAAAATGTTTCAAAATCTCCTACAACTTTCCTAATTTCATTTTTTATCTTAAACCAGTAATGCTCTATAGGATTTAAATCAGGAGAGTAAGTTGGTAAATACAATATAGTACAACCAACGGATTCAATTAACTCTTTAACTTTAGAATTTTTATGAAAATTAATGTTATCCATAATAACGGTTTGCCCAGGTTGTAATTCTGTAATTAATACATCCCTAATATAAGTTTTAAAGACCTCTGTATTACAATTACCTTCAAATATTACAGGAGCAATAAGATTACCATTACAAAGACCAGCTATCATACTTATTCTAAATTTATGTTGATACACCTTTTCTCCATAACACCTTTGTCCTATAATGCTCCATCCATACTCTTTGCAAGCATTATCCTCTATTCCAGATTCATCAAGATATACTAATTTGTCTTTTGTGATGGTTTGTATCTTTGCTATAAATTCATTTCTTAATTTAATATCTCTTTTCGGATGAAAATGAGTTTTGTTTATAGCTATAGCCAAGTTTTCTGATTTGTCTTAAAATAGTTACAGATGCAATATTACCCCATTGCTTTGCTAACTCCTTTGATGTTTTATTCATATTAGCTTTAAAAAATTCTTTAAAAGATTCTGAATCTTTTATCTTATGACTATGTCCTTTCTGATAACCAGTTGCTGCTTCTAAAGTACCTTGCTTATCTTTTAATTTTTTCCATTTATATATAGTATCACGACTTACATTAAATAATTTACTTACCTTACTTATTCGTATCCCTGCTTCTACAGCTTTTATAATTCTTAGTCTTAGTTCTATTGCATATGCTCGTGCCATATCTCTTTACATGCTTGTTAATATTTGCTTACTATAACATGATACTCTCGCTCTGTCAGTACCTTAATGACTTATGCTATATATCAGAAGGAATACAAACGTTTAGCTGATCATTATGGAATTTTACTTTCTCCTTGTTGTGTATATCAGCCTCAAGAAAAAGGCAAAGTAGAATCAGGCATAAAGTATGTCAAAAATAATTTTTTTGCTGGACGTAAATTTCATAGATATGAAGAATTAATACACGATCTTGCCAACTGGTTAAATAAAGCAAATAACCGAATACATGGTACTACTAAAAAAATTCCTCAGGAACTATTTGAGCAAGAAGAAAGTAATAATTTAATGCCTTTACCATTAGAAACGTTTGATTTGTCATCGTGGCATAATCGAAAAGTAGCAAAAGATTGTCATATCACCATAGATAATAATTATTATTCCGTACCGGCAAAATATATATACAGTGAGGTACTGGTACAATTATCACCAAAACTTGTTCAAATATTTTCTATACAAAATGATTTAATAGCAAGGCACGTTAGAACAGATGGCAAAGGAATATTTACCACTAATCCGTCTCATTATGCCAAATATAAACGTCTATGCCCAGGTTTTATAGAATATAGCGAACATTATCAACAACAAATGCAGCAGATAGGCAATAATTGCAGTTTATTATTAGAGTTATTACAACAAACACGAGTAAATGATTGGCAACGTTGTGCTAGAGGTATTATTTCTTTACGTAAGGTTTACAATGATGAGTTAATAGACAAAACTTACGCTATGTTTGGTTCTAAATATCGTAAAGATGGAGAACGCAGCTGTTGTTGCATATAGTCATCTAAAAGCCCTAACTTTATTTGGTAAACCGTTTTACCGATTGTATTTGCAGTCCTTTTGAGAAATGCCCAAACTAAAAATGCCCAACTAATATGATTACGTTGAATACGCTGTTTCCTGCATTGACAACGTTCTATCCCAGTAAGTTGCTTAATTTCTGCATGCTCTCAATTACCCATCGAAAGCCACACTCATCTTGTGCAGCTTTAGAAGATTTGTGAGTTTTGTTATTGGTAACAACATACTCAACTCTGTTGGTAGAAACAGTAAATTTAAACAAATTAACATGCTTATTTTTAGCAAAGCCTTTTATATAAATCTCTACTCCATGCCTGATCTCTTCATCTGAAAATGTCAACTCTTTTACAGCTTTATAAGGTTTAGAATCGTGTGTTTTACTAACGTTTCTATTGGCTTTAATAGGGGCATAATAATATTTCCCCAGAGAGTCAACATGTTGCATAATTTTGTGTGTAGAATACCATGTGTCAAAAAGTACTGTTTGAAAAGGAATCTTCTTGCTATAAACAGCATTATTTAACATGTTTAATAGGTGTTCTAGTTTTGTTGCTCCATCATGATCAGGTGCAAAAATTCGATAATCTATTACCCAAAACTTATTAATATCAGGGTTATAATATACCAGACTCACTACTCACTATACCTTTAGTAACTCTACCTGTAGCTCCACTGTACTGCGATCTTGCAATTTCTATTTGCTTCGTATTCCTTTTATTTAAAACCGTATCATCAAATATTGTATATCCATTAGATGAAAAAATAACATCATTCTTGATGTGTTCCCATAACAAAGAAGGTGTATATTTTTCATTCCTTAAAAATCTATTAATAACATCATGACTACATATTCTTTGCATGTTCAGCGTAGTAGGTTAAACTATAATTCTTTTGGCTAACTATTAAAAATTGACAATAATCTGTCCTATTAATTGGTATTGCTTGCAACTTTATCCTCTTTGACATGTTTAATTATTTTTACAATAATTTATCACTTTTTTACTCATAGCGTAAGTTTTGGTATTTTCTTTATATAGTAGCTCTAAGAATTTTTTAAATTCAACTTCTTTACCATTAATAAGTGTTAGTTTTTGATCTAATTTTGTAATCTCTTCTTGTTCTATTTTATCTTCGCGATATGGATTCGTTATATTATACTTTGCAAGGAAATCTTTTGTAGGAGTATTTTCCCATGTTGCAGGATAATTTGTTGAAAGAGAACAAGCAATAGCACCGTCTATATTTTCCTCTTTTGCTTTTAAAATATGCATAAGTGTAGCTACACCATTGAGGTCTAACTTTGGAAAATCATTTTTAAATTCATCTGTTACATCATTTAGTAATTTACAATGTAATCCTTCACGAAAAACTTTTGCTACTAATGCGGCTTGATTTGTAGTAAAATTTTCTTGCTCGTAAAAACTATTTATTTCATTAATTAAATCAGTATTAGGAGCAATTCTTGACCAAAAAATTGGGAATATGTTATATTATATTTTGTAAATAATGCTTCAGTTGTAACATCATTCAATTTTGCAGGATAACATCCCTCGGGTAACGCATTAAGAGCTGGAACAACACTTCCATACATATAAATACCTAACAAAACTTACGCTATGTTTGGTTCTAAATATCGTAAAGATGGAGAACGCAGCTGTTGTTGCATATAGTCATCTAAAAGCCCTAACTTTATTTGGTAAACCGTTTTACCGATTGTATTTGCAGTCCTTTTGAGAAATGCCCAAACTAAAAATGCCCAACTAATATGATTACGTTGAATACGCTGTTTCCTGCATTGACAACGTTCTATCCCAGTAAGTTGCTTAATTTCTCTGTGCATGCTCTCAATTACCCATCGAAAGCCACACTCATCTTGTGCAGCTTTAGAAGATTTTTGAGTTTTGTTATTGGTAACAACATACTCAACTCTGTTGGTAGAAACAGTAAATTTAAACAAATTAACATGCTTATTTTTAGCAAAGCCTTTTATATGAATCTCTACTCCATGCCTGATCTCTTCATCTGAAAATGTCAACTCTTTTACAGCTTTATAAGGTTTAGAATCGTGTGTTTTACTAACGTTTCTATTGGCTTTAATAGGGGCATAATAATATTTCCCCAGAGAGTCAACATGTTGCATAATTTTGTGTGTAGAATACCATGTGTCAAAAAGTACTGTTTGAAAAGGAATCTTCTTGCTATAAACAGCATTATTTAACATGTTTAATAGGTGTTCTAGTTTTGTTGCTCCATCATGATCAGGTGCAAAAATTCGATAATCTATTACCCAAAACTTATTAATATCAGGGTTATAATATACCAGACTCACTACTCCTATACCTTTAGTAACTCTACCTGTAGCTCCACTGTACTGCGATCTTGCAATTTCTATTTGCTTCGTATTCCTTTTATTTAAAACCGTATCATCAAATATTGTATATCCATTAGATGAAAAAATAACATCATTCTTGATGTGTTCCCATAACAAAGAAGGTGTATATTTTTCATTCCTTAAAAATCTATTAATAACATCATGACTACATTTCTTTGCATGTTCAGCGTAGTAGGTTAAACTATAATTCTTTTGGCTAACTATTAAAAATTGACAATAATCTGTCCTATTAATTGGTATTGCTTGCAACTTTATCCTCTTTGACATGTTTAATTATTTTTACAATAATTTATCACTTTTTTACTCATAGCGTAAGTTTTGCTAACTTGGTTGCAGTATTCATAAATGATACTACGCCACTAAGATTTAATTTTGAAAAATGGTCTATAAATTCATTTGTTACATTATTTGCATCACTACTGCGTTTTGCTTCTACTAAAGCCTTTAACACTAACTATAGCTTGTTCGCCCTTTTCTTGATTATCACCACCTGAATTAGATGTGCTTGCTATCCATCTATATTTAATTGGCTCTTGTTCATTAAGAGGATTTAAAGGATGTGGCATCCCAATGTCAAAAGTTTCTCTATTTTCATGATTAATACCTAAACTACTAAGCATTTCCTTAATATTGTGCACATTATTATCATGATCATTAGAGGTTTTTTTTACTTCTGTTTCTACTTGCTTTACAACTCTTTGTGTTTCTCTTTTTAATTTTCCTAAGAATCCGCTTTTTTTCCCATAACTTCCTCCGTTAATTTTTATTGTTAATTAGTTTTTTTATCTTACCCAACTAGAGGTACTTCTAGTTCTTCAACTATATCCATCCAACGATTTGTTAAGCTTTCATCACCAAAAGAATTAATATATTCAAAAGCTGTTTCTTTATCAGTTAAACCCGCTTTTAAATCAGATTTAAGATTTGATAATATCTCTTCTTGCAATGGATTATAAACTTCGGATTTTGTATCGTCTTTTAATTCGTCTTTATCTGAGGTAATATTTTTAACAGTAGCATCAAGTGCTTTTTTAGTATCTTCATCAAATTTAGCTACCATGCTTTCATATTTAACATCGTCATTTTTAACTTCTAAAGCACTAACTATTTTATCAAATATATCAATTTTGCTTTTATGTTTAGATGTAGTAGTTGTAACCCAACGCCATTGAAAATTTTCATACCCTCCAGCATAATGCGGCACTGAAATATGTGCATGCGTCTCATCGTATGGAATGCCTAATTTATCAAGTATGGCTTTATATTTTTGTACTTCAGGACTTGAGTTAATACGAAAACTTCTAAAATCATTTTCTAAATGTTTGAGTAATCCTTGTAAATCATTTGGCATAACTTTTCCTTAATTTACTAATTATATATCCGCATCATACCTATATTTTATAATATGTCAAAACAAAACATTAACATAAACTAACTTTTTAGTATATCACAAGCGTGTAAATCCTGTTTAAACTTGAATGTATTATTTTTATTTAAAATCGTGCAATAAATTTGAATATTCTCAAGAACTCTTTGAACATAATCTCTTGTTTCTCGGTAAGGTATAAGTTCCATCCAGTCGATGACTTTTCTCATATCCTTGATATTCCTTGGATCACCAAATCTATCTATCCATTTTGCAACATTGTGACTGCCAGCATTATAAGAGGCAATCGATAAAATATAAGATCCACGATGATCACCCAGTAATTGTTTAAAATGATGAGTACCAAGTTTAATATTATATGCAGGATTCCTAGTTAAATCTGCTACACTACATTTAAGACTTATAGATTTAGCGGTTTCACAAGCAGTTTTTTCAATAAGTTGCATTAAACCCATAGCATTTGCACTACTTACCGCTTTATGATCAAAAACAGATTCTTGCCTAATAATCCCATAAGCTAAATTAGGATCAATAGGAAGCCCTGTTAGATTATAAGGAGTTGGGAAAGCACAATTTGGAATGAAAATATTATTTTGAGCAGCAATTTTTGCAACATCAACCATATAGTTAGCATTATTAGTTGATTTAATAATATTTGTGATTACTAAAATTTCAGCAGGGTTTTTAGTCTCTTTAATAGCAGCTTTAGAATATATAACAGCTAATTTATTTTTATTATATTTAACTAATAATCTTATTGCTTTAATAATATCTTTATTCTTAATAGTTTTTCTTTCTTCATTGCTAACTATAGGTACAGGAGGCAATACTAAATTAGTTTTATTTAACTCAATATTTGCTACCTGACCATAAAAGGTAAAAGAGTATTTAGCAGCCTGTTCGTAAAACTGTTTAGCAGTTTGTTTATTACCTTTTGCTTCATAACTTCGTCCTAACCAATAATACCCACGTGCTAAACTAATCGGAGTTTTAACAATTTTGATAAATTTATTAAAATGTGCTAATGCCTGATCAGGTTTCTTTAAAAAGCTTAACGACAACCATCCAGCCATCCACTCCTGCTCTCTTATCGTTTCAGGACAGGTAGCAAAAGGCAATGATGCTATTTTATAGCTATTAGCAAAATCTTTATAATCGATAAACTCACGAGCATAGTAGAGCTGCAAGCGACACCATTTAGCAAAATGCTTACGATTATTCTTTGCTTTCTTAAATAAAGTAATAATTTCACCAGTTGGTTTTTGCTTTTTCTTAGAATCTAAATAACGATATAACAGACCAGAAGTATAATATTTTTCAGGGACTTTTCTGAAAAGCTTTTCAGCATTTGGCGATTTATTTATAATAGCAATTTGGGTTCTAAAGGAGTTGTGATAATTACGATCTACATATTTTAGTGATTGCTCAGCTGATCTAATATCAGACTTCCAAAGATGTTCTTCTATTCGTTCTAAATGATCATTTGTGGTTAAATATTTCTTCCATCTGCTATAATATGCACTTTCTTCTTCAGGGCTAAAATCTGCATATATCCAAGCATCTTTAATAATAGGTAATAATATTTTTTGATCATTAATTAAGCTACTTGCAGCTAACGCATAATATTTATAACCTTTACTAGTAAGAGGCGGATGCTTACTAAACCATTCAAAAATTGTTTTTTTATTTGTATTGCTATTTAAGTATCTTTCTGCTTTTTCTTCTAATAGCTTACCTTGAGGCCAATTTGGATTATCGCACAAAAACTTAATTACCTGCTCAAAACTATTACTTGGATAATCGCTATCTAAAAATCTTTGCGAAACAACAATTTTTGTTAAAGCTTTGTTATTTAACTCCTTAGCTAACTGCTCTGCCTGTGACCAATTTTTTTGATCTACATATAAAAAAACTTGCCCAATATTATTGTCAGGCTCAGCAAATACTTTAAAACTTGCTCTTAATGAGAGCAAAATAATAATTGATAATTTTTTTATTATTTTCATATTTTTTAAATATATTCAGTTTTTCCTATCATCCCGTGATTTATTCGACTTTGTTGCGTGGATCGGTTTTTCCGTCATTGCGAGGAATTTACGAAGTAATTGTACGTACGCAATCCAGCTAAAAAACGCTAATTTATAGCATTTTTTATTATTTTTCCTGGATTACCGCACTCGCTTCGCTTGCTCGCAATGACGATTTGGTATCCACACAGGGCAAGCCTTAAGCGGGAATGACATTGGAGCCACAAGCAACTAGATGACAATTAAATATTTATAGTTCTTTTATCCACCCCAAGAGCTGCTTCTCTGATTGCCTCGCTTAAAGTTGGATGGGCGTGGCAAGTTCTTGCTATATCTTCTGCAGCTGCACCAAATTCCATATAAGCCGTAAGCTCGGCGATTAAAGTTCCTGCATCAGCCCCAATAATATGAGCTCCTAGCACCTTATCTGTTTTACTATCGGCAAGAATCTTCACCATCCCTTCAGTTCTACCTACTGCCCTTGCTCTACTATTGGCTAAGAATGGGAATTTACCCACTTTGTAGCTAACACCTCTTTCCTTTAATTGCTCTTCAGTTTCACCAACACTTGCTACTTCAGGGGAAGTATATATTACGCTTGGGATAAGGTTATAATTTACATGACCAGCCTGCCCTGCCATAATTTCGGCGGCAGCTATTGCCTCTTCTTCAGCCTTGTGTGCAAGCATAGCACCTTTTACAGCATCACCGACTGCATAAATATTTGGTACAACAGTTTGGAAATGCTCGTTAATCTCGATTCTACCTTGTTTATCTGTAGCAATGCCGACGGCTTCAAGACCTAGATTTTGCGTATAGGCTTTTCTGCCTACTGCCATAAGTACTACATCCGAAGTTATTATAGAGCTTTTACCACCCTCTTCGATTGTAAGGTTAACTTTACCGGATTTTACTTCCGCAGACAGTACTTTAGTCTTTAGCTTAAACTCTATCCCTTGTTTCAGCTGAAGCTTCATAAATTGGCTAGCGACTTCTTTATCAAGCATTGGTACAATACTATCAGCATATTCTACTATTGTTACTTTAGAACCTAGACGCCTCCAAACCGAGCCAAGTTCTAAGCCGATATAACCTCCACCCACTACTATTAAATTTTCAGGCACTTTTGAAAGCTTTAAAGCACCGGTCGAGGAAACTATAAACTCCTCGTCTATTTTAATATTAGGTATTTCTATTACACTGGAACCGGTAGCAATTAGGATATTTTTAGCTGAAATCTGCTCACCACCTACTTCAATAATATTATTAGATATAATTTTAGCTTCACCTTTTATTCTAGTAATTTTGTTCTTAGTAAATAAACCCTCTATACCTTTTGTAAGGTCTGAAACCACTTTATCTTTATTAGCGAGCATTTTTTGTAAATCTAGCTTCACTTCCGCATTAATACCAATATTCTCAAAATGCTTTAAAGCTTCTTCATATTTTTCAGAAGAATTAAGCAGTGCTTTAGAAGGTATACACCCTATATTTAGACATGTACCACCAAGTGTATCATTTTTTTCAATGCACGCTACTTTCATACCAAGTTGTGCGGCTCTTATACTACCAGTATAACCAGCAGGACCGCTTCCTATTACTACTAAATCAAATTCTTGCATATATACCTTATAAATATTACCAATAACTGTATGTCATCCCGTGGTTTGTCCTATAGTACCGGACATTTTTAAAAAAATGTTATATTTTTTTTAGGTATAGGTGACCTTCATATGTCATCCCCGCCTATGCGGGGATGACACCAAATGTTCTAAAAACATAACACTTGGCTCACAATAACAAACCCATCTTAAATCCTAAAAATACAGTATTCTAGTTTTTATAACAACTTTAATCTTATACTATTTTTACTAGGTGAAGCAATAAAACTAATTAAGGTAATGTTATCTTCAAAGCCATTTTTATGATTTTGTAGCAAAGAATACATTTTTTTAGAAATAGCATAATTTTGACGCAGAATTAAAGAATTGGACTCGCCTATATTTTTTATTTCTCTCATTAACTCTAATGGATTATCAAATTTCAGCTCTATATTTTCGTAATCAACAATTACTTCATTGAAGGCTGCTTGTGATAATAAGATTGGAACGTGATCGAAATTAATAAACGGCAAGATATGAGGAGAATGTTGAGAGCTACTTTCTATCTCGAGTTCTATTAAAGATTTACGCAAATTTTGAAGGCTGCTACCTCCAATAAAATTACCGACAAAAACACCATCATTTTTTAGGAACTTTCTTATATTAAACAAAAAACGCTGTACGTCATTTATGGAGTGTAAGCCTAAGGAATAAACTATTAAATCAAATGAATTTTCTGAAAATTCTAAGTGCTCCTCATCAATACATAACTTATTATTATGCTCGAATGAATCAAGCAACGTCTCAGACATATCAGTTGCAGTAATTTTAGCATTCTTATAGATAACTTTTAATAATTTAGTCAGATAACCACATTTAGCTGATATTTCTAAAATATTAGAAAAATTTTTATCGATCATTTTCAAACGATCAATTAGATCATTTGCTGCCTGCTTTATAAATAAGCTGTTATTAATCCCAACTACTGCATTATTGCGGTTATTTTTTATATTTACTCTATTGAATATATAACTCTTTCAATTTATCTTATATTTTTCTTTTATTTTCTTTTCTAAAATTGTTTTATCTTCTACCATCCAATTAATGACATCGTGTGTATCACCATTTATGAGATCCTGAACACACTTTCTCTTTCTTGCAGTATGAATATCATCACCCCTAATTCTTTCTACTATTTCAAAATTATCCCTACTACCTTTAATTTGAATCTGATCATCAGGTAATGAAATTTGTAATTTTTTCTTTTCTGTAGATTGTTTTTTATTTTTTACTAACGAGTCACTGTAATCATAATTTTCAGAAATATTTATCACAATTTTATTTGATATTTCTTCTAATTTCTTATCTTCTGCTAAAACTTTATAACTATTTAAGCATAATAATATTACCAATATAAATTTTCTAAACATAACACCTACCTATTATATATCCATTATATCAAACTTATTAAAATAAATTAATAGGCATGAAATGCAAGTATTAATTATTTACCATGTGAAAGTAATACGGTATTATTATAATATCTTTAGTTTATAATTTTTACTTTTAATCCTAACTACTATATATTATTATGGTAATTTTTTAGCTTTATTCTGTTAAAGATATAGTTATCTCAATTCATATAATTCGGTTTGCCTATTAAATAATTTTTCTATTATTCTGTAAAAAATTTTCTTGATTTCTTATGATATTTGGATTCAGATGTCTTAACTGCATATCTTTTAAAAACTTTTCCTTATTCTTAATGCTTTGTTTTGGAAGGCTCAACTGCATATCTTCTAAAAGTTTTTTTGCATTCTTATACTTGGATTTTCGCTCAAAATTTCTTTTGACCTTTCAGGATCAAATTGAAATAAACTAATTTCTTTATTTGATATTAAATATCCACTACCTTGTTTAAAATATTCTGAATAAATAGGCTTTAATTTCTTCTCTTTTATGTACTGTTTTCGCTTTTCTACTAAATCGCTATCACTACAATTATAATTTTCAGAAATATTTATCAAAATTTTAGTTGGTACGCTCTCTGATTTCTTATCTTCTGCTAAAGTTTTATAACTATTTACACATAATAATGCTACTAATATAAATTTTCTAAACATAATACCTACCTATTATATTGAGTTTATTAAAATAAATTAATAAATACAAAATGCAAGTATTAATGAGTAATTAATTATTATGTGAGGGTAACACGGCATTATTATAATATCTTTGTTTATAATATATTTTATAATTTTCACTTCTTATATTATTAAACAACTGTTCTTGTTGTTTTTTAATTTGATAGCTTAAGGAATTAGGCTTAATATTACTAGTTTGAAAATTGTCTTCACAAAATTTTAAAAAACCTGAAATTAATGTCTCTACTCTCTGAGCATCAGTTTTTCTTTCACTAAATTGCATAGAAAAATTGCTAGGATTATTATGATCTAAATAAAATTTTCTATATTCTTCATAAATTCTATTTTCTTTTTTAACCTGTTTTTCTGAAAAAGAAAATTTTCTTTCAAATAATTTATGTATTTCGGTGCAATCACTCCAGGGCAATTTTATAGTTTCTTGCTCTATTACTATATCTTGAGTAGTTTCTGTAACTTGAATATCGTTAAAATCGGCATTAATTTTTACTGCACTTACTAATATTACAAAACATATTATTGATTTAATATTCATAAATTTAGTTAATTTTAACTGGGATCGGGACCATAATACTACTTTTATATCTTTTATTACTAGTAAAAAATGGCTTTTTCTGAACTTTATTATTACTGACTACAGCCTTATCTACTAAAATATCCTCACTATTATTTAAGTAACCATGCAATGAAGCTTTATAAAGTGCCATATTACTTGCTATTTTCACTACATCCTGTTTATATTTAAAACCCAAAGAATGAGTAGCGGAGTGATAATGTGCTATAGCTTTATGCCAATTTTTAAGCTGATCATATTTTGAACGTAGAAATTCTGCACCATAACGAACATTATTATTCGGCTCAAATGCCTGATCAAGAGAGTTAAAAGCTCCTAAATGATGTCTTAAATTAATCTGCATACATCCAACGTCGATGCTTTCACGCCCCCTTATAATTTCTTTTCTTACAAAATTTACTGCCTCTCTTTTAGTATTAAAGTGATAGCCTTTACCCTCAACATTAACAGTCCAAGGCCATACTACTCTAAGGTTACAAGTTTTATGTTTTTTACCTGATTCCTTTAAAGCAATTGAATGAAGTGTATTAGACGGGATATTAAATTTTTTTTCAAAATAAGGGAAAAGTTTAGAACATTTTAAAGACTCAGCTATTTCAGGATCAGCAATAGCTATTGATGAAAAGAAGATATAAGGAATTGTGAAAATCAATAGCTTAACAAACATTTACCCTAAATTATTTCATTATTTTTGAATAAATTAACATAACATAACTTTTCTAATTAAGCAAGAAAAGTTATATTACAAAAGACTAAATAATTATTCTAGATTATTGATGCCTGTGTTGCTTTCTACTCCCCCTAAGGTTTTTAATACTTGTTCTAATTCAGAAAATGGATTTGTTAATTCGACTTCAAGTATTTTTTTATTATTGCCTAAGGTTAATTCTGGCTGCTTATAAAATATCTCTTTACCTGATTCGGTAGGTTTTACAATATCAAATCTTACCTTAAATTCTAAACCCAATCTATATTCTTCGTCGCCACAAACTCTATAATCATTAACTATGATTTTAAATATTTCTGCTTTTGTTGGATCATTCTTAGTGGTCAAAACTTACGCTATGTTTGGTTCTAAATATCGTAAAGATGGAGAACGCAGCTGTTGTTGCATATAGTCATCTAAAAGCCCTAACTTTATTTGGTAAACCGTTTTACCGATTGTATTTGCAGTCCTTTTGAGAAATGCCCAAACTAAAAATGCCCAACTAATATGATTACGTTGAATACGCTGTTTCCTGCATTGACAACGTTCTATCCCAGTAAGTTGCTTAATTTCTCTGTGCATGCTCTCAATTACCCATCGAAAGCCACACTCATCTTGTGCAGCTTTAGAAGATTTGTGAGTTTTGTTATTGGTAACAACATACTCAACTCTGTTGGTAGAAACAGTAAATTTAAACAAATTAACATGCTTATTTTTAGCAAAGCCTTTTATATGAATCTCTACTCCATGCCTGATCTCTTCATCTGAAAATGTCAACTCTTTTACAGCTTTATAAGGTTTAGAATCGTGTGTTTTACTAACGTTTCTATTGGCTTTAATAGGGGCATAATAATATTTCCCCAGAGAGTCAACATGTTGCATAATTTTGTGTGTAGAATACCATGTGTCAAAAAGTACTGTTTGAAAAGGAATCTTCTTGCTATAAACAGCATTATTTAACATGTTTAATAGGTGTTCTAGTTTTGTTGCTCCATCATGATCAGGTGCAAAAATTCGATAATCTATTACCCAAAACTTATTAATATCAGGGTTATAATATACCAGACTCACTACTCCTATACCTTTAGTAACTCTACCTGTAGCTCCACTGTACTACGATCTTGCAATTTCTATTTGCTTCGTATTCCTTTTATTTAAAACCGTATCATCAAATATTGTATATCCATTAGATGAAAAAATAACATCATTCTTGATGTGTTCCCATAACAAAGAAGGTGTATATTTTTCATTCCTTAAAAATCTATTAATAACATCATGACTACATTTCTTTGCATGTTCAGCGTAGTAGGTTAAACTATAATTCTTTTGGCTAACTATTAAAAATTGACAATAATCTGTCCTATTAATTGGTATTGCTTGCAACTTTATCCTCTTTGACATGTTTAATTATTTTTACAATAATTTATCACTTTTTTACTCATAGCGTAAGTTTTGTGGTGTATAAATCTTGACCAAAATATTCTAATATTTCCTTTAACTTTTCTTTAACTTCTATAATATTTTCTTTTGATTTTTCTTTAATCTGCTCTAATGATATTTGAATATCTTGAAATTTTTCTTTTCTGTTATCAATATTATTTTCATTGCTAGTAAGATCTATAATTTCATTTATTATATCTAAATAAATTTGTAAATTTGGGCTTTTTATTGTTCGCTGTTACTTTTTTTAATATGCTAATTAAAGACTCTCTCACAGAATATATCCTTTTTTAAATTAAGTTTAAATTTTAATACCACAAAATATGGTATTAATTTTTTGGAAATGCAATATATGAATATTATTAAGATTTGTCAATAAAATAGATGGGTTAAGAAAAATTTAGGAGTTTTTAAGACATAAAGAAAAATGCCATAATTTATCCTATAAAACAAAAGAAATTATGACATTTTAAATTTTAAAAGGTGAGTTTAAATTAAATAAGAAAAATCACCTAAAGCCTCGATTTCATCTCTAGTATGAGTATTCTCATATTCTATTGCAAAATTTTTCAATATCTGTTCTGATGCAACACTTGATTGCCCTCCAAAAAACTCCCCCAAATATTCCAAAGGATTTTTAGGAACATTTAACATAATTTTAGTTAAGGGATATCTTAAATCATCAGATAAGCTTATATCAATAGCACGAATATCTGTTGTTAATGTGTTATATTTATTACAAACTTCTGAATCTTTAAAAAAACCTTTTTCTAAAATTGAAAGATTTCCATAATATTTAAGCAATTCTTTGGTAAGTTCTTTTGCTTCCGCTAAAAGATATTTTTTTGTGTCACCTGTTTCTAAAATAGTTTTTACAACGTCTGCATCTAATCCCATCTCTGTTAAATTCTTTAACTCCTCATTATAATTTTTTAATAATTCGTTGATACTATTAATCTTTCCTTTAACATCAAGCGGAGGATTTTTTAGTATTAGCTCCTGATCCAGATTGTTGTGGATTTGTTTCTATATTATAACTTGCTGTTGCAGCAAGATTTTGTGCCCTAGTTGGTAAATATGTATTAACTCTGAACATTAGGTTGAGAGTTAGTATTTTGAGGATTATTTATTATATCAGGAGCTATATTAACTAACCCTTTAAGATTACCACCTGATGCATGTACAATGTTGCTTACTTGAGTTAAAAAGTCCATAGCTGTTCTACCTTGAGCGTTAGAACTTTCTCCAGAACTTTGCACTCCCTAATTAATTAGCGTTGCCGATTGATCAATAGGCATACCTAAAATATCGTTTTCTACACTCGTAGCTCCTGCTTGTGCACTATCATTATTTGCTTCAGGTAGATTTTCGTGTTCCTGAATTTCAAGGGTGTTAAATTGTACTCCTAATACCACAAATTCACTCTCTTCTACAAGTGCTTCATATTCTGCGTATGCTTTCATTACAGTTTGATATTTCTTATGGGTATCGGGAATAGCAAATAAACCTTGTTCTTTTTTATCTGTTTCTTCTAATAATATATTAAATATTTTAGACTTGAGTGGATCATTTCGAGTTGCTTGTAAATTTTACGACATAAGATCTAATATCTTTTTACCACCTGTTATGTCTTGCTTACCATACCAGCCTCTACCTAAACTTAAGTAAGTTACTCCTTCCTCTTGAGCTTTTTCTAATATCACTGACAAGGTTTCCCATACGTGGCTAGCATTTCTACCTACTGCTTCCAATTTAAGAGCAACTTCTGTGAATTTAATAGGTAATGTATAAGGTATTGTCTTATTTATAGAATTAAATATAGATAAGCCTGTTCCCTTAACTGTAGGGTTAAAGTTTTTTACTGCTTTAGCAAATAATGGGCTATTTTCAACTATCTCAGGTAACTTTTGAAGAGCATCAAAACCCCCAAAGTCATTAAGACTCCATTCTTTATTATCTATAACAATTTTAAATAAATTTTCTTTAAGTTTATGAATTGAATATTGCTGCATATTAAATACTCCATATGTTTATAAAGACGCGGTGACAAAAACCATAAAATACGGTTTTATTAATTTTTGTAAATATATTATACTCTAAATTATTATATATATGTCAAGAAAAACCATAAAATATGGTAACTTACTTTGTATTTTTATTACAAACTTTAAAAATAATTCATTTTAGATTATTAATATTAATAAGTAGTAATTTATTTATAAAGGCATTTATGGTAGAAAATGAAACTGAGCAACTATCTTCTAAATTATTTAATATCCTTTATAGATCCTCTAAAATATATCTTATCTAGAAACCAAGTTGCAATATCAAAATCAGAAAAAGAGTTTCTAAATCAAGCTATAAATTTAGGTATAAAAAATAATTTTGATGAGTCTTATAAAGGAAATACAGGCTTTAAAGATGATAGTATAGTTAAAAACCTCAATAAAGAAGATAAAGCTATTACTAGTGAAATAGAAAAATTAGCTCAGAAATTTGTAAAAAATAATTCAAAAAATACTATAACAACAGAAGCAATGGAAAAATTATATGATGATACATTTCAAATAATGAAAGATAAAAAGCTGCTGACAGATCAACACATAGCAACTATTAAAAATGATAAAAGCTTTAAAGAGAGAATTAAAAATACTACAGAATTTATAAATAATGAAAACAAATTTGATATATCAAGAACTTATAAAGTCTATTATAAATTAGCAAGATTTTGTAAAAAATCGGTTTTAAAGGGATAGCAAATGACCTTAAAGCAAAAATCGATCCTAAAACATTAAATAAGATCAATAAATTTGAAAATGTACAAAATGTTACATCAGATATAAGAGAAGTATTGATGAATAATAGAAGCGGAAAAGAAGGAATTCAAACAGCAAGCTTAATAAAATGAATATAAAATTAGATATCCAACCAAAATTAAATACCAAACCAAAAAATCGCAAACAAGAAAGTGTTCAGAGATAATTGATTATATAAATTGGTAATTGACTGATTGGACAAAAAAGTTTATTATCACCTTAAGTTAAATATAGTCAGGACATGTATGAAAGTCGTTAGTTCGTTAAAATCATTGAAAAAACGTGATAAAGATTGCCAAATCGTTAAAAGAAGAGGCAAAATTTTTGTAATAAATAAAAAGAATAAAAGATTTAAAGCAAAACAAGGTTAAATATTTTTAAAGTATAGATAAAATGGCGGGACACTCAAAGTTTAAAAATATTCAGCATCGTAAAGGTGCTCAAGATAAGAAAAGAGCAAAAGTTTTTACAAAATTAATTCGTGAGATAGTTACCGCCCTCAAAGCTGGCTCTACAAACCCTGATAATAATCCACGTCTTAGAACCGCTTTAGCCACTGCCCGCAGCCAAAATCTTCCTAAAGAAAGAATTGATAAAGCTATTAATAGTGCTAATGATTCCGCTAATAATGAAAATTATACAGAAATTAGATATGAGGGTTATGCACCAGGCGGTATTGCTATAATAGTTGAGGCTTTAACTGATAATAAAAATCGTACTGCTGCTGAGGTACGCTCTAGCTTTACTAAATATGGTGGTAATTTAGGCGAAACCGGTAGCGTTAATTTTTTATTCAAACATTGTGGTGTCATTCAATATCCTCTAGAAATTAGCTCAGCTGAAAACATTTTAGAAACTGCAATAGAAGCAGGAGCAGATGATATAGTCTCAGATGAAGTACTACATACTATATATACTGATATTGAAAATTTTTCTAAGGTCTTAGAATTTTTAACGGATAAATATGGCACCGCTGAAGAAGCTTATATAGGATGGGTTCCTTTAAATACAATAATTATCGATGATAAAGAAAAAGCTAAAAAGCTTTTAAAGCTTGTTGATCTTTTGGAAGAAAGCGACGATGTGCAGAGAGTTTTTGGTAATTACGAATTATCAGATGAAATTTATGAAATTTTACAAGGTAGCGAATGAATAATATTCAAATAATTATTTTAGCAGCTGGCAAAGGCAGCAGAATGGAGTCTGATTTACCAAAAGTAATGCATAAAGTTGGCAGCGTTCCAATGCTTGAAACAGTATTAAAGAATTCACTTAAAGTAACTGATGATGTAGTTATAGTTTATTCAGAAGATTTGAAAAAATATTTGACACCTTATGAAAATATGTGTCGTTTTGCCCTGCAAAGAGAGCCTAAAGGTACAGCACATGCTACTCATGCAGCAATAGATTTAATTGATGAAAATAAAACTATCTTAGTGTTATATGGTGATCACCCACTTATTACTCGAGAATTAATGAATGAATTAATAGAATATCTAAATTTTAGTAATGCTTCATTAGTAACATTATGTTTTGAAAGAGATGACCCCGCTTTTTATGGTAGAATCTCCATAGATCAAAATGGTGAATTTTTGGAAATAATTGAATATAAAAATGCTACTGAGGAACAAAAGAAAATAAAACTTTGTAATTCCGGAATTATGGCATTTAATCCTGGAATTTTAAACGAATATCTACCTTTATTTGCTAATGATTCTAGAGATAATAAAGAAGTTTATTTAACAGAACTGGTAAAATTGTGTAAAGATAATGGAAAAAAAGTTTCTTATTTATTATCTGACAATCATGATTTAATTGTCGGTGTTAATACTAAAAATGAGCTTTTGGAAGCTAACAATATTTTTTCAAATAATAAACAATAGATAATAAATTAAATACTTATTATTCATGGATAGATGGCCGAGCGGTTTAAGGTGCACGCCTGGAAAGCGTGTTCACGGCAACGTGTCGGGGGTTCGAATCCCCCTCTATCCGCCAGCTAAAAATTAGAACTAACCAATATATATAATTAGCCCTTTTTCTCTTCTTTCTACTGTTATATATTTCTACAAAACTTACGCTATGTTATAGCAAATATGCTAAAAACTCTTATTACACAGCAATGTTTTATAGTGAAGCACTTCATAATATCCCTTAATTCATGGGCATTATATCAAACATAGCGTAAGTTTTGTCTAAAAAAATTGGTAAACAAATATACAAAACTCTTCATTATTTTGAATCTCTATTCGATTATATTATTGATCTAAATAAAAAATTTTAACCTCCAGTAAAAATTCCTATTGACTTTTATATAAAAAGGTATAAGTTTTTTACAATTTAATTTTTTGTAAAGGATTTATGCTTGGCTATACACGAGAACAAAAAAATTTAACAAGCGAACAAAAGGAAGCTGTAGGATTATTATCTATAGGTACATTTCTTGAATATTTTGATTTAATGATTTATGTACATATGGCTGTACTTCTTAATGAGTTATTTTTTCCAAAAGCTGATACTAATACTGCCGCTATATATTCTGCTAGTGCTTTTTGCTCTACATTCGTTTTTAGACCTTTTGGGGCTTTAGTTTTCGGATGGATGGGTGATAAAATATGGGCGTAAATCTACAGTAATTGTAACTACAATTTTAATGGCTATTTCTTGTGCTATTATGGCAGGGTTACCTACTTATGCTCAAATAGGAGAATTACTGCTACTTGGATCGTTACTATATGTCGTATTATTCAAGGTATGTCATCTTTAGGTGAGTTAATAGGAGCAGAACTTTATCTTACAGAAATAATATCACCTCCTAAACAATATCCGATTGTAGCACTTGTTGCTTGTTTTTCAGTACTCGGAGGAGTCGCTGCACTAGAATTAGTATTATTAATTACTCATTTTGGACTTAGCTGGCGTATAGCTTTTTTCATAGGTGTTAGCAACGGAAGTAAAATGATACAGAGCAACGGATAAAAATTGATATAGTATTAAAGTAATATCTTCTGAATAAGGAGGTAATGAATAATGATAATACTGGAGCAAATAATGGAAATAAAAATATTGAATAAACATGGTAAAAGCTTAAGAAGTATAGCAAGAGAAGTAGGTGCATCAGTAAATACAGTACGTAAATATTTAAAATATGATGGTTCCCCTAAATATAAGGATAGGCCAAAGTTGGTAACAAAGCTTGCCCCATATAAAGACTACTTGAGTGACAGAATAAAATCAGCCCATCCTGTATCACTATCTGGTACTGTTTCAAGAGATAAAGGAGTTGGGTTACACAGGCGGGATGACCCAACTCAGGGATTATTTAAGGAGTATAAAGCCTGCAGCTAAACAGGAGGATATGATAAGATTTGAGACTGCTTCTGGCAAACAGATGCAAGTTGACTGGATAGAATTTCGTAAGGGGAAAAGTCCTCTATCAGCTTTTGTGGCTACATTAGGATTTAGTCGAGCAAGCTATGTAGAATTTGTTACTAATGAGAAGCTTGTAACATTAATAGAATGCCATAAGCGGGCAATAAAAGTAATCCCCGCCGCAAGCAGCGGGGTATTTTAGAAGAAAGCTAGCTGATGATCCTCATGCAGTTTCTGATATTCCTTGCCTTGGTTTTTTACGTATTTTCCTATCATATTCTCATTTCCATGCTTACCTACCGTACTCGTAAAATATCCATCAGTCCAAAATTCTCCACCCCATAATTGTTTCTTTACCTGTGGACACTGTCTAAATATTTGACGAGCTGTAACACTTTTAATTGTTGTTACTATTTTTGTTACGCTATAGGTTGGTACAGATTGTACCAAAAAATGGACATGATCTTCATCAACTGTCATTGTCAATTAAAAAGGGACCAGTAAATTGCACGAAAAAGGAACCACTATATTTAAAAATTTTTATGCCATATTACCTCCAGATTTATAGTTATTAATACGATAACTTTTACCTTTTATGTTTAGTATATGAGCATGATGTACCACTCGATCAATAATTGCATGAGTTAATACTTCATCAGCAAATATTTCATTCCATTTTTCAAAATCCTTGTTTGTGGTAATAATGGTAGATTTATTTTCATATCGTTTAGCAATAATATTAAAAAAGTCTTCTACTGAATGTTTTGGCAATTGCTTAAACCCGAGCTCATCAAGAATTAATAAATCAAACGATAGGAGTAATTTAACCTTTTTGTGATAACTATTATCTGCTCTTGCAATATGTAAATTATAAAGCATATCCGATACCGTAGTAAAATATACAGAGTATTCTCGTGTTAAAGCTTTTAATGCTAGCCCAATGGCAAGATGAGTTTTCCCAGTTCCTGAATCACCTATGAATATTACATTTCCCTTAGTATTAATATAATCACAAGTTGATAAATCACTTATTACTTTGGCATCAACACTTGGTTGGAAATTAAAATCAAAGTCTTCTAAATTTTTAGTTACCGGCAATTTAGCAGCACTTTTACGGCGACGGTAATTATTATCCTTACGGTTAGATTTTTCATCTTCACATAATAGTGATAGAAATTCTTTAAATCCTAGTTTATTATTTTGAGCATAAATAATCCTTTCATTTAAACTATTGACTATACCTGATAATCTAAAGCTTCGTAGGTCATTAAATAAGTTCTGCATTATTACCTCCAAACTCTGGTAATGGTAAGTTTACTGCATTACTATTTAAAATATTCTTAATTTTAGAGTAAGAACTTATACCATAATGTAGTGCTCTATGACAGGCTTTATCTATTAAGTCATCATTGTAAACCTTACGTAAAGAAATGATACCTCGTGCACAACGTTGCCAATCATTCACTCTTGTTTGTTGTAATGATTCTAATAATAAACTGCAATTATTCCCTATCTGCTGCATTTGTTGTTGATAATGTTCACTATATTCTATAAAACCTGGGCATAGACGTTTGTATTTAGCATAATGAGACGGATTAGTGGTAAATATCCCCTTGCCCTCTGTTCTAACGTGTCTTGCTATTAAATCATTTTGTATAGAAAATATTTGAACAAGTTTTGGGGACAATTGTACCATTACCTCACTGTATATATATTTTGCTGGTACAGAGTAATAATTATTATCTATGGTAATATGACAATCTTTTGCTACTTTTCGATTATGCCAAGATGACAAATCAAAAGTTTCTAATGGTAAAGGAATCAAACTACTTCTTTCCTCTTGCTCAAACAGTTCTCTAGGTATTCTCTTAGTAGTACCATGTATTCGGCTATTGGCCTTATTTAACCAATTTGCAAGACCATTTGTTAATTCTTCATATCTATCAAATTTACGACCAGCAAAAAAATTATTTTTAACGTATTTTATTCCCGACTCAACTTTGCCTTTTTCTTGCGGTTGATACACTCGACAAGGAGAAAGTAAAATTCCATAATGATCGGCTAAGCACTTATATTCCTTCTGATATACTGGCTCATAAAAATTGGCATCTACTACTCCAGCTTTAAGATTATCAAGTTTTATTACTTTTGGACTACCAGCAAAATAATTAAATGCATTGATATGACATTGAATCCATGTTTGACAACTTTGATCAAACACTACTTCATAATAATCAAGGCGACTATAGCTTAAACGCATATTAAATACATATGCTTTAACTCTACGCCCTTTAGAATTATACTGTAAGCCTATGTCACCAAAATCTACTTGTGCTTCCTCTCCTGCTAAAGTATGAAAACGAATGCAACTGTTATCCTTAATTTTATATTTTTTGATATAACGGGTCAAAGAAGTATAACTGCTTGTATAACCTTGATTTTTTAACTCCTCAAAAATTCTTATGTAACTCAGATTTTTTTCTAATAACTCAATTATTTTTTCGTGCCAAAAATCCAAAACTGAAGATCGTTCATAGATTGCTGGGGATTCTGTACCAGCCTCTACATAGCGGTTTATTATTTTTCGTACTGTTTTGCGGTCTGTTCTTGTTAGTTTGGCAATATTCCTTTGACTATTGCCTTGTTTATAAAGGGTGATAATTGTTGTATACATATTTATTCTTATCATTGTATCACTAGATATTTACTTGCTTAATTATCTAGTGAATATTGCACATTAACCTTATTAGGTCACACCAACTTCTCTGGTCCCTTTTTCGTGCAATTTACTGGTCCCTTTTATTTTAGCAATGACAATCAACCCCTATTTCTAAAAATTTTATTTGATATCTCTTTTCTATCTCTAAACATATTTCTCGTAATACTTGATCAACTGATACGTCAAACACTGCTCGGCGATATTTTGCTGGAAATACCATGTGATACAGCAGTACCGTAACATTATGACTTTTATGTATATATTTGCTCATTCCGCCATATTACGCCGCAAGCGGCGGGGAATATACCCAAAAGAGATTTAAATATTTTGGCGGAGTGCCAGAAGAAGTACTGTATGACAACATGAAGACAGTAATACTGGATAGGGATACATATGGTCCTGGCATACACCGCTTTAATAAAGGTATGCTGGATTTTGCCAAACATTACAGTTTCCGATTAAAAGTGTGTAGGCCTTATAGAGCAAAAACTAAGGGCAAGGTTGAGCGATTTAACAGATATATAAGAGAAAGCTTTTATAATCCATTAGCAACAAAATTAAAAACTGCAGAGTTAGTGTTGGATGTGGATACTGCAAATTCAGAGGTGCTAAAATGGTTGCGTGATACTGCGAATCAGCGTGTGCATGGAACAACAGGCGAAATACCTGCAGAAAGATTAAAGTTTGAAAGGAGCAATCTTCCGCCACTACCATTGGATTATAGTGGTAGTCATCCTGCAGCACTAGAGATTATGGAAGATAAAAGGGAACGATTTTCTACAGTTTCCTTACAACATTCCCTCTGCATATACCAAAGTATACTGGAGGCATTATGAACCTACAGCACCAACGTATAGAAGAGCTATGCCGCTCTTTAAACCTTATTCAGATAGCTGAAAATTATTTTGATATTGCACAATCTTCTAGTAAAGAAGACTCAAGTTATACGGATTTCCTTGAGTCAATATTAAAAACAGAGCTGTTGGCACGACAGAATAGAAGTAAATCAATACTCACCAGAATGGCAGGTTTTCCTGCTATTAAAACGCTGGATAATTTTGATTATGATTTTGCTACAGGAATAAAACGCAAGATTCTGGAAGGCCTAAGGTCTCTATCTTTTGTAGAAAGACAGGAAAATATTATTCTGCTTGGTCCTTCTGGAGTAGGAAAAACCCATATAGCTATTGCCCTTGGTTATGCAGCTACACAATGTGGAATCAAGACTAAATTTATAACAGCTGCAGATTTGATGCTTGTACTGAATGCCGGACTAAACCAGGGAAACCTGGACTCCATATTCAAAAGAGTCATACTACCATATAAATTACTTATAATAGATGAATTTGGATATCTGCCGTTAAAACAGGAACAAGCTAATCTATTATTTCAGGTTATAGCAAAGCGTTATGAGAAGGGTAGCATAATTCTTACAAGTAATCTTCCATTTGGACAATGGCACAATAGTCTTGCTCAGGATAGTGCTCTTACAGCTGCTATCTTAGATCGTCTGCTTCATCACTCCACTATACTCAATATTAAAGGTGATAGTTTCAGGCTTAAGGATAAAAAGAAAGCTGGTCTTGTGCCAATAGAAATTACTAATAAACAGGAGGATAATTTTATGACAAAACTTACGCTATGAGTAAAAAAGTGATAAATTATTGTAAAAATAATTAAACATGTCAAAGAGGATAAAGTTGCAAGCAATACCAATTAATAGGACAGATTATTGTCAATTTTTAATAGTTAGCCAAAAGAATTATAGTTTAACCTACTACGCTGAACATGCAAAGAAATGTAGTCATGATGTTATTAATAGATTTTTAAGGAATGAAAAATATACACCTTCTTTGTTATGGGAACACATCAAGAATGATGTTATTTTTTCATCTAATGGATATACAATATTTGATGATACGGTTTTAAATAAAAGGAATACGAAGCAAATAGAAATTGCAAGATCGCAGTACAGTGGAGCTACAGGTAGAGTTACTAAAGGTATAGGAGTAGTGAGTCTGGTATATTATAACCCTGATATTAATAAGTTTTGGGTAATAGATTATCGAATTTTTGCACCTGATCATGATGGAGCAACAAAACTAGAACACCTATTAAACATGTTAAATAATGCTGTTTATAGCAAGAAGATTCCTTTTCAAACAGTACTTTTTGACACATGGTATTCTACACACAAAATTATGCAACATGTTGACTCTCTGGGGAAATATTATTATGCCCCTATTAAAGCCAATAGAAACGTTAGTAAAACGCACGATTCTAAACCTTATAAAGCTGTAAAAAAGTTGACATTTTCAGATGAAGAGATCAGGCATGGAGTAGAGATTCATATAAAAGGCTTTGCTAAAAATAAGCATGTTAATTTGTTTAAATTTACTGTTTCTACTGAAAATACTATAAGTAAGTAGAACAGAACCTATTTAAAATAATAAGATTTTAAATAGGTAATGATGAACAGAAAATATAGACACTTATCTCGAGAAGAGAGATATGAGATAAAAAGAATGTATGACCTAGGAGTCAGTATTAATAAGATAGCACAACATCTTACGAGGTCTAAAAGCGCTATTAGTATGGAACTAAAAAGAAATAAGGTAAAAGATAAGTATATGCCTTGTGTTGCTCAGGAAAAATATGAAAACAGGATGTATCAGCAAGAGTTATTAAAAATAGAAAAGAACCCTATGTTGTTAGATTATATTAAAAATGCTATGATTCGCAAGAAATGGTCGCCGGATGCTATAGCCGGAAAGTTAAAACTAGACAAAAATACAGCTTTGTGTATCAGTACAGAAAGTATATATAGATTTGTTTACACTTCTGCAGTAGCAGCTAAATTAAAGTTATATAGCTATTTACCTTCTAAAAGATATAAAAGGCAAGAAAGAGGGAAGAGGCGTCAAAGGATCATTATATAGCATAAGTCATTAAGGTACTGACAGAGCGAGAGTATCATGTTATAGTAAGCAAATATTAACAAGCATGTAAAGAGATATGGCACGAGCATATGCAATAGAACTAAGACTAAGAGTTATAAAAGCTGTAGAAGCAGGGATACGAATAAGTAAGGTAAGTAAATATACAAAACTTACGCTATGTTTGGTTCTAAATATCGTAAAGATGGAGAACGCAGCTGTTGTTGCATATAGTCATCTAAAAGCCCTAACTTTATTTGGTAAACCGTTTTACCGATTGTATTTGCAGTCCTTTTGAGAAATGCCCAAACTAAAAATGCCCAACTAATATGATTACGTTGAATACGCTGTTTCCTGCATTGACAACGTTCTATCCCAGTAAGTTGCTTAATTTCTCTGTGCATGCTCTCAATTACCCATCGAAAGCCACACTCATCTTGTGCAGCTTTAGAAGATTTGTGAGTTTTGTTATTGGTAACAACATACTCAACTCTGTTGGTAGGAACAGTAAATTTAAACAAATTAACATGCTTATTTTTAGCAAAGCCTTTTATATGAATCTCTACTCCATGCCTGATCTCTTCATCTGAAAATGTCAACTCTTTTACAGCTTTATAAGGTTTAGAATCGTGTGTTTTACTAACGTTTCTATTGGCTTTAATAGGGGCATAATAATATTTCCCCAGAGAGTCAACATGTTGCATAATTTTGTGTGTAGAATAACCATGTGTCAAAAAGTACTGTTTGAAAAGGAATCTTCTTGCTATAAACAGCATTATTTAACATGTTTAATAGGTGTTCTAGTTTTGTTGCTCCATCATGATCAGGTGCAAAAATTCGATAATCTATTACCCAAAACTTATTAATATCAGGGTTATAATATACCAGACTCACTACTCCTATACCTTTAGTAACTCTACCTGTAGCTCCACTGTACTGCGATCTTGCAATTTCTATTTGCTTCGTATTCCTTTTATTTAAAACCGTATCATCAAATATTGTATATCCATTAGATGAAAAAATAACATCATTCTTGATGTGTGTCATTGCTAAAATAAAAGGGACCAGTAAATTGCACGAAAAAGGGACCAGAGAAGTTGGTGTGACCTAATAAGGTTAATGTGCAATATTCACTAGATAATTAAGCAAGTAAATATCTAGTGATACAATGATAAGAATAAATATGTATACAACAATTATCACCCTTTATAAACAAGGCAATAGTCAAAGGAATATTGCCAAACTAACAAGAACAGACCGCAAAACAGTACGAAAAATAATAAACCGCTATGTAGAGGCTGGTACAGAATCCCCAGCAATCTATGAACGATCTTCAGTTTTGGATTTTTGGCACGAAAAAATAATTGAGTTATTAGAAAAAAATCTGAGTTACATAAGAATTTTTGAGGAGTTAAAAAATCAAGGTTATACAAGCAGTTATACTTCTTTGACCCGTTATATCAAAAAATATAAAATTAAGGATAACAGTTGCATTCGTTTTCATACTTTAGCAGGAGAGGAAGCACAAGTAGATTTTGGTGACATAGGCTTACAGTATAATTCTAAAGGGCGTAGAGTTAAAGCATATGTATTTAATATGCGTTTAAGCTATAGTCGCCTTGATTATTATGAAGTAGTGTTTGATCAAAGTTGTCAAACATGGATTCAATGTCATATCAATGCATTTAATTATTTTGCTGGTAGTCCAAAAGTAATAAAACTTGATAATCTTAAAGCTGGAGTAGTAGATGCCAATTTTTATGAGCCAGTATATCAGAAGGAATATAAGTGCTTAGCCGATCATTATGGAATTTTACTTTCTCCTTGTCGAGTGTATCAACCGCAAGAAAAAGGCAAAGTTGAGTCGGGAATAAAATACGTTAAAAATAATTTTTTTGCTGGTCGTAAATTTGATAGATATGAAGAATTAACAAATGGTCTTGCAAATTGGTTAAATAAGGCCAATAGCCGAATACATGGTACTACTAAGAGAATACCTAGAGAACTGTTTGAGCAAGAGGAAAGAAGTAGTTTGATTCCTTTACCATTAGAAACTTTTGATTTGTCATCTTGGCATAATCGAAAAGTAGCAAAAGATCGTCATATTACCATAGATAATAATTATTACTCTGTACCAGCAAAATATATATACAGTGAGGTAATGGTACAATTGTCCCCAAAACTTGTTCAAATATTTTCTATACAAAATGATTTAATAGCAAGACACGTTAGAACAGAGGGCAAGGGGATATTTACCACTAATCCGTCTCATTATGCTAAATACAAACGTCTATGCCCAGGTTTTATAGAATATAGTGAACATTATCAACAACAAATGCAGCAGATAGGGAATAATTGCAGTTTATTATTAGAATCATTACAACAAACAAGAGTGAATGATTGGCAACGTTGTGCACGAGGTATCATTTCTTTACGTAAGGTTTACAATGATGACTTAATAGATAAAGCCTGTCATAGAGCACTACATTATGGTATAAGTTCTTACTCTAAAATTAAGAATATTTTAAATAGTAATGCAGTAAACTTACCATTACCAGAGTTTGGAGGTAATAAAAGTAATCCCCGCCGCAAGCAAGCGGGGTATTTTAGAAGAAAGCTAGCTGATGATCCTCATGCAGTTTCTGATATTCCTTGCCTTGGTTTTTTACGTATTTTCCTATCATATTCTCATTTCCATGCTTACCTACCGTACTCGTAAAATATCCATCAGTCCAAAATTCTCCACCCCATAATTGTTTCTTTACCTGTGGACACTGTCTAAATATTTGACGAGCTGTAACACTTTTAATTGTTGTTACTATTTTTGTTACGCTATAGGTTGGTACAGATTGTACCAAAAAATGGACATGATCTTCATCAACCCCTATTTCTAAAAATTTTATTTGATATCTCTTTTCTATCTCTAAACATATTTCTCGTAATACTTGATCAACTGATACGTCAAACACTGCTCGGCGATATTTTGCTGGAAATACCATGTGATACAGCAGTACCGTAACATTATGACTTTTATGTATATATTTGCTCATTCCGCCATATTACGCCGCAAGCGGCGGGGAATATACCCAAAAGAGATTTAATGTAAGTCGTGATACTATATATAAATGGAAAAAATTAAAAGATAAGCAAGGTACTTTAGAAGCAGCAACTGGTTATCAGAAAGGACATAGTCATAAGATAAAAGATTCAGAATCTTTTAAAGAATTTTTTAAAGCTAATATGAATAAAACATCAAAGGAGTTAGCAAAGCAATGGGGTAATATTGCATCTGTAACTATTTTAAGACAAATCAGAAAACTTGGCTATAGCTATAAACAAAACTCATTTTCATCCGAAAAGAGATATTAAATTAAGAAATGAATTTATAGCAAAGATACAAACCATCACAAAAGACAAATTAGTATATCTTGATGAATCTGGAATAGAGGATAATGCTTGCAAAGAGTATGGATGGAGCATTATAGGACAAAGGTGTTATGGAGAAAAGGTGTATCAACATAAATTTAGAATAAGTATGATAGCTGGTCTTTGTAATGGTAATCTTATTGCTCCTGTAATATTTGAAGGTAATTGTAATACAGAGGTCTTTAAAACTTATATTAGGGATGTATTAATTACAGAATTACAACCTGGGCAAACCGTTATTATGGATAACATTAATTTTCATAAAAATTCTAAAGTTAAAGAGTTAATTGAATCCGTTGGTTGTACCATATTGTATTTACCAACTTACTCTCCTGATTTAAATCCTATAGAGCATTACTGGTTTAAGATAAAAAATGAAATTAGGAAAGTTGTAGGAGATTTTGAAACATTTTATGATGCTGTTTTTAATACTATTAAATTGTCAGTATCTTAATGATTTATGCTATACCACAAAGGATCTCAATACATCAGCGTGATGCAATAGCTACGAAAAAGGTAGAAGTAGGGAATTTTAAGGCAGATCTTACATTTCATAAAGGTAATCAAAGTATGAATATTGGTGCACTGGTGGATAAAAAGAGTCAAAAGATTATTTTAGTGCTGAATAACTCCAAGAGAGCTACAACAGTTACCAATGGTTTTTTAAGAAAGATAAAAACTCTTCCAAATAGTGTGAGAAAGACTATTACTATGGATAATGGCAAAGAGTTTGTGGGGCATGTTGCCTATAGACTATCTGGGTTTCAAACTTTCTTTTGTGATCCATACCGCCCTAGACAAAAAGCATTAGTGGAAAAAATGAATTCTATGATTCATAGAATTTTACCTAAAAATACAGATATTACTACCGTTACACAAAGAGGTCTTGACAATGTTGCTGAGATTTTAAATAACATGCCAAGAAAGATTTTTGGTTATAAAACCCCCAATGAAATTTGGGCAGAAAATTTATAGGTTTTGTTCTACTTAGTCCTTGCATTTTCAGTAGCCAGTGATACCAATTTTCAGAGCCGGGAGATGAAATTACTGCTAGCTTTCCTTTAAAATATAATGGGTTTTCTTCGTTAATATCTCGTTTCTTATTCACTAAACGATGTTGATCACCTGTGCTTGTTTGAGTATCTTGCAGAATATAACCTTCTTCAGTTAAAACTCCACCTTCATTAATTACTACGCCGTTCGGTAACTCTAAAATAAATTGACTAGTATTTTTTTCTTCAAGTAATTTTTTGATTTTTATATTAGGAGATTCCAATGATTCTACTGCAATAAATTGATGATTATTATTTATTGCATAAATATTGCTAGTATAGAAAAAGTAAAAAACTATAAATATAAAATATCTTGTAAAATTTAACATTTTTATTATTGTACTTTATTAATGACAGAGGTTTTAACTCCTCTTAAAAATTCTTCAGTGTTTAAGACTTTTTTACCCTCTTGTTGAAGTTTTTTTATCATTAATATTCCTTTTCCGCAAGCTATTTCTAAATTTTTGTTAATAATTGTTCCAGGAATAAAATTATGATCTTCATTTGAATATTCTGCCTCAAGAATTTTGATCATTTTATCATTATATTTAAAATATACTCCTGGCCATGGATTCATACCGCGAACTTTGCAATTAATAGCATAGGCAGAATCTTGCCAATTAACTCTACCCTCTTCTTTAGTTAATTTACGAGCATAAGTAACACCCTCATTAGATTGAGGTTTCGGCACTATCTCATCAATATTTGCAAGTGTTTTGATTAATAACTCTGCACCCAAATTAGCACATTTATCATGAAGCTCTTGCAGTGTGATTTTTTCAGGTAAATCAAAATCCTCTTTTATTAATATATCACCCGTATCAAGTCCTGCATCCATCTGCATAATACATACGCTGCTTGTTTTATCGCCCTGTATGATGGTACGCTGCAGAGGAGCTGCTCCTCTATGACGAGGTAAATCAGACGGATGAATATTAAGACAACCATATTTTTTAGCATCTAAAATATTTTGCGGAATGATAAAACCGTATGCAACAACGACTATTATATCAGCATCGATACTATTAATTAAGTTTGCAGCTTCTTCATTACGAAGCGTTACAGGAGTATAAACAGGAATTTGAGCCTCATCAGCTAATTGATGCACAGGAGATTTAGTTTCACTAAGTCCCCTACCCTTAGCTTTAGGTGATTGCGTAAAAACAGCTACTACTTGATGGTCGGAATTTATGAGTTTTGTAAGAGCAGGAACAGCAAACTCAGGCGTCCCCATAAAAATCAGACGTTTTGCATAACTTGCTTTTAAAGGTAATTTGGGCGTCAATCTGGTACTCGCATCCTCACGTACTAAAGTGTACGCTGCGGTGCTGCGTGCCGTGTTTCCTACAAATTCCTCTTTATTAGCTGCGTTATTCAAGAAGTCTATTATCTTCACACTATATTTTTTTTGAGTTTCTTAAGCTTACGAAGAGCTATATCGCGTTTCATACTACTTAGATAATCGATCATTAGCTTTCCTTCCAAATGATCATACTCATGTTGAATTACTCTTGCAAGCCAATCATTAGCTTCAAGCTCTTGCGGTTTGTTATGATAATCTAAATATCTGATTTTTATAGATTCTGATCTTGCTATCTCATAACGTTGTTCAGGTACTGAAATACATCCTTCATTAGCTATAACAAGCTCTTCTGATTTTTCTATTATTTCAGGATTTACAATAAATAGTGGATAGAAATCTTTTGGTCTCTTAATCGGATCATGATCTTTTATATCAATTACCATGATACGTTTTAGTACCCCAACCTGCACAGCAGCAAGCCCTCCCCCATCTTCATGGTACATAGTTTCGACCATATCATCCATGAATTTTCGGATTTGGTCATTAACCTCTGGAACGGCTTGAGATTTTTGTTTTAACCTTTCATCAGGTGCTGTAACGATAGGCAGTATTGACATATTTTTGAGTTTTTTCTTTTTAACTATTATACCATAAACCCCCTAAAATGTAAAGAATGCGTAAAACAACATAAATTTTATTAGTAATATAGATAGACGAAGATCAACTTGGAAAAGAGCAAGGAGATTGATATCCTCGGAGCGGGAGCGTACACGCAAGTAACGTGAACATCTGAGGATTACAAAGACATTGTCCTCAATTTTTGAAGTTCTATCTAAATATATAGTTGCATAATAAACTCACTTGCCTACAATATTTTATTGAGTTAATAATATTTTTTAAAAAATAATGGCAAATATCAGATAACATGTTAAATAAATAAGCTTACATGACAACTAAAGAGGAATACACTAATGCATTGGCACGAGCTTGATATTGAAGAAATAACTGAACAGCTTGAAGATAATTATCATGATCAATATAATGATATTAAGCTTTCAGGATTGAAACGACTTATTGAATCTTTAATAGATTCAGAAAGTTTTGAAGGAGAGATTAAAGAAATAACGCTAGAAGAAATTTTAGAAAGATGGGGAGAAATTAGGGAAGAAAACGAGTAATAATTATAGAATTTTTCAGGCAGTTTATGGATTAACTTTATAAAAATATTATAAATAATAATAATATAGCAACTGCCTGAAAAAAAACTCTCATAGTCATAAGCTTTGAGCTAAATTTTTTATCAAATTTACCACCAATAGCCATCGATACTACCCCTATAATCAAAACTAAGCCGGTTAAACAAAGTGCTATTAACAACCACATCATAATTTATATCTTATTTACTTACAGGAATTTATACCTTACCATTTTTAAAGCAAGCAGTCTATCTATATCGAGCTGGAAATTACGAATTTTATGTTGTTTCTCTAAAAGGAAACTCTATCCATACTCCATCATCAAAATCATCTTCATCGTCTTCATCATCATATTCTTTAACTAGTCTTGCATCTAAAGGAATTTCACCTATTAATTTCTGTATTTGATTTATTTGCTCAGAAATATTTTGTAGATTCATATCTATTTTTCTTCCATAATCTAATATTCTTGTTTCTATGTTATTCATAAAATATTCTCCTGATTTTATTTGGTACCTTGGGTTAAGAACTTAAATTAACCCAAGGCATAAATTATTAAGGATATTGTTCAAATAAAAGCTACAAAACTTACGCTATGTTTGGTTCTAAATATCGTAAAGATGGAGAACGCAGCTGTTGTTGCATATAGTCATCTAAAAGCCCTAACTTTATTTGGTAAACCGTTTTACCGATTGTATTTGCAGTCCTTTTGAGAAATGCCCAAACTAAAAATGCCCAACTAATATGATTATGTTGAATACGCTGTTTCCTGCATTGACAACGTTCTATCCCAGTAAGTTGCTTAATTTCTGCATGCTCTCAATTACCCATCGAAAGCCACACTCATCTTGTGCAGCTTTAGAAGATTTGTGAGTTTTGTTATTGGTAACAACATACTCAACTCTGTTGGTAGAAACAGTAAATTTAAACAAATTAACATGCTTATTTTTAGCAAAGCCTTTTATATGAATCTCTACTCCATGCCTGATCTCTTCATCTGAAAATGTCAACTCTTTTACAGCTTTATAAGGTTTAGAATCGTGTGTTTTACTAACGTTTCTATTGGCTTTAATAGGGGCATAATAATATTTCCCCAGAGAGTCAACATGTTGCATAATTTTGTGTGTAGAATACCATGTGTCAAAAAGTACTGTTTGAAAAGGAATCTTCTTGCTATAAACAGCATTATTTAACATGTTTAATAGGTGTTCTAGTTTTGTTGCTCCATCATGATCAGGTGCAAAAATTCGATAATCTATTACCCAAAACTTACAAAACTTACGCTATGTTTGATATAATGCCCATGAATTAAGGGATATTATGAAGTGCTTCACTATAAAACATTGCTGTGTAATAAGAGTTTTTAGCATATTTGCTATAACATAGCGTAAGTTTTGAGCTATAAGATATGTGAGTAAAATCTGAATTGTTTTGAAACTAGATATCTTCTATACCTAAGCTATATCTAGGTATATTCTTGCTTTTTTTTTAAGCATTTTAGTATGCTCGTAACAATATTATGATTTATATTAAACCAATAAATATACTTATTTTGGTAGGTAGAATATTTACTGGTTTTTTTATAGTTATTAAATTTATACAGCTGAGATTATATTATTTTGTAGAAATGTAAAGAAATTTGTTTATATTTTTACTTTAAATATAAACAATATATTTTATATTTAAAACAAGCAGTGAATTTACTTTATTTTTATGTCAAATTTAAAAACCAAAATTAATGAGTTAATGGCTCAAAGAAAAATGAGTGCTAAAGATATTGAAAATTTAACAGGATTAAGTAGAAATACTGTTAATAGTATAATATTTGGTAGCTCTAAAAACCCTGGCATTTATACTATTAAGCAATTAGCAAATGCTTTGAATGTTAAGGTAGAATCCTTAATTTCTGATAATAAAGAAACTCAAATTGATATTTTAAATCCAGAACAAATAAAATTATTTGGCGAAGTTGTAAGCCTTACTACAAATATTATTTCCGACAAAAACATTGATTTTTCTATGCATAAAATTACTTCTATTATACAAGAAGTATATCAATGTGCTTTAAAAGGCAAGTCGGAAGAAGTACAAAAGCATTTAGCAGAATATTTAATGGATATGCACATAGACTCTGCAAACAAAATTTAAACTATTTTTCGTCAAGAGTTTATTGCGTGGATTGGGAATTGTCATTTATAGTACCGGACAGTTATTATTCTATGTCATTCCCGCTTAAGGCTTGCCCAGCGTGGATCGAAAAACGCCCTAAGGTAGTAATCTAGTTACTTGGGAACTAGATCCAGAAAATAATAAAAAATACTAATTTTATTAGTATTTTTAACTGGCTCTAGTTCATAAATCACGGGATGACAGGGGAAAATGATCCACGCAAGCAAAACCCTTATACATTACTAACTAGCGTCAGTTCAAATTGTAAAACATTTTTTCTAATTCTTCTAAGTGTTGTTCTATTCTTTCAATATCTTCATCTGTTACGGGAGTTTCTAATAAATGTGCAACTTCATCTTTTAGAATATTTACTTTTCTCTTTCAATGAAATCTAAATTAATATTGTGAATGTTTTTTTTATTTTGGTTTGACATTTGATGGATCCTGATTAATTAAAACCACCAATGAATGAAACTTTGGTGGCCGGGGGGAGGTAAGAAAACCGTTACAACAGTTTACAATAGCCTTTAGGTTTAAGGTATGCACCTTAAACCCTGGACATAGCTATTGACACCCCAATAAAGCCGAGGATGGTATCATTTAATGGTAGATACCCACCATGTAACAAGAGATTCTTACATCCCAAAATAGCCTAATAGCTATTTCAATTACAATTTATACTTAACTCCTCAAAAAAGTCAATTAGCAATTAAGTTTTATTATTTTACTAAAAGCCATTAATGCTTGTAATTTTACAAACCATTAGTTGTTTTTTATTATTGCTATTTTTATTTCTAATATTAGTTATAAAATTTATAAAACTTACGCTATGAGTAAAAAAGTGATAAATTATTGTAAAAATAATTAAACATGTCAAAGAGGATAAAGTTGCAAGCAATACCAATTAATAGGACAGATTATTGTCAATTTTTAATAGTTAGCCAAAAGAATTATAGTTTAACCTACTACGCTGAACATGCAAAGAAATGTAGTCATGATGTTATTAATAGATTTTTAAGGAATGAAAAATATACACCTTCTTTGTTATGGGAACACATCAAGAATGATGTTATTTTTTCATCTAATGGATATACAATATTTGATGATACGGTTTTAAATAAAAGGAATACGAAGCAAATAGAAATTGCAAGATCGCAGTACAGTGGAGCTACAGGTAGAGTTACTAAAGGTATAGGAGTAGTGAGTCTGGTATATTATAGCATAAGTCATTAAGGTACTGACAGAGCGAGAGTATCATGTTATAGTAAGCAAATATTAACAAGCATGTAAAGAGATATGGCACGAGCATATGCAATAGAACTAAGACTAAGAGTTATAAAAGCTGTAGAAGCAGGGATACGAATAAGTAAGGTAAGTAAATTATTTAATGTAAGTCGTGATACTATATATAAATGGAAAAAATTAAAAGATAAGCAAGGTACTTTAGAAGCAGCAACTGGTTATCAGAAAGGACATAGTCATAAGATAAAAGATTCAGAATCTTTTAAAGAATTTTTTAAAGCTAATATGAATAAAACATCAAAGGAGTTAGCAAAGCAATGGGGTAATATTGCATCTGTAACTATTTTAAGACAAATCAGAAAACTTGGCTATAGCTATAAAAAAACTCATTTTCATCCGAAAAGAGATATTAAATTAAGAAATGAATTTATAGCAAAGATACAAACCATCACAAAAGACAAATTAGTATATCTTGATGAATCTGGAATAGAGGATAATGCTTGCAAAGAGTATGGATGGAGCATTATAGGACAAAGGTGTTATGGAGAAAAGGTGTATCAACATAAATTTAGAATAAGTATGATAGCTGGTCTTTGTAATGGTAATCTTATTGCTCCTGTAATATTTGAAGGTAATTGTAATACAGAGGTCTTTAAAACTTATATTAGGGATGTATTAATTACAGAATTACAACCTGGGCAAACCGTTATTATGGATAACATTAATTTTCATAAAAATTCTAAAGTTAAAGAGTTCATTGAATCCGTTGGTTGTACCATATTGTATTTACCAACTTACTCTCCTGATTTAAATCCTATAGAGCATTACTGGTTTAAGATAAAAAATGAAATTAGGAAAGTTGTAGGAGATTTTGAAACATTTTATGATGCTGTTTTTAATACTATTAAATTGTCAGTATCTTAATGATTTATGCTATATAACCCTGATATTAATAAGTTTTGGGTAATAGATTATCGAATTTTTGCACCTGATCATGATGGACCAACAAAACTAGAACACCTATTAAACATGTTAAATAATGCTGTTTATAGCAAGAAGATTCCTTTTCAAACAGTACTTTTTGACACATGGTATTCTACACACAAAATTATGCAACATGTTGACTCTCTGGGGAAATATTATTATGCCCCTATTAAAGCCAATAGAAACGTTAGTAAAACACACGATTCTAAACCTTATAAAGCTGTAAAAGAGTTGACATTTTCAGATGAAGAGATCAGGCATGGAGTAGAGATTCATATAAAAGGCTTTGCTAAAAATAAGCATGTTAATTTGTTTAAATTTACTGTTTCTACCAACAGAGTTGAGTATGTTGTTACCAATAACAAAACTCACAAATCTTCTAAAGCTGTACAAGATGAGTGTGGCTTTCGATGGGTAATTGAGAGCATGCACAGAGAAATTAAGCAACTTACTGGGATAGAACGTTGTCAATGCAGGAAACAGCGTCTTCAACGTAATCATATTAGTTGGGCATTTTTAGTTTGGGCATTTCTCAAAAGGACTGCAAATACAATCGGTAAAACGGTTTACCAAATAAAGTTAGGGCTTTTAGATGACTATATGCAACAACAGCTGCGTTCTCCATCTTTACGATATTTAGAACCAAACATAGCGTAAGTTTTGTTTATTTAGAGTATCTATAATCCAAAAAAATTAATATGAAATACAATGAATAATAACGATGAACTTAATTAATTAGTGGTTTTTAAAGATCAAAATATTAGAAGAATTTTATATAATAACGAATGGTGGTTTTCTATAATGATGTAGTAGGTGTATTAACTGATAGTGCAAATCCACGAGATTATTGGTCTAAGATAAAAACTATAGTACCGGACATTTTCAAAAAAATGTTATATTTTTTTCAGGTATAGGTGAACTTATATGTCATTCTTAGCTAGAGGCGGGAATCCAGCATAAAGCAAGATAAATCGAGCTTTTTATTTAAAAAACTTGTTGCTTTTATGTTTATTTTTCTGGATTCCCGCCGTTGCTAAGAATGACATAGAATAATAACTGTCCGGTACTATTCGATTTATCACGCATTTATTTTATTAAAAAATTTCTAAAAAATTAACTTGATAATTAATAATAACTCAACTATTAATAAACTCATTAATAATAAAATTAAAAATTATATGCATCCAACTCATATCAAAGTTCTTACACCTAATTCTAAAGATTTGGACATTTTGTGTGTAGCACTTTCTATTGTTAAAACTTTAGATCAAATAAATGATTTTAAAATTCTTGTTAAACAAGCTCTTAATCAAGGGTTCGATATTAATATGAAAGATGGAGATCATTGTACTCTTCTATATTATTCCTGTACAATGAAATTATATGAGATAGCTCAGTTTCTTTTAGAAAATGGAGCTGATCCTAATGTTATAAATACTGCAAATGATCAGATTACGCCTTTATCTATTATAAGAACACACTCAAAAACAGAACAGAGCATTTATTTAACAAAACTTCTTTTACAACATGGTTTATTAAAATTATGCCAAGATAATGATTTCAAAATAATAGATAATTCTGTTACAGTTAAAGACATAGAGGAGTTTATTGATTGGCAAATGTCAACATCACCTAAAAATCACGAATTTATTTCTTATCATTTAAAGGAATTATATAATCTTCAAAATCATTTAGTAAGAAATACAAAATTTAGTATAGCTTAATGCGATAAGGTAGTGATTTTTTAAGAGCATAGTAAACAGCATCAAAAAAGTGCTCAAAATTAGAAATAGTTTTTCTTATTTCATTCTTGATTTTAAACCAGTAATGCTCAATAGGATTTAAGTCAGGAGAGTAAGTTGGTAAAAATAAAATACTGCAACCAACAGATTCAATTAACGTTTTCACTTTTGTACTTTTATGAAAATTAATATTATCCATTACTACTATCTGACCAGCCTTTAATTCCTTGATCAATATCTCTTGTACATAAGTTTCAAAAATGTCCTTATTACATGTCCCATCAAATATTATTGGGGCAATAATATCTTTGACACACAGCCCAGCAATCATACTAATCCGTGATTTATGTTGATAGACCTTTTCACCATAACATCTTTGACCGATAATGCTCCACCCGTATTCTCTACAGCTATTATCTTCTATCCCAGACTCATCGATAAATACTAAATCTTGTTTATCTATAGTTTTTAGTTTCAATATAAACTCATTCCTTAGACCAATATCCCTTTTGGGATGAAGAAAAGTTTTTTTTATAACTATAACCTAATTTATTAAGCAATCTTGATATCGTACTTGCAGATACTTTTTGACTCCAGTTATTAGCTAGCTCCATGGTGGTTTTATCAAAATTTAATTCTATAAATTTTTTAAATCCCTCTATGTCTCTTATTATTCTACGATGTCCTGTATGATAACCACTTTTTGCTTTGACATCCCCAGTTTGTTTCTTTAATTTTTTCCACTCTATTATAGTCTTCCTACTAATAGAGTATATCTCTGAAGTCTCTTTTATTGTTTTACCATCTGTTAAACTTTTTATTACTCGTATTCTTAAATCGTATGAATATGCCTTTGCCATAAGTTTTTCATTTAGTATAATCCAACTCATACTATAAGTCACTACCTTATCGCATTAAGCTATAGCTTTAAAAGTTCATCGTTAATATTTAAATTGCAATCAATAAACCAGATCAAATTATAATTATCTTTATTTCCATAGGCATACATTCTAGCTAGCTGAGTTTTATCCATCCCGCTAACACCTACAATACTTGTTTGCCTGTATTTTTCTAAATTAGTCTTTACTTGATTTAGTTGCTTGAAAATACTATAAGTAAGTAGAACAAAACTTATTTAAAATAATAAGATTTTAAATAGGTAATGATGAACAGAAAATATAGACACTTATCTCGCGAAGAGAGATATGAAATAAAAAGAATGTATGACCTAGGAGTCAGTATTAACAAGATAGCACAACATCTTACGAGGTCTAAAAGCACTATTAGTATGGAGCTAAAAAGAAATAAAGTAAAAGGTAAGTATATGCCTTGTGTTGCTCAGGAACAATATAAAAAAAGGATGCATCAGCAAGAGTTATTAAAAATAGAGAAGTTACCTATTTTGTTAAATTATATCAAAAATGCTATGATTCACAAGAAATGGTCACCGGATGCTATAGCCGGAAAGTTAAAACTGGACAAAAATACAGCTTGTTGTATCAGTACAGAAAGTATATATAGATTTGTCTACACTTCTCCAGTTGCAGCTAAATTAAAGTTATATAGCTATTTACCGTCTAAAAGATATAAAAGGCAAGAAAGGGGGACAAGGCATCAAAGGATCATTATACCACAAAGGATCTCAATACATCAGCGTGATGCAATAGCAATGCAAAAGCTAGAAGTAGGGCATTTTGAGGCAGATCTTACATTTCATAAAGGTAATCAAAGTATGAATATCGGTGTGCTGGTGGATAAAAAGAGTCAAAAGATTATTTTAGTGCTGAATAACTCCAAAAGAGCTAAAACAGTTACCACTGGGTTTTTAAAAAAGATCAAAACGCTGCCAAGTAGTGTTAGAAAGACTATTACTATGGATAATGGCAAAGAGTTTGTAGGGCATCTTGCTTATAGACTATCTGGGTTTCAAACTTTCTTTTGTGATCCATACCGCCCTAGACAAAAAGCACTAGTGGAGAAAATGAATTCTATGATTCATAGAATTTTACCTAAAAATACAGATATTACAACCGTTACACAAAGAGGTCTTGACAATATTGCTGAGATTTTAAATAACATGCCAAGAAAGATTTTTGGTTATAAAACCCCCAATGAAATTTGGGCAGAAAATTTATAGGTTTTGTTCTACTTAGTCCTTGAATTTTCAAACTGAAAAGGCTAAAAAAATTATAGAGGAAAGTCTAATTAGTTTTTTACTTGTTGCAGCTAATATAGATTATAATCTAGAACAAGAATTTACAGCATTATGTTTGCGAGCTTCTGATATTGAATTTGAAAAAAAAGTAACATTTTCTAATGGTATAGCATAAGTCATTAAGGTACTGACAGAGCGAGAGTATCATGTTATAGTAAGCAAATATTAACAAGCATGTAAAGAGATATGGCACGAGCATATGCAATAGAACTAAGACTAAGAGTTATAAAAGCTGTAGAAGCAGGGATACGAATAAGTAAGGTAAGTAAATTATTTAATGTAAGTCGTGATACTATATATAAATGGAAAAAATTAAAAGATAAGCAAGGTACTTTAGAAGCAGCAACTGGTTATCAGAAAGGACATAGTCATAAGATAAAAGATTCAGAATCTTTTAAAGAATTTTTTAAAGCTAATATGAATAAAACATCAAAGGAGTTAGCAAAGCAATGGGGTAATATTGCATCTGTAACTATTTTAAGACAAATCAGAAAACTTGGCTATAGCTATAAACAAAACTCATTTTCATCCGAAAAGAGATATTAAATTAAGAAATGAATTTATAGCAAAGATACAAACCATCACAAAAGACAAATTAGTATATCTTGATGAATCTGGAATAGAGGATAATGCTTGCAAAGAGTATGGATGGAGCATTATAGGACAAAGGTGTTATGGAGAAAAGGTGTATCAACATAAATTTAGAATAAGTATGATAGCTGGTCTTTGTAATGGTAATCTTATTACTCCTGTAATATTTGAAGGTAATTGTAATACAGAGGTCTTTAAAACTTATATTAGGGATGTATTAATTACAGAATTACAACCTGGGCAAACCGTTATTATGGATAACATTAATTTTCATAAAAAGAGTCTTTCTAATTAAGTGTGTAAATTTTTCATAGGGCTTAAATTCTACCTTCAAATTTTATCAAAAAGTGAGCCATAGCTGCGTTCCAGTTTGGAATCGGCATAGCCCATTTCTTGGTCATATAATCAATTGCCAAATATAAGGTCTTAAAAACGGCATTATCATTTGGAAAAACCCGTTTATTCTTGGTAACCTTACGTAATTGGCTATTGACAGATTCTACACTATTTGTTGTGTATATTACTTTCCTTATCGCCTCAGGGTATCCTAGAAAAACCATTAAATTTTCCCAATGAACATACCAAGATTTAGCAATTTGTGGATACTGTTTACTCCATTTAGCTTCAAAAGATTCTAAAGCAAGATGTGCTTCTTCCTCTGTGCTAGCAGTATAAATAGGCTTTAAATCAGCCGCTAATTCTTTTCGGTCTTTATATGATACATATTTTAAACTATTTCTAATCTGATGTACAATACATAATTGATGTTCGGTTTTCGGAAAAACTGCCTCTATCGCCTCAGACATACCGGTTAAATTATCACTGCAAGCAATAAGCATGTCTTGCATACCTCTGTTCTTCATCTCAGTAAAATTACCAAGCCAAAATTTTGCTCCTTCATTTTCACTGATCCACAATCCTAAAATATCCTTCCTGCCAGATAAATCAATACCTAATGCTACATATACAGACTTATTGATAATTCGTTTATCTTGACGTACTTTTACTACTAAACAGTCAAAAAATACTATAGCATATACTCGATCCAATGGTCGGCTTTGCCATATCTTGACATCCTCAATTACATCATCAGTAATTTGACTTATCAAACTTTCGCTAACGTCAGCTCCATACAATTCTTGCATTTGAATCTTAATATCAGATAAGCTCATTCCTTTAGCGTATAACGATATTATTTTATCATCAAATCCTTCAATACGTCTTTGACGCTTTGGAATTAATGCAGGTTCAAATGTACTACTTCTATCCCTTGGAACCTCAATCTCTATAACTCCATTATTTGTTACTAGATTCTTTACATTCTTACCATTACGAACATTATCACTATCAGTATGACAATATTTATCATATCCTAAGTGATTATTCATCTCTGACTGCAATGCCTTCTCTACAAGCCGTTTGGTTAATTGCTTTAATAAACCATCCTCTTTAAGTAATGTTGATATATCTGTATCATTATTTATTAATAAATCTATCGCTTGATTCATTGCTTCATTTTGTTTTTGGTGCATATAATTTCTCCTTTTGTTATATTATATTTTTATATAACCTTTGAGAAATTCCCACACTTATTTGGACAGAGCCCATAAAAATTCTAAAGTTAAAGAGTTAATTGAATCCGTTGGTTGTACCATATTGTATTTACCAACTTACTCTCCTGATTTAAATCCTATAGAGCATTACTGGTTTAAGATAAAAAATGAAATTAGGAAAGTTGTAGAAGATTTTGAAACATTTTATGATGCTGTTTTTAATACTATTAAATTGTCAGTATCTTAATGATTTATGCTATAGCTTCCAGCTTCCATCTCTAACTTTTTAAAATGTCTTACTCCAAATGTATATCCTGCTAGAATTGGAACTATAAAGAATAATAAGCCCCAGTGATTAAAGTAATCTATCAAATAGATTGTTCCAAAAGAAGAAATAGCAAACATTAATGCTCTTGATAAAGCATATATAAAACTACTACATGTGAAGCGTTTTAATACCGGGAATCTTGTGTAAAATACTGCACTTGCCGGAAAAGTTGTAGGAGCAAATACTACAATAAATAGTTGGAATAAAAGTAATTCAGTAGCATTAGAGATATTATTAATAAAATAGGAGAAGTAAGAGCTACCACAGAAAATATTACTAGCCTTACTTTAAGAATTTTCAAAGGATGAAGTCTATAAGCTAAATAAGTAACTATAATTGTACTTATTAACTCTGTACCACAAACAATAAAATTTTGGTGAATTACCTGAGCTGCATTATAATCAAAAGAATTTTTTAATATATTACCACAATAGATATAGCCAATATAAAACCATAATGGTGCTCCACATTGTAGGAAAAATAAAGAAAAAGCTGTTGTTTTATTAATTTTTTCTTTCCAAATAGGACTTGATTTTAGACGATCACTATCTATACTAGCTTGCTCTACAGTTTCTTTTATTCGTTTTTTTGCATTAACAAAATCTGGTGTTTCTCTAAGATTAGTTCTTGCAACCGCTCCTATTACAGCAATAGCTGCTCCAATCCAAAACGCAATACGCCAATCAAAGCCAAAAGAAGTAACAAGTGTTCCGATTCCTAATGCTGCCGTTGCACCCAGAGTTACAGAAATAACAAGTGAAGCTACGACCTAATAACGTTGAGGAACTTTAAACATTTCAGTTAAGTAAAGTTCTGCCCCTATTACTTCCCCCATAGAGGACATACCTTGTGCAATTCGGCATACTGTTATTACAATAGTTGCAGTAATACCAATTTCGGCATAAGTCTTTAAATTAGCCATTACAAGGCAGCAAAGCGACATTAAAAAAGTTGTAATAATAACTGTTGCTTTACGCCCTATAGTGTCACCTATCCAGCCAAATATTAAAGCCCCGATAGGTCTAAATACATATGTTGAACAAAACGCAATAGCGAAATAAAGAGTTGCTGCTCGTGGATCAGCTTCAGGAAAAAATAGATCATTTAGAAGTACTGCCATATGAACATATAGCATGAGGTCGAAATATTCGAGAAATGTGCCTATAGATAGTAAGCCTATGGCTTCTTTTTGATTGCGAGTTAAACTAACTTGCTCTTTTTTATAACTCAGCATAAGTTCCTTACAAAAAATTAAATTGTAAAGAACTTATACCTTTTTATACAAAAGTCAATAAAAATTTTTTATATTATATAAAATAAAGGAAATATAAGAGATATATTTAGCGTATATTATTAATATTTTAAGAAATAACGTAAGCAAAAGACACAATTTAAATTACTAAGGTTGTATCCTAAAATTGGTAGTACTAAATAAGTATAGATATCGTCATTGCGAGGAGGCATTGCCCGCGTGGATCATTTTCCCTGTCATCCCGTGATTTATGAACTAGAGCCAGTTAAAAATACTAATAAAATTAGTATTTTTTATTATTTTCTGGATCTAGTTTCCAAGCAACTAGATGACACCGATCACGTTTTTCGATCTACGCAACAATGCCTTGCGAGGAGCATAGTGACAAGGCAATCTCAGGATACTTTCATGAGATTGCCACGCTCCTTTTAGTCGCTCGCAATGACGGCAATGACTTTTTACTCCTCGCTTCCCTCTACTACCACTTCCTCTTCAAACTCGCTGTCTTCTTCATTATCATCAGAACTTTCAGCAATTAGAGAAGCAGATACAACTTTTTCCCCCTCATCTAGTCTAAATAAAGTGACACCACTAGTATTACGCCCTGTAATACGTACTGTTTCAAGTTTACAGCGAATTAATTTACCACTATTGGTGATAAGCATTAACTCATCATCCATTTTAACAGGCATAACGCCGACTACTAAACCGGTTTTGTCGTTAATATCCATATTAATTATACCACTACCGCCGCGGTCAGTAATCCTATAACCATAAGCCGAGCTTCTTTTACCAAAGCCGTTTTCGGTTACTGTTAAAATAAACTCTTCAGAATTTGCCATTTCTAAAATAGATTCAGCAGTCAAATCCACGCCTAGTTCCTCAATGTTAAACTCCTCACCTTTTGCGATCTCTAATCTCTTCTCCCACGATATGGATAAATAAGCGTCTCGCTCCTCACGTGTAGCTTTGATACCTCTCAAGACAGTCATGGAAATCACTGAATCGTCTTCAGCAAGTCTCATACCACGCACTCCGTCGGAAGTACGGCTCTTAATCACACGCAACGACTCAACAGGGAATCTTAGAGCCTTACCAGACTTAGTTGCTAGTAAAATATGCTCGTCTTCTTTACAAGGTTTTACATCAATTAACTTATCATCTTCATCAAGCCTAATTGCTATCTTACCATTTGACTGAATCTTTTTGAAATCTAATAAATCGCTTCTTCTAATATTACCTTTAGCAGTTGCGAACATGATATTTAGATTATCCCACTCATCTTGATTTTCAGGCAGCGGCATGATATTGGTTATATACTCATCACCTTTAAGTGGTAATATATTAACCATCGGGCGACCTTTCCCTTGCGGATTACTTAAAGGAAGCTTATACAGCTTTAAGCTATAAACCTGCCCGATATTCGAGAAGAATAACATTGGCGTATGAGTACTACCGACAAAAACTTGTGTTGTTATATCCTCATCACGCATTGAAAGCCCTGACCTGCCCTTACCACCTCGTTTTTGAGCTCTATAACTACTTAGAGGCACACGCTTTATATAACCACCAAGCGTTACAGTTACTACCATTTCTTCACGCTGGATTAAATCTTCTATATCTTGGTCAAACTCACCAAATTCAATCGAGGTAAGACGAGGAGTTGCAAACTCTTCTTTAACCTTAATTAACTCTTCTTTTAAAATTTCAAGTAACCTCTCACGTGAACCCAAAATATTTAAATATTCAGTAATCTCAGTAGCAAGATTCTTTAAATCTTCCTCAAGCTTATTCTTTTCCATAGCGGTTAAGCGTTGCAATCTCATCTCTAAAATTGCCTTTGCTTGAGCTTCGGTAAAGCTACATTTCCCCTCTTCATTCAACATTGCCTTATCATCGACTAGCTTCACAAGTGGCAGAATATTTAATGCATCCCAACTACGTGCCATTAATTCTTGTTTAGCAGCATTCGGATCACTTGCAGCTTTTATAATATGGATTATTTCGTCGATATTACTAACAGCAATAGTTAGCCCAAGTAAAATGTGAGCTTTATCTCTTGCTTTATTCAGTAGATATATAGTGCGGTTAGTGATAACTACTTCCCTAAAGCTAACGAAAGCCGCTATTACTTCTTTTAAATTCATTACCTTAGGCAAGCCATCTTTTAGAGCAAGCATTATAACGCCAAAGCTAGTTTGAAGCTGCGTACAGGAATATATTTGGTTTAAAACTACTTCAGTGACAATATCTTTCTTTAGTTCAATATAGATTCTTATACCGTTTTTATTCGATTCATCACGTAAATCGCTTATACCCTCAATACGCTTTTCTTTAACCATTTCAGCAATCTTTTCAACAAGTCTTGCTTTATTTACCATATAAGGTATTTCGGTAATAATAATTGCTTGACGACCATTGCCTAAATTCTCGATCTCAGCACGTCCTCTTATAGCAATGCTACCTCTACCTGTTAAATACGCTGATTTAATACCATTAACACCTAAAATGATCCCGCTTGTAGGGAAGTCAGGACCTTTAACAACTTCTAACAGGTCTAAAATTTCTATATCGTTATTATCTACATATAAACAACAAGCATCGATAACCTCACCAAGATTATGAGGCGGAATATTAGTTGCCATACCAACCGCAATACCACCACTTCCGTTTACTAGTAAGTTCGGGAACATAGAAGGCAGCACTGAAGGCTCTTCTTCAGAACCATCATAGTTTGGGTTAAAGCTGACAGTTTCTTTATCAATATCCTCAATCAGTTTATGAGCTACTTTTGCCATACGTGATTCGGTATACCTCATTGCCGCCGCAGCGTCACCATCCAATGAGCCAAAATTACCCTGCCCATCAACAAGCGGTAAACGCAGTGAAAAATCTTGAGCCATACGCACTAACGAATCATAAATAGCACTATCCCCGTGCGGATGGTATTTACCCATCACGTCACCGACTATTCTAGCGGATTTTCTATAAGCTCTGTTAGCATGGTTACCTGCTTCATGCATTGAGTAGATGATACGACGATGTACCGGCTTTAAGCCATCTCGAACATCCGGTATTGCCCTACTTACTATGACGCTCATAGCATAGTCAAGATAAGATACTTTCATCTCATCTTCAATATTTACCGGTACTAAATTAGAAGAATTGTTATCAGTCACGATTATATAGCCTTGAATTTAATGATTATATTAATTATAGAGGTATAATTTATTTCTTTCAAGGATTGCTTTACATGGTTTTAATGTATAGTGAGTAGAGTTTATTCTTTTTGACTGCAAATTATAAGATTTTTATCATCTAAAATCTCCCCCTTATTTTTCCTCCCTATTTTTCCCCCTAATTTTTTATCTTATCCATTTTATGAATGTTACATATATTTGAAGTTAAAGAAAAAGCCTTTTAAGAGATGATAGTATTAACCTTATTGATTAAAGCTGTATCTTACAACTACAACCAAAGCACAAGGTGCTATTAGCAAAGATAAGTAAGAGATTATGAATTATATCTTTAAACGAATTCTGTAAAGATAGTTCAATTATTTTTCTAATTTAACTATCAAAATTACTTCAATTAATATTTAAAAAGAAAATTAAATCAATATGAATGATAAACTAATACAACTTTGCGATCCGGCAAAATTTGAATATTTGATTAATAATGCACCTAATAATACACTAAGCAGTACTCAAATACAGAATGCAGTGTGTTCTGAAAAAGATTACGGTATTCACACATTTTTTGCTAACACATGCGGCGTAATAGCAGAAAAGATTCCTGTTTTAGCAGAAGGCTTATATCGATGCACAATTGATTCAGCATCAATAATTAGTTCATTTAAAGAAATGCCATGTAATCCAATACGATGGAATCCTACTGCCTTAGTGAACAAATTTTGTTCTACAGTTGATAATAATATTGGATCTTTTAATACTACTACTCTTACAACAGAAACACCTCTTTGGGATAGCACCACTTCAACAGAAGATCCTAATAATGGCACAAACATCATTAAATTAATAGGAGTAGGAGCAGCCGCTACTATTGCTATAGGTGGAATGATTTATACAGGGTATAAATATTTTAAAAGCTCAAAAAGCACTCCAAAGAACACTGCTAATACAGAATTAGAGCTTAGCTCCTGCGAAGAAGATATAGAAAGTGCTTCTAATTTACTAAAACTAACATTTAGTATGCGTGAAGATTTTGAGGCAGCGGGAATTAGGATTAGTGCCTTTAACAGTCAAGAAGATAAAGAAAGCACTTCTCCTTTACTACCAAAGTTAAAAGAAAGTAATACATCTACAGAATCGCATTATGACATACCTACATCTAATAGACCTGTTACTGGTATTTATGAAGAAATTGGTCAAAAAATTGAAACTTCTAATCTACTAGATACAGATCGGAAAGTTACAGATAGGCTTAATGATTTAGTGGATGAGCTTAAACTTACAGATATAGTAATTTCATCTAATGATTATACAGTTTCAAATAATGAACCGGATTTATTAGGTGATGTACCGTTATTGAATATAGTATAAAATCGTTTTTGTCTAATTTGTAGATAAATTTTTAGCGTCATTAATTTAACTTAGTGACGCTACAATAGTTTTAAAAATATAATATTTCTATTGACTTTTATACTAATATAATTAAAATCGATTATTTAAAATTTAAAAATAATTAATAATGATTACAAGTTTCTGTGCAAGTAATGAAAATATTAGATTAAATTTAGAGAAATTAACTTGGGCTGACGTTAGAGAAGAGTTATATAAGGTTAACCCAGAATTAACTAAAAAATGTGATTATATTAATAAGTTTAATAAATATCCTGTATATAAATTAAAATATGCATACGGGTTATCAATTATTCACGAAGGGGAATTTTATCTCCCAACTTTGGATGGCAAAACGATTTCTATAAATGATATAAGAATTCCTGAATCTTTAAAACAAAGTTTAGCATATTCTTCTCTTCCTTTAGCTTGTATTATTAATAACTCTTGTGAAGTTTTTATCCAAGAAGAACAAAGAATAATACCACTTAACTTTCTTGAAACAGGTGAATTATTTGGTTTATTTGAGTTAATGTGTTCACTTCCACAAACTTCTATAGTACATAAGACTATTTGGAATGTATCAGCTGGTGCACATTCCGTATTTATGCTACCAAGTGTTTCTAATGTAATAAATTATCGCAGGATTTATAAAAAATTTAATATAAATGACTGTTTATCCAAAGATTTTAATGATCAACATTGGTCAATATTTTGCAATATTAATAATAGCAATAAACAAAATACTTGGAAAACTACAATTTTAGTATTTTCAAAAGAATGGTTTGAACACCAAAATAACATAGCGTATATTGAACTTTATAAGTATTTAGTTAACAGGTGCTGGGAGCAATTACAATTATTAAAAGAGTTTAGTGGATATAGTAAATTATGGTTATTATTTACACGTGCAATTAATAAACGTAATATCAAACCTAGAACATATATAATTGATACTGTTAAAATAAAAGTAATCCCCGCCGCAAGCAGCGGGGTATTTTAGAAGAAAGCTAGCTGATGATCCTCATGCAGTTTCTGATATTCCTTGCCTTGGTTTTTTACGTATTTTCCTATCATATTCTCATTTCCATGCTTACCTACCGTACTCGTAAAATATCCATCAGTCCAAAATTCTCCACCCCATAATTGTTTCTTTACCTGTGGACACTGTCTAAATATTTGACGAGCTGTAACACTTTTAATTGTTGTTACTATTTTTGTTACGCTATAGGTTGGTACAGATTGTACCAAAAAATGGACATGATCTTCATCAACCCCTATTTCTAAAAATTTTATTTGATATCTCTTTTCTATCTCTAAACATATTTCTCGTAATACTTGATCAACTGATACGTCAAACACTGCTCGGCGATATTTTGCTGGAAATACCATGTGATACAGCAGTACCGTAACATTATGACTTTTATGTATATATTTGCTCATTCCGCCATATTACGCCGCAAGCGGCGGGGAATATACCCAAAAGAGATTTAATTTCAATTACTCAAGGGCTGGGGGTAGCATTTGTCCTTCAATAGATGATAAGGCTCTACCAAAAAACTTAATTCAGCAAGTATATATAAAAGATTATAATTTAAAAAATTATATTCCAAATATAATGCAACCAGCGAAGTTTATCAAAGGTGGTAAACTATATTATTCCCTTAGCGTGCCTACTATATCTAATAGCTCTTCTCATTGTAATAATCCTCCTAGTATAATAGAAGATCAAAGAAATATTAAAAATTTATTAAATATTTTAATGGAGGTAATTTATGATAAAAAAAATAGATTAAATTCTGATTTAGAAAATATAAAATTTGAGTATTTTCATTCTCATATTGACGAGTTCCAGCAAATTGTTTCTAGTAGTATAATACCAGAAACTGATCCTAGATTTTTAAAGTATAATAATGATTATAAAGATAATAGGGTATTTTGTGCTTCATCTAGTTTTTTTAAAGGATGTATTAGGATATCATGAATAAATATGTTTTACCTACATTACAAGCTATAGTAGAAAAAGTTCGTGCCTATCATAACTTTAATTTAGAAAAAATAACATTTGTTTGCGTACAACATCTTGTATTTACAACGGTAGATTTAATAGAATCTTTAATCATTCTTGGTGCAAAACCAAAAAATATTCACATTATGGGTAAAATTTACTCTACATGTTCTAAAGTAGAAGAACGAATTATTCAAATGGGTGTAGTATATCACGCTAGTTCATATCCACAACAACTCGGATGTTTTAAAGATCATTTTAATTATGATATAAAAAATATGTGGGATAAAATTAGTACTAATTTTGTGACTCCATATATAATTGTTCTTGATGATGGAGGACATTGTATAACGAATATCCCTAAATATTTAAGTAATAATTATAAAATTTATACTATAGAGCAAACATCATCAGGTATTTCTCAAGTTAAAAACAATATTTTTAACCTTATTAACGTCGCTTATTCTTGTGCAAAACAATTTTTAGAATCACCAATGATTGCTAAAATAGTTATAGAAAAATTAAAAAAAATTATTCCATTAAATTCTAAAAATATTATATATGGAATAGTAGGATGTGGAGTAATAGGAAGTAGTATTATCCAGGAACTATTATCAACTAATCAACGCATAGTAGTATACGATAAAAACATACATAAAATACCACCTCTTGATTTTATTGAAACTACTAATGATATACAACTATTGTTTCAAAAAGCAAATTTTATCTTTGGTTGTACAGGTACAAATATTACTACATCGCTTGATTTGCATAAACTATCTGGTGTTAAATATTTGATAAGCTGCTCATCACAAGATACCGAATTTAATTCTTTATTAAAATATATACAAAAGAATTATCCCCACAAGAACTTAAATACTCTAAGAGAAATTGAGTGTCCAATAAAAGAAGGATATATTAAAATATTAAAAGGGGGATACCCTATAAATTTTGATAATTCTGGTAAGTCTGTGCCATTTAAATATATCCAGCTTACTCGTGGATTATTACTTGGTGGAGTTATTCAAGCAACAACTCAATTAATGAAAAATTATACTTTCACTCCTCAAATAGAGATGTTACACCCTAAAATACAGCAGTTAGTAGTACAAACATTACTCAACAACTTAGAAGAAACTATTGATTTTAACAACATATTATTACCTTATGTAAATTCAATAAAAAATTTTCTCAATGAAGAATTTTTAAAAGAAAATTCTAGAGGTCAATATATCGATAATAATATTATTAATAACATATTTAGCTAAACTCAAAATTATTTATAATGGAAAGTTGGAAATTAAAAAATATTAATGAATCTTATAAAAAAACTGCTAAGTTTAGGAATAACAATTATATTATTAATCCTCATATTATAAATCTTATAGGAAATATAAAAGACAAAACCGTATTAGATGTAGGTTGTGGATTTGGTAGATATTTAAAAATCCTTTTAAAAGATAATCCTTCAAAATTAGTAGGGTGTGATATTTCCAAGCATTAAATACAATTATGTAAAAATACTATCAACAGCGATAATATAGAATATTTTATCATAGATTTTTCTGATACCACCGCTCCTTTAATTATAGGAGAAAATAAATATGATATTGTTTATACTGTATTTGTGATATTATACGTGGAAACTCTCGATAAGCTGAAAATATTTATTGATAATTGTTATAAATGTCTAAAGAAACAAGGAAGAATTATAATATGTACTTTAGATATTTTAAGTGCTTCACTTTACCCAGAAGTCTTTGATATATTGAAGCTTCCTGTAAAAGCTTTAGTTAACAATAATAAGTATAGCGATGGCTGCTCAATACAAATAGAAATTACAAAAAATTGCATTGTAACCTCCTATCAAAGAAATTTTGAAACCATAAAACAATTAATGAAACAAGTAGGTTTTAATAATATTAGAAAACATAATTTATTTTTAGATGAAATTAGTCTACAAGCTTTTACAAATAGAGAGCTAGATATAATAAAAAAATCTAATATATTTTTATTATTAGAAGCTCAAAAATTATAGTAATGCTGTGTTTTTCTTCATTTTTACTGTGAAGATTGTTTTTATGAATGGTCATAATAACCTCCTTATGTTAAACACTATTAGTAAGTTAACGTAAGCTGATAAACAACCTACAGCCACAAGATACTCCTCTAAAAAATATGTCAAGCGTTTTAATTTATTATTTTTTTACGAAAATTATAGACTTTAATTTTTATAATAAATTCTTAACTTAAAGTAAATTTAATTAAATATAATATCAAAACTTACGCTATGTTATAGCAAATATGCTAAAAACCCTTACTACAAAGCTATGTTTTTACAGTGCATCACTTTATAATATCCTTTAATTTATAGGAATTATATCAAACATAGCGTAAGTTTTGATATTTATGCTATGATAGATATTATTTTTGATAGTCATTCTGTCATCCTGTGGTCCCGCCACGGGATCCAGTAATCTTTAAAGCTACCCCGTGATTTATTCATGGGTCAAGAAAAAATATAAACGCAGTAAATTTTTAGAGTTAAAAGCTCGATTCCCTCACTTTTTTCTGGATCCCGTGAATAAATCACGGGATGACACCGAGCCTTAAGTTGACACCCATACACCTCCAGAAAAATGATATTAGCGATTCATGCATAAAGCCGAACAAGTCGTAGAATGACAGAAATAACGCTGTGATAATTAGTATTCTAAGGCTTCTTCGTCAATGCATGCTCTAGTACCTGATCAATATTTGAAACAGGGATAATTTCTAGGCTACTTCTTATATTCGGTGGTATGTCTTTCAAGTCTTTGACATTTTCTTCCGGAATTAGTACTGTCTTAATTCCTCCCCTACTTGCTGCTAGCAGCTTTTCCTTAAGACCACCAATCGGTAAAACATTGCCTCGTAAAGTAACCTCACCAGTCATAGCAACAGTGCGGCGTACCAGTATTCTAGTCATCAACGAAACAATGGTGGTAAACAAAGCACAACCAGCAGAAGGACCATCTTTTGGAATAGCACCAGCAGGAACGTGGATATGAATATCAGAATCTTTATAATCTTCATATTTTAAGCCGAAATCAGCCGCTCTACTTCGAAAACAGCTATATGCAGCCATTGCTGATTCTTTCATTACATCACCAAGTTTTCCGGTAGTTTTGATTTCACCTTTTCCTGGGAATGATAACGCTTCAATAGTTAAAAGCTCCCCACCTACTTCCGTATAAGCAAGCCCTGTAGTACTACCTATTTGATCCTTTTTTTCAGCAAGACCAAAATTATATTTTCTAGCACCTAAAAACTCTTCTAAATTACTGCTATCTATAGAAATATGCTTAATTTTTTTATCAGCTAAAATTTGCTTTAAAGCCTTTCTAGTTAATGCTCCTATTTCACGCTCTAATGACCTTACACCTGACTCTTTAGTATAATATCTAATTAAATCTAAAATAGCGTCATCGGAGATAGTAATCTCATCTTTCTTAATTTTATGCATCTTAAACTGCTTAGGAACTAAATAATTCTTAGCAATTTGAATTTTTTCCTCTTCTACATAACCTGAAATATCGATAATTTCCATTCTATCGATTAAAGCTCTAGGTAAATTATAAGAGTTAGCAGTCGCAATAAATATTAAATTTGATAAATCATATTCCAATTCTAGATAATGATCGACAAAATGGCTATTTTGTTCAGGATCTAGTACCTCAAGTAATGCTGATGCAGGATCACCTCTAAAATCCGAACCCATTTTATCTATTTCATCAAGTAACATAACAGGGTTACTTGTCTTAACTTTCCTAAGCTGAGTAAGGATTTTACCAGGCATTGAGCCAAGATAAGTTTTTCTATGCCCTCTAATTTCAGCCTCATCTCGAACACCACCTAAAGCAAATTTGGTGTATTTTCTACCCATCCCTTCGGCAATAGATTTTATTAAAGATGTTTTACCAACCCCAGGAGGACCGATTAAGCATAATATAGGACCTCTAATTTTACTGGAACGCTGCAATACTGCTAAATACTCAATGATTCGCTCTTTAACTTTCTCTAAGCCAAAATGATCACGATTTAGGATTTTTTCAGCTTGGTTAATATCGATTTTACTATTATCATATTTACCCCAAGGCAGGCTAAGTAACGTCTCAAGGTAATTACGTGTTACTCCGGATTCTGCTGACATCTGGTTCATAGTACGAAGCTTTTTAAGTTCAGCTGCGGCTTTTTCTCTAGCTTCTTTTGATAGTTTTGCAGCTTTAATTTTTTTATCAAATTCAGCAAGATCTGATTTATCTTCATCAAGCTCTTTCTGAATTGCTTTCATCTGCTCGTGCAAATAATAATCACGCTGGGTTTTTTCTATTTGTTTTTTTACCCTTTGCTGCAAAGCTTGTTCAGTTTCTGAATTAACTATATTTGATGTAAGAATGTTAATAATTGTACTGATACGCTTAAAAGGACTTGTTTCCTCAAGTAAGCGTTGTTTTTCTTCAAGAGAAGTAATTAGATGTGAGGCTAAAATATTTATAATATTTATAAAATTAGTAGTCTCACTTATTTCTTTATTTATAGTTTCAATAATTTCTGCATTGATTTTTTTATCACTACCTGCATATTTAGCAAATAACTGCACAGCATTATCAACTAATGACCGCATATTATAAGCATCGAATATTTCTTCATCAGGAATAATTTCATAATTTGCTTCAAATGCTTCATCACCTTTAATATTACTTATCTTTACTCTTGCTATCGCCTCCACTAAAATTTTTGCGGTAGTGTTAGGCAATTTTACTATTTGAATAACCTTAGCAAGTATGCCAACATCATAAAGCTCGTTTTTATTTGGATTTTCTTGATCAAATTTTTTCTGCAATGTTACTAAAATGTACTTGCTATTATCTTCTTCAGAAATTGTAGTATTAGAGAGAGCATGCAGGGATTTTTGCCTACCTACAAATACAGGAGCAATTACACCAGGAAATACTACTATATCTCGCAGTGCCATTAATGGCAGTGATTTTTTATTCATCAATTAAAACCTTTGAAATTTGACGGTTATTAATTATATAATATAGTATTAAGACGATTTCAAGCTACCATTATTATTTATGAATTTATTACTTCAAAATCCTAAAAATGTAGCAACTGCACATAACAGGATTAAACAATATCTGCATTTAACTCCTATGGTTCATTCCGAAAGCTTAAACGAGATGCTTGGGCATGAGGTTTTTTTTAAGGTTGAATCACTACAAAAAACTGGTGCATTTAAAGTAAGAGGAGTATTAAATCATTTGTTAGAATTAAAAGAACAAGGAAAGCTACCTGAAAAAATAGTTGGTTATAGCACAGGTAATCATGGAATCGGACTTGCTTATGCCGATAAAATACTTGGTATTAAAGCAAGAATTTATTTGCCGTTAAATACTTCTCGTGTAAAACAGCAAGCAGTGATTCATTATGGTGGGGAAGTTATATATACCGATACTCGGCAAGAGGCAGAAGAAAAAGCAAAGCTAGATGAAATGCAAGGCTTTTACTATATGCATCCATCGGATAGCGATTCTACGATAGCGGGAGCAGGTACGTTATGTTATGAGGCTTTACAACAATTAGGGTTTAGCCCTGATGCTATTTTTGCCTCTTGCGGTGGTGGCGGACTGATCTCAGGCTCTTACCTTGCAAAAGAATTAATATCACCAACTAGTTTGTTGATAGGTTCAGAACCGCTATCAGCTAATGATGCTTATTTATCAGTTAAGAATAATGATATATTTAGGTTTAAGGATTCACCTAGTACCATTGCAGATGGTCTTAAAACTCTTAGTGTTTCGGCTCGTACTTTTGAGTATTTAAAAAAACTTGATCATTTTTATTTAGCAGATGAATATGAAATATATTATTGGACTGCTTGGCTTACTCATTTACTTAAAGTAATATGTGAGCCGTCAAGTAGTATAAATATGGTTTCGGTAGTAAATTGGCTAAAAACACAAACAACTCCTAAAAAGCTGCTTGTGCTAATATCAGGAGGCAATATCGACCCTATCCTTTATAATGAGTTGTGGAAAGAAGAATATTTAACCATGCCGCCTAACATATCTGCTTAAAAATTTATTCATACAGTTTTTCCTGAGAACTAAAGCAAATAAAAAAGCAAAAATTTTAGAAATTTCATATAAAAATGCGAAAATCCATCCTACCATCATAGCTTCACTTTTATCTACAGAATCATCTATCTCTAGCAGATATTTTTTGAATGCATCTGAATCTTTGAATTGCCTAAGATCAATTTGAAACATTGAATCAAATTGATCAGGATTTTTTTAGCATTTTCTAATTGCTTATTCTGCTCTAACGAAACAAATTCTTCATATCGCTTATATGCGTCATTTTCTACACTTCCTCCGCCAATAGACATAACAAAAATGTTAAAAATGTGACCGCATGATACAAAATTATTAGATATTTATTTTTAATAAAATGTCTTATTGTTAATATGATTAAAAATGTATAGATTGATATTAAAAATAACTCATAATTCGATTGCAAGAAATTGAACATAACTATGCTTTTTTGATTTCATAACCTTAAAATATAATTTTTATCTTTTACAAGCAATTAATTTTAATTAATTATTATTCTATCATGAATTTTGATTATACTCGTTTACAAGGCAATAATTTATCCTTAGCTTGGTTTAAGCTTGGGATAATATCTTTAGGGTTTGCCGGTTTATATTCAGTTGTTTTAGTAATGCTTCGCACACCGCAACTTGCTAGCTTTTTCCCCAATCCTCATATTTTTAAATCTGCCTTGATTATTCACGTTGATTTATCGGTATTGATTTGGCTGCTGTCGATTACGGCAAGTGTTTGGTCTTTGTCATTCTCGCAACCCTCTATGTCATTCCCGCGAAAGCGGGAATCCAGTATATTTTTTCTAGATTCCCGCTTTCGCGGGAATGACATAATGTGTAAACTCTCTTTCCTTGCCACCCTCCTTATAGCTATCTCACCAATAGCTGGGCATAATCCGGTTATGAATAATTATATACCAATGCTTGAGAATATAATATTTGTCTTAGGTCTTAGCTTATTCGGTATTACTTTACTTCTATACGCTATAAATATTCTATATTTATTTGATTGGGCAAACTGGAGTGGTTTAATTAATTTCACTATTCTATCGACTATAATAATGTTCATATTAACTTGGGTTTGTTTTTGGTGTTCTTATGGTGATTTACAAAATGTTATCCAAATCATTCCTATCGAGATAGAATTTTATTATGAGCTACTTTTTTGGAGTGGCGGTCATTTATTGCAATTTATTTATACTCAAATAGCAATGTTTATTTGGGGTATGTTATTTGAAAAGTTAATAGGCAAAGAATCAAAATTCCAAAAATTCTATCTATTTTTGTTATATTTAAACTTTGTTTTCAGCACTCTTATTATCTGGGGGCATATCTCTTATGATATTATCGATGGCAACTTTAAAGAATTTTATACCAACCATATGAAATATTTAGGCGGAATAGCACCTATATTATGTATTGGAGGAATAGGGCTTGAGTGGGTATGTCATTCCCGCGAAAGCGGGAATCCAGAAAAAAAAATCTACTGGATTCCTGCTTCCGCAGGAATGACGGCCTCTATAATCAAATCCACCCTACTCTGCTCCATTACCCTATTCCTACTTGGTGGTTTAATAGCCATGAATATATCAGGCATAAATGTAGTAATCCCTGCACATTATCATGGCTCTATTGTGGGAATAAGCATTGCTTGTATGGGGTATTGTTATTTGGGTATTAGTGTCATTCCTGCGAAAGCAGGAATCCATAAAATTGTAAAAAAGAAAAGTTTTTTAAAAACTTTTCTGGATTCCCGCCTCCGCGGGAATGACATAAAAAATATGATGACAACCGCACTCTACCACCTCACATTCGGGCAAATCTTGCATATACTCGGGCTTGCTTTTGCTGGTGGTTATGGCGTTATGCGTAAAGATCCTAATACTGTAATGCCGTTATCTGCTAAGCTACTAATGGGTATGATGGGCGGCGGCGGGCTTATTGCTATAATGGCTGGCTTGATGTTTGTTTATATTTGTGGTAAAACAATCTTTTTGAAAAATAAACAAAATTATGACGATTAAAAAACCGACAAAAGAAGAAGCAAAAGAGGCAGTCAGAACATTACTAAGATTTATCGGTGAGGATCCTAATCGTGAAGGATTATTTAAAACTCCGGATAGAGTAATCAAAAGTTATGAAGAAATATTTTCAGGATATGGTAAAAATATTGAGGAAATATTAGAAACAAAATTTAGTGATACTGGTAATTTTCAAGATTTTATCTCATTAGAGGGCATAAAATTTACCTCTTTTTGTGAACATCATATGTTACCTTTTAGCGGTACAGTACATATAGCTTATATTCCAGATAATTGTATTGTTGGCATAAGTAAGCTTGCTAGAATAGTAAATGCTTTTGCTAAAAGATTGCAAATTCAAGAAAAAATGACAGTACAAATAGCTGAAAGCGTACAGGAAAATTTAAAGCCACTTGGTGTTGCAGTTAAAATATCAGCTTTACATAGCTGTATGTCAATGCGTGGTGTAATGCAAGATAACAGCATCATGAACACTATGCATTATACCGGTATATTTGCCGAACAGCAAAAATATCGTCATGAATTCCTCAACCTTACTTCAAAAAAATAATATGCTATTATCCAAATATTTCTTACCTGTTTTAAAGGAAGACCCAAGTGAAGCCCAAATAACTTCTCATAAGCTCATGCTTAGAAGCGGAATGATTAGGCAGCAAGCCGCAGGTATTTATAGCTGGCTTCCACTCGGTTTAAAGGTGCTTAAAAATATCGAGAATATTGTACGTCAAAATATGAATAAGGCAGGTTGCTTAGAAGTCTTAATGCCTTGCATTCAACCGGCTCATTTATGGGTAGAATCTGGACGCTTTGACAATTACGGCAAAGAGATGCTAAAATTTCAAGATCGTCATGATAATACTTTGTTATTTGGTCCAACTAACGAAGATATGGTTACGGATATTTTCCGTAATAATATTAAATCATATAGGGATTTACCAAAGAATCTTTATCATATTCAATGGAAGTTTCGTGATGAAATTAGACCACGCTTTGGTGTTATGAGATGTCGAGAATTTCTCATGAAAGATGCTTATTCTTTTGATATTGATGAAGAAAGTGCAGTTAAGACTTACAATCAAATGTATAAGGCTTATATTAATACTTTCAGAGATTTAGGCGTGTTCGCTATTCCGGTTATTGCCGATAATGGTCCGATAGGCGGGAATTTAAGCCATGAGTTTCATATTATTGCCGAAACCGGTGAAAGCACTATTTATTATGATAAAAGATTTAAGACGCTAAAAGATAATATAGATATTGAAGAAATAAAAAGCTGGTATGCAGCAGCTGAAGAAAAGCATGATGCAAGCAAGCTGTCTTCTGATAAAGAAATAGCTAGTAGCAAAGGTATAGAAGTTGGGCATATTTTTTACCTTGGAACAAAATATTCAGTACAAATGAATGCTCTTCTCAATGATGAACATGGCAAATTAACTCCGGTAGAGATGAGTTCATACGGCATAGGTATCTCAAGGCTAGTTGCAGCTATCATAGAAGCAAATAGTGATGCAAAAGGTATTATATGGTCTGCCGCTGTTGCACCTTTTAAAATTTCATTAATCAACTTAAATATCCATGATAGCAAATGCACAGAACTTGCAGAAAGAATATATAATGAGCTACTTGCTCAAAATATTGAAGTGTTATACGATGATACTGACGCAAGATCTGGTAGTAAGTTTGCCACGCACGATCTGATCGGCTCACTTTACCAAATTATAATCGGTCCTAAAAAAGCTGTAAATAATATTGTCGAACTTAAAAACCGCAAAAGTGGCGAAATAGAAGATATTGATTTAAATAAAAGAGCTTTAAACTCATACTTAACTTTTTTAACTCTTAAATAAAATTCTTTATTGACTTTTATATAAAACAGTATAACTTTTTTACAACAAAACTTACGCTATGTTTGGTTCTAAATATCGTAAAGATGGAGAACGCAGCTGTTGTTGCATATAGTCATCTAAAAGCCCTAACTTTATTTGGTAAACCGTTTTACCGATTGTATTTGCAGTCCTTTTGAGAAATGCCCAAACTAAAAATGCCCAACTAATATGATTACGTTGAATACGCTGTTTCCTGCATTGACAACGTTCTATCCCAGTAAGTTGCTTAATTTCTCTGTGCATGCTCTCAATTACCCATCGAAAGCCACACTCATCTTGTGCAGCTTTAGAAGATTTGTGAGTTTTGTTATTGGTAACAACATACTCAACTCTGTTGGTAGGAACAGTAAATTTAAACAAATTAACATGCTTATTTTTAGCAAAGCCTTTTATATGAATCTCTACTCCATGCCTGATCTCTTCATCTGAAAATGTCAACTCTTTTACAGCTTTATAAGGTTTAGAATCGTGCGTTTTACTAACGTTTCTATTGGCTTTAATAGGGGCATAATAATATTTCCCCAGAGAGTCAACATGTTGCATAATTTTGTGTGTAGAATACCATGTGTCAAAAAGTACTGTTTGAAAAGGAATCTTCTTGCTATAAACAGCATTATTTAACATGTTTAATAGGTGTTCTAGTTTTGTTGCTCCATCATGATCAGGTGCAAAAATTCGATAATCTATTACCCAAAACTTATTAATATCAGGGTTATAATATACCAGACTCACTATTCCTATACCTTTAGTAACTCTACCTGTAGCTCCACTGTACTGCGATCTTGCAATTTCTATTTGCTTCGTATTCCTTTTATTTAAAACCGTATCATCAAATATTGTATATCCATTAGATGAAAAAATAACATCATTCTTGATGTGTTCCCATAACAAAGAAGGTGTATATTTTTCATTCCTTAAAAATCTATTAATAACATCATGACTACATTTCTTTGCATGTTCAGCGTAGTAGGTTAAACTATAATTCTTTTGGCTAACTATTAAAAATTGACAATAATCTGTCCTATTAATTGGTATTGCTTGCAACTTTATCCTCTTTGACATGTTTAATTATTTTTACAATAATTTATCACTTTTTTACTCATAGCGTAAGTTTTGACAATTTATTTTGTAGGAAAATTATGCTGGGTTACGTAAAAGAACAAACAACTTTGACCAGAGAGCAAAAAGAAGCTGCTGGTATTTTATCTACTGCCACCTTTTTAGAATATTTTGACTTAATGCTATATGTTCATTTAGCAGTATTATTAAATGAACTATTTTTCCCTAAATATGAGCCTAGTGTTACTTCTCTTCTATCTGCTTTTACTTTTTGCTCTACCTTTATATTTAGACCATTAGGAGCATATATCTTCGGAAGAATTGGTGATAAATTAGGTAGAAAGTCCACTGTTATTATGACAACTACCTTAATGGCTTTATCATGTATAGTGATGGCTAATGCTCCTAACTTACGAGCAAATAGGTTATTTTGCTGCTGTATTAATCACAGTTTGCCGTGCAGTCCAAGGTATGGCATCCGTAGGCGAGATCAGATGAAGAGATCAGGCATGGAATAGAGATTCATATAAAAGGCTTTGCTAAAAATAAGCATGTTAATTTGTTTAAATTTACTGTTTCTACCAACAGAGTTGAGTATGTTGTTACCAATAACAAAACTCACAAATCTTCTAAAGCTGCACAAGATGAGTGTGGCTTTCGATGGGTAATTGAGAGCATGCACAGAGAAATTAAGCAACTTACTGGGATAGAACGTTGTCAATGCAGGAAACAGCGTCTTCAACGTAATCATATTAGTTGGGCATTTCTCAAAAGGACTGCAAATACAATCGGTAAAACGGTTTACCAAATAAAGTTAGGGCTTTTAGATGACTACATGCAACAACAGCTGCGTTCTCCATCTTTACGATATTTAGAACCAAACATAGCGTAAGTTTTGTTATATTTATTTTATCTTCCCCATATCTTTTAGGAAATGTGACTACACCTATACAACTTCTTTTAATTCAAATATGCATAATATCATACTCTTTTGATACTGTTCCGGCGGTTTCTATATTCTTTAGACATTTTCCAGTTTTTACACGTTTTACCTATATAGCTTAATGCGATAAGGTAGTGATTTTTTAAGAGCATAGTAAACAGCATCAAAAAAGTGCTCAAAATTAGAAATAGTTTTTCTTATTTCATTCTTGATTTTAAACCAGTAATGCTCAATAGGATTTAAGTCAGGAGAGTAAGTTGGTAAAAATAAAATACTGCAACCAACAGATTCAATTAACTTTTTCACTTTTGTACTTTTATGAAAATTAATATTATCCATTACTACTATCTGACCAGCCTTTAATTCCTTGATCAATATCTCTTGTACATAAGTTTCAAAAATGTCCTTATTACATGTCCCATCAAATATTATTGGGGCAATAATATCTTTGACACACAGCCCAGCAATCATACTAATCCGTGATTTATGTTGATAGACCTTTTCACCATAACATCTTTGACCGATAATGCTCCACCCGTGTTCTCTACAGCTATTATCTTCTATCCCAGACTCATCGATAAATACTAAATCTTGTTTATCTATAGTTTTTAGTTTCAATATAAACTCATTCCTTAGACCAATATCCCTTTTGGGATGAAGAAAAGTTTTTTTTATAACTATAACCTAATTTATTAAGCAATCTTGATATCGTACTTGCAGATACTTTTTGACTCCAGTTATTAGCTAGCTCCATGGTGGTTTTATCAAAACAAAACTTACGCTATGTTATAGCAAATATGCTAAAAACCCTTACTACAAAGCTATGTTTTTACAGTGCATCACTTTATAATATCCTTTAATTTATAGGAATTATATCAAACATAGCGTAAGTTTTGAAAATTTAATTCTACAAAACTTACGCTATGTTTGGTTCTAAATATCGTAAAGATGGAGAACGCAGCTGTTGTTGCATATAGTCATCTAAAAGCCCTAACTTTATTTGGTAAACCGTTTTACCGATTGTATTTACAGTCCTTTTGAGAAATGCCCAAACTAAAAATGCACAACTAATATGATTACGTTGAAGACGCTGTTTCCTGCATTGACAACGTTCTATCCCAGTAAGTTGCTTAATTTCTCTGTGCATGCTCTCAATTACCCATCGAAAGCCACACTCATCTTGTGCAGCTTTAGAAGATTTTTGAGTTTTGTTATTGGTAACAACATACTCAACTCTGTTGGTAGAAACAGTAAATTTAAACAAATTAACATGCTTATTTTTAGCAAAGCCTTTTATATGAATCTCTACTCCATGCCTGATCTCTTCATCTGAAAATGTCAACTCTTTTACAGCTTTATAAGGTTTAGAATCGTGCGTTTTACTAACGTTTCTATTGGCTTTAATAGGGGCATAATAATATTTCCCCAGAGAGTCAACATGTTGCATAATTTTGTGTGTAGAATACCATGTGTCAAAAAGTACTGTTTGAAAAGGAATCTTCTTGCTATAAACAGCATTATTTAACATGTTTAATAGGTGTTCTAGTTTTGTTGCTCCATCATGATCAGGTGCAAAAATTCGATAATCTATTACCCAAAACTTATTAATATCAGGGTTATAATATACCAGACTCACTACTCCTATACCTTTAGTAACTCTACCTGTAGCTCCACTGTACTGCGATCTTGCAATTTCTATTTGCTTCGTATTCCTTTTATTTAAAACCGTATCATCAAATATTGTATATCCATTAGATGAAAAAATAACATCATTCTTGATGTGTTCCCATAACAAAGAAGGTGTATATTTTTCATTCCTTAAAAATCTATTAATAACATCATGACTACATTTCTTTGCATATTCAGCGTAGTAGGTTAAACTATAATTCTTTTGGCTAACTATTAAAAATTGACAATAATCTGTCCTATTAATTGGTATTGCTTGCAACTTTATCCTCTTTGACATGTTTAATTATTTTTACAATAATTTATCACTTTTTTACTCATAGCGTAAGTTTTGTATTAATTCTTTTTTGGTTGTTAACTCTTGGTTTTAAGACTTCATTAACCTAGTAATTCACTGCTATATTCTTCTAGCTCACCTACCCTACTTGCAACTCTTTCCATGAACTCATTAATTACCAAGTCCTTCTGAATGCTCATTTGCTTTAAATTCTCTCTTAAAAATGACTCCCCCGCATAACTTGAGAAAAAACCTGATATGGATAACTCCTTCATACGCTCATGCATGTTTTTGGGACTTTGGTTTGTGTCTTGGTTTCGGTTTTGCAATACTTTTCTAGTTGCTGCAAAATCGTATCCTTGTTCCTTAAACATTTTAAACTCCTCTGTAATGCTGTAAGTACTGCAAGCTTCTGCGTGCTCTCTTGCAGTATGGCTCTTGGTCTCAAGGTTCTGATTCTCTGCAGCATCACTTGGCTTAGCCGCTATCTCATCTGCAAATCTTGCATATATTAGTTTTCTAGGCACTGTTGCAAATAGGTATTGTGGGTGTATTTTGTGAAGGGAGTGAAATATGTTATGTATTAAAAGGCTAATAGATTTTCAGTAATAATTCTGATTTCGCCGTGAATACCTTGACCATATTTCCATAATTCAAATCTTCCTTTTTTAAACATTCGCATTATCTCAAATCCTTTAATAGTTGCATAAGCTGTTTTCATTGATTTAAAACCAAGAGTAGGTTTAATCAGTCGTTTCAGCTTACCATGATCAGATTCTATTATATTATTCAGATACTTAATCTGCCGATGTTCTAACTCTTGTGAGCATTTGCCTTCTGATTTGAGTAGAGTAATTGCTTTACTATAAGCTGGGTTCTTATCAGTATTAATTGTTTCCGGATGTGAATATTCTGGGATTGATTTCAAGGCTTTACCTAGGAAACGCTTAGCAGCGTTAGCATTACGAGTAGATGATAGGTAAAAATCAATTGTATCCCCATATTTGTCTACAGCTCTATACAAATATGCCCATTTACCTTTTACTTTAATGTATGTCTCATCTACTCTCCAACTAAACCCTGACTTAGGCTTCCAGCACCATTTTAATTTATCTAATATCTTTGGGGCATAATACTGAACCCAACGGTAAATTGTAGAGTGATCTACCTCTACACCTCTTTCCTCTAACATCTCTTCTAAATCTCGATAGCTAATACCGTACTTACAGTACCACCTTACTGCCCATATTATTATATCGTATTTAAAATGACGTCTCTTAAAAAAATTCATAAAGCTTATCTATAACAATTTATTCCCTATTCTTATATACTAATATTTCCTATTTGCAACAGGGCCTTATTTACTTATATGCAAAAGGTTACATTTTTATAACAAATTCATACTTGGCATTTCATTAACCTCTTTTATCGAGGAGGTGGAGTCGTGTATGTCAAGACTTACTAGCATTTTTGCTTATAGACGTGCCATTGATGATCAAGATATACAAAATAATCAGACACCATCACCGAGTATAAGTCAGGAACTAGAGCATCAAAATTGGGGTCCCCCAGTAGGTATATTTTTGTCAATTATTTCCATTGGGTTGTTTATATTTTATAAGTCTAAGTCATATTCCAAAATTAATAATGTGAAAATACTATAAGTAAGTAGAACAGAACCTATTTAAAATAATAAGATTTTAAATAGGTAATGATGAACAGAAAATATAGACACTTATCTCGAGAAGAGAGATATGAGATAAAAAGAATGTATGACCTAGGAGTCAGTATTAATAAGATAGCACAACATCTTACGAGGTCTAAAAGCACTATTAGTATGGAGCTAAAAAGAAATAAGGTAAAAGATAAGTATATGCCTTGTGTTGCTCAGGAAAAATATGAAAACAGGATGTATCAGCAAGAGTTATTAAAAATAGAAAAGAACCCTATGTTGTTAGATTATCAAAACTTACGCTATGTTTGGTTCTAAATATCGTAAAGATGGAGAACGCAGCTGTTGTTGCATATAGTCATCTAAAAGCCCTAACTTTATTTGGTAAACCGTTTTACCGATTGTATTTGCAGTCCTTTTGAGAAATGCCCAAACTAAAAATGCACAACTAATATGACAAAACTTACGCTATGTTATAGCAAATATGCTAAAAACTCTTATTACACAGCAATGTTTTATAGTGAAGCACTTCATAATATCCCTTAATTCATGGGCATTATATCAAACATAGCGTAAGTTTTGATTAAAAATATCAAAACTTACGCTATGAGTAAAAAAGTGATAAATTATTGTAAAAATAATTAAACATGTCAAAGAGGATAAAGTTGCAAGCAATACCAATTAATAGGACAAATTATTGTCAATTTTTAATAGTTAGCCAAAAGAATTATAGTTTAACCTACTACGCTGAACATGCAAAGAAATGTAGTCATGATGTTATTAATAGATTTTTAAGGAATGAAAAATATACACCTTCTTTGTTATGGGAACACATCAAGAATGATGTTATTTTTTCATCTAATGGATATACAATATTTGATGATACGGTTTTAAATAAAAGGAATACGAAGCAAATAGAAATTGCAAGATCGCAGTACAGTGGAGCTACAGGTAGAGTTACTAAAGGTATAGGAGTAGTGAGTCTGGTATATTATAACCCTGATATTAATAAGTTTTGGGTAATAGATTATCGAATTTTTGCACCTGATCATGATGGAGCAACAAAACTAGAACACCTATTAAACATGTTAAATAATGCTGTTTATAGCAAGAAGATTCCTTTTCAAACAGTACTTTTTGACACATGGTATTCTACACACAAAATTATGCAACATGTTGACTCTCTGGGGAAATATTATTATGCCCCTATTAAAGCCAATAGAAACGTTAGTAAAACACACGATTCTAAACCTTATAAAGCTGTAAAAGAGTTGACATTTTCAGATGAAGAGATCAGGCATGGAGTAGAGATTCATATAAAAGGCTTTGCTAAAAATAAGCATGTTAATTTGTTTAAATTTACTGTTTCTACCAACAGAGTTGAGTATGTTGTTACCAATAACAAAACTCACAAATCTTCTAAAGCTGCACAAGATGAGTGTGGCTTTCGATGGGTAATTGAGAGCATGCACAGAGAAATTAAGCAACTTACTGGGATAGAACGTTGTCAATGCAGGAAACAGCGTATTCAACGTAATCATATTAGTTGGGCATTTTTAGTTTGGGCATTTCTCAAAAGGACTGCAAATACAATCGGTAAAACGGTTTACCAAATAAAGTTAGGGCTTTTAGATGACTATATGCAACAACAGCTGCGTTCTCCATCTTTACGATATTTAGAACCAAACATAGCGTAAGTTTTGTCTATAAATTTTTTAAATCCCTCTATGTCTCTTATTATTCTACGATGTCCTGTATGATCACCACTTTTTGCTTTGACATCCCCAGTTTGTTTCTTTAATTTTTTCCACTCTATTATAGTCTTCCTACTAATAGAGTATATCTCTGAAGTCTCTTTTATTGTTTTATAGCATAAGTCATTAAGGTACTGACAGAGCGAGAGTATCATGTTATAGTAAGCAAATATTAACAAGCATGTAAAGAGATATGGCACGAGCATATGCAATAGAACTAAGACTAAGAGTTATAAAAGCTGTAGAAGCAGGGATACGAATAAGTAAGGTAAGTAAATTATTTAATGTAAGTCGTGATACTATATATAAATGGAAAAAATTAAAAGATAAGCAAGGTACTTTAGAAGCAGCAACTGGTTATCAGAAAGGACATAGTCATAAGATAAAAGATTCAGAATCTTTTAAAGAATTTTTTAAAGCTAATATGAATAAAACATCAAAGGAGTTAGCAAAGCAATGGGGTAATATTGCATCTGTAACTATTTTAAGACAAATCAGAAAACTTGGCTATAGCTATAAAAAAACTCATTTTCATCCGAAAAGAGATATTAAATTAAGAAATGAATTTATAGCAAAGATACAAACCATCACAAAAGACAAATTAGTATATCTTGATGAATCTGGAATAGAGGATAATGCTTGCAAAGAGTATGGATGGAGCATTATAGGACAAAGGTGTTATGGAGAAAAGGTGTATCAACATAAATTTAGAATAAGTATGATAGCTGGTCTTTGTAATGGTAATCTTATTGCTCCTGTAATATTTGAAGATAATTGTAATACAGAGGTCTTTAAAACTTATATTAGGGATGTATTAATTACAGAATTACAACCTGGGCAAACCGTTATTATGGATAACATTAATTTTCATAAAAATTCTAAAGTTAAAGAGTTCATTGAATCCGTTGGTTGTACCATATTGTATTTACCAACTTACTCTCCTGATTTAAATCCTATAGAGCATTACTGGTTTAAGATAAAAAATGAAATTAGGAAAGTTGTAGGAGATTTTGAAACATTTTATGATGCTGTTTTTAATACTATTAAATTGTCAGTATCTTAATGATTTATGCTATATAATACATGGCTACATACGAATCCCGAAATTTGGCTTACCAAATCTTGCAGTATCAAAATTATACTCTAGGTAAATATCTGATTAGAATATATGCCGGTATAAAACAAAAACCTGCAATAGCAAAAAAATAACCCCAGCCTAAATAAGTAGCGGCGTAACCGGAAATACTACCAAAAAATACAGTGCTAATATAAGCAATAGAAGTAATCAAGGCGATCTGCGTTATGCAATATTTAGAGCTACAACATCTTAATTGGTAAGAAAAAAACGGCGACATAGTTAGCCCTTTGGTAAACTCCTGAAAAAACACTGCTATATAAAGAGTTGTAATAGTTTGACTATAAGAATAAAGCAGTAAAAAAGTTATGCTAGATAAAGCATGATAAACTAATACTCTTCTAAATATATAAGCATATTCATATTTTCGGCATAGAAAACCGCCTATAAATCCTCCAGCTATAGTAGCACACATACCAAAAGCCTTATATCCAAGAGCTAAATCTTTTTTCGTATAGCCGATATCAAGATAAAACATATTTGGCATGACTGAAAGAAAGTTATCCTGCAAGCGATATAGAAGCATAAAGCCAACAATTATTATCCATTTAGTTTTTTTGATAAAATCATAGAAAGCATGCCAAAATCTATCAAAATCATTAACGGCTATTTTTTCTTTAAACTTTAGCGGATAGAAAATAATTAGTAATAATGATGGCACACATAAAATCGCCATAGTGCGATAGACTTCTTGCCAAGATATGATAGTCGATAAATATAATGCACCAGAACCTGATATAAGTATACCGATTCTGAACCCACTAGTGCAAGCTGCCTCGCTTATTCCCCAATTTTTATTATTAATAAGTAGCATTTGGGAAGATTGCAAAAGCATGTCATAAATAGAGGAAAAAAATGCTAGAATTATCAAACATAAAAAGAAGGATATAAAATTAGTACTGGGATTAAAGCCAGTTAGAATATATACGCAACAAATGCAGCTAAGCAGTGAAAAGATTAAACAATATTTATATCCACGACTATTTGAGGGTATAAAACTTATTTTTTCAAGTAGCGGTCCCCATAGAAATTTAAATATGTGAATGAAGTTAACCAGACTAAAAAGACCGATGGTAATTTTATCAAAACCGGATTCTCGAAGCCAAAAAGAAAGCGTCGAACCGGTAAGTAGATAAATTAAACCACCAGGGAACGAAATGAATAATATAAATAAAATACTATATATATTTTGTAATCGTGAAAAATTAGAAATTATGAATTTATCCTCCTATAATTATGTGCCATTGCGTTGATTGGAAACGTCATGCTCATTCCTTAATCACAGCATCTCACGGTCTGCAAGATCCCGCAAACAAGTTGCGGGATGACAGACTTTCCTCTTAAGATACTTTACTTCTTTTTTGACTGTAATTATTACTATTACTCTCAGAACTTCTTTTATTGCCAGCACCGAATCTTTTATTAGAGTTATCGCCTCTTCTATTATTACCAAATGATCTTTTACGATTATTTTTGTTACTTCTAAAGCTCTCTCTAGGAGTAGATTCGCCTTGATTTATTAAACGATCAATAGCACGCCATCTAACAACATCATCAGGTGAAATAAATGATAATGCATTACCTTTAGCACCAGCTCTACCAGTTCTACCTATTCTGTGCAGGTAATCTTCCGGACACATCGGTAAATCATAATTAATTACGTGCTGAGTATGCGGAATATCAAGTCCACGAGCAGCCACATCAGTTGCTACCATTATTCTATGATTTGACTTACGGAATGATAAAATTACTCTATCACGTTGACGCTGACTTAAATCACCATGTATAGCTTCTGCTTTATGATTTTCATATCTTAGCATTTTAGCTAATTGATCAGCAGAACGTTTTGTTTTTACAAAAATAATTACTGATCCCTCTCTATCGCCAAGCTGCTTATTTAACTCAGTAAATTTTTCTTTATCTGTAATATGTACTGACTCTTGTTTTATTTCTGCTGCTGCTTTATTAGTAGCACCTACTGTAATACGTACAGGATTATTTAAATATTTTTGTGAAAGAGAAATAATATGTTTTGGCATAGTAGCAGAAAACATTAAAACTTGTCTTTTTTCGGGCAAGAATTTATTGATTTCTTCTAACTGCTCTTTCATACCCATATCTAGCATTCTATCCATTTCGTCAAGCACAGTTATACCTATACGATCAATTTTTAGGCTTCCACGATTTAAATGATCAATAATACGCCCAGGAGTTCCTATAATTACTTTAGGATTTTTCTTTAATTGCGTAAATTGCTTAGGCATAGGCTCACCACCTATCAAAACTGCATTATTTATTTTGAAAGACGTAGTTACTTTGTTTAAGGTAGAACAGATTTGTGTTGCAAGCTCTCTTGTCGGTACTAATATTAAAGTAGTAGTTTTATCTTTAATAAATGCATTAATTACTGGTAACAAGTAAGCTAAAGTCTTGCCTGAACCAGTTTGGCTAGAAGCAAGTATATCAGAACCTGCGATAGCAACCGGAATCGATTGCTTTTGTATTTCGGTTGGCTCTGTTATCTTCATCGCTTCAAGCGTATTAGTTAATTCTTCAGGTAAATTAAAATTTTTCATTATATAATCCAATAAAGTTTAAGTTAAAATATGCACATTATTGATTGTATAAAAATATCTCACAGCAAAAAATAATGACTTTAGTATCTTTGTATTACAAAAATATACTAATAGCAGCCATTAAATTATCTATAGCATATTAACAAAATAGCTTTAATTGATTTGAAGTAATAACGAACCTATTTCAAAAAAATCTTATAATTTACAGCAAATAAAGATTTTAATTAGCTTTAAAATTATTTGTTAACAGTACCACAATTATGATATTTTTTTACTTTTAAGCATAAAATCATCCCAATGCTTAAGACATGTATAAGGTTATTATAAGACAAAACAAAATATCTAATATTTTGTTGTAAAAGGTGACGAGGCTATCCAAAATTTAAAAACTTTGGATAGCTGTTTTTGGTACAAATATATTTATTTAATTCTGAGGTTAACTGCAGAAATTTTACCATCCTTTTCTTCAAGATCAAAAACTACATCTTGTCCTTCATTAAAATCTGCAAGACCTGCTATGTCTACGGCAGATTTGTGTACAAACACATCTTTGCCGCCATTTTTCTGTTCAATAAATCCAAAATTTTTCATCGGATCAAACCATTTAACTTTACCTACTATATTTGTAGTCATAAAAACCTTTTTAGATAGAAATTGCTTATTGGAATTTAAATTATGCTTAATAAAAAATTAAAGATCAGACTTACATTTAATATTAAGATTAATAAAAAATTCACTATGTAAAACTATCTTACCTTGCGGCATTTGTCAATAACATGCAAAAGAAAGTATTACTTTCTGGGTCTAATTATATCATATTATTACTATTTTGTCACTATTTTAGTTAATATATTACAGGCAAAATTTGATTTGCCTACATTAGACCTTTATTATTATGTAATTAATAAATAAAAGTTCTTGCTTTTTTTTCTTTTTTTTATTAATCTGTCCACTTAACAAAATACAGTATTGTATTTTTAATTGCCCGCGTGATGAAATGGTAGACATAACGGACTTAAAATCCGTGGAGCGTAAGCTCTTGCCGGTTCAAGTCCGGCCGCGGGTACCACATGTTAAAGCACATAGAAGACCTCCACTTTTAACTTGTAAACTTCCCACTAAATTCTTTATTTTATTTGCAAGTCTTTTTAGTTTCCTGTTTTATATCACTATTCATAAAATAATCTATAATTTCTGCTATTCTATTCAGCAGTAAATCAAAAGTAAAAAAAATTATATTAATATCATTGCAAATACAATATAAATAGCTATAATAGCTTCAAGAATAGGAATTTAACGGATGCAATTTAAAGTTTAAATAATAACAGAAAAGAGTAAATATAATAATATAACTCAAAATGTATGGATAATTTAATAAAGTTTCTAGAAGAAAAAGATTTTACAGAAGAAGCAATAAGTTTAAAAAATGGCGGTGATATTCTTAATCTTTCAAAAAAAAGACTTACAGATACAGATGTTAAAGAAATCTCTAAATTGCTAGCAAGCGATAATAATATTATCCAGCTCGATTTGTTTGGTAATAACATAAGTACAAACGGAGCTATAGAGCTTGCGAAACTGCTTTAAGCTTAATAAAACTCTTATTGGTCTTGACCTTGGGAATAACGATATAGATAAAACAGGGGCAAACGAAATTGAGAAAGCATTAAAAGCAAATACAACTCTTATTTTTCTTAATTTGACATGGAATTCAGTAGAATCAGCAAAATATTTAGTTAGAAATGCCAATTTAACAAACGAGCAAGAATTAGTAAAAATGGCAAAAAAATTTAATGAAATAGACGAAGAAAAATTATTAAAGAAATTAGATATAATAGTAAGAGGCAATATCCCCCGTAAGACTTGCCTGCGTGGATCATTTTCTCCTGTCATCCCGTGATTTATGAACTAGAGCCAGTTAAAAATACTAATAAAATTAGTATTTTAAACTATTTTTCTGGATGCCGTGGACAAGCAACTAGATAACCTCGAGAGTGCTTTTCAATCCACGCTGGGCAAGCCTTAAGCGGGAATGACATAGTAGCCATACAACAGCATTAATTTTTCCTTGCAATGACACTGATTTTTTAAAACTGTCTAGTATTATTATATCACAAATTTTAATTTTGTTCTACTTTTAATTTAAAAGGTACTTATTTTATATATTAATGATATATTAGTATTATTGATGGAATTAAAACTATTAAGGCAAAACATAGACATCGTATAAAAGCTTATCTATTGATAAATTTAATTAATTTGTAGCCAATTATATAATTCCTAAACAACTCTATTAATTATTTAGAAAAGTTAATATGAATTAAATTATTAATTTATTGTTGAATTTTATAAAATATAGCATAAAAATTAGCAATAAATTTAATAAGTACAAATATGTTCCCTATTGTATATGATGACTATAAAAAATGCAAGTAGAAGCTGTTAAAAAAGAAATAGATCGAGCTTGTCTCTTTGGATACACCTTCATTCTAGAAGATATTTTAAAAACTATACCTAATTTTTTAAACAGTAAATATTATGACCCTAGTTATTTACGCACTGCATATTTGGATAATAATAAACATATAATATCCATTTTACTGCAAGCAGGAGCGAGTCCAGATACTTCTTATATAGGTCTTAATCCACTTTTATATGACGCGTGCCTTGAAGGTAAAGAAGATATAGTAAATATATTTCTTAATGCCGGAGCAAATCCTAATATTAGGAAGCAGAGCGGGGAATCTCCTTTAAGGATAGCAGCTCATAAAAATCATGTTAATATAGTTAAGTCTCTTCTCAAACATGGAGCTGATCTAGAAGATAAAACGGAAAACTTACTTTCTGATCCTATTCCTATTGTAATTGAAGCAGTAATGAACGGGTATCATGATGTAGTTAAGCTATTGTTACAATATGGTACTAATTTAAATATAGAACTTATTAAGAAGTCTGCATTAATGTTCACTGATGCAGAATCAAAAAATTCTCTAGCATTAACAATAATATGTCGCGATGAAAGTTTTACTAATATGTCAATTGATACTCCTAATAAACTTTTACCTAGTTTTTTAAAATGGAAAGCATCTATAAAACCTTATGATATTGAATTTAAAACTAAACCTTTAAAGCTTCATTTAGTAGAAATTTATAATTTAAGTAAGTATTTAAAAACTCTTGAAGAATATAAAGATAGTAAGGAATTGAAAAATATAAATAATATATTAGATTGTTTTCCAGAAATCGTAAAAGCATTAGATAATGATAGTAAACCAATATTTAGCCTTAAGAACCTCGCTATCTTAAAACTCAGTGAAATAGAGAATTTTCAGATTTATCTACTTTACCTCTCCTTTCTAACAAAAAATTTGCTGAAAAAGTTAAAGAAAAAGAAATATTCGAGCATTTAGAAAACAATTGCCCATACTTATCAGATCATTTAGAAAAGCTTATAGGTAAAATAAATGAACATAGTACTTGGTGTAGATAATTTAGAATTTTAACAACCTACGATTAAATTATTGCTTTTTTATATAATATAATTTATATATTTCTTAACTCTTTAAATTATTATTAATATGAAACAATTAGAGGATCTTTCTTGGTCATCATATAGTTAGTGGGAAAGATGGCAAATTCTTAAAGCTCATTGCGTCAGAGTTTCTGATGAAGAGTCTTTTAATAATAATCTCCTTCATATAGCCGCAAAAAGTGGTGATCTAGCACTTCTCAAGAAAATATTATTAAATAGCGAAGAGAACATAGATATAAATAAGCAAGATGAAAAGGGTTGGACAGCACTACATATAGCAGCTTATTTAGGAAATCTTGAAATGACGAAATTTTTAGTAGAGGAAGAAGGAGCTGATATTAGTGCAAAAAATGATAATAATCATACGGCAATGGATTTGAGTTTCAAATGTATTAATCAAGAAATTGCAGAATATTTGATAACGCAAGGAGCAGAGATACCGCCTAAACCAGTCGGTATTATTGAAGTTCCTAGCTTACATAGTGTTAGAGCAGGATCAATGTTTAACCATGATATAAAAACAGATCTTGCATTAGTACAAAGCTTAAATAATTTCAGAACTAGGATAAAACTTTATAAAAAATTGATTAACACTAAACTGGAACAACTATTTCAAGGAAATAATTTTAATAACGATTTAATAAATGAAGGTATAACGCCTAATCACATTATAGTTTTTGCTAATAAAAAAATACAAACATTGCCAAGAGATTTTAAAGAAACTCCAGAACTTTTTGCAAAGCATATTAACGATCTTTACTCTTTACAGGAATTTTTAGAGATTAATTCATATTTTAGAGATGATGAATTGAAGACTAATTTAGAAGAAGCATTAAATAATTACACAGGAATAAGAAACTTTAAAGATGCAGGACTAGGGTGTAATCTAAAGTTAAAAACTTTATGTATGCTTTCACTCATAAAAGATGCAACCTATGAAGATATTAGTTTTTTACCTCAAACTTTAAAGACAGAACTTACTAAAAAATATTTACCTGAAATAATCTATCCCACAAAAACACTTAAAGATATTTCTTGGTCTCAATATAGCTGGAGCGAAATAGCAAAAATCTTATTATGTTCTTCTAAGACTTTATTAAATCTCTTTTGGGTATATTCCCCGCCGCTTGCGGCGTAATATGGCGGAATGAGCAAATATATACATAAAAGTCATAATGTTACGGTACTGCTGTATCACATGGTATTTCCAGCAAAATATCGCCGAGCAGTGTTTGACGTATCAGTTGATCAAGTATTACGAGAAATATGTTTAGAGATAGAAAAGAGATATCAAATAAAATTTTTAGAAATAGGGGTTGATGAAGATCATGTCCATTTTTTGGTACAATCTGTACCAACCTATAGCGTAACAAAAATAGTAACAACAATTAAAAGTGTTACAGCTCGTCAAATATTTAGACAGTGTCCACAGGTAAAGAAACAATTATGGGGTGGAGAATTTTGGACTGATGGATATTTTACGAGTACGGTAGGTAAGCATGGAAATGAGAATATGATAGGAAAATACGTAAAAAACCAAGGCAAGGAATATCAGAAACTGCATGAGGATCATCAGCTAGCTTTCTTCTAAAATACCCCGCTGCTTGCGGCGGGGATTACTTTTATTGAGAATTTAAACCTTTTATATATAGGATTACTCAGCGGTGATTTAAACCTTATTAAAAAGATTTTAGAAGTTGAGAATATTGATGTTAATGCATCTGTGCATCAAGGAAAAAAGCTGAAAATGCAAGGACTAAGTAGAACAAAACCTATAAATTTTCTGCCCAAATTTCATTGGGGGTTTTATAACCAAAAATCTTTCTTGGCATGTTATTTAAAATCTCAGCAACATTGTCAAGACCTCTTTGTGTAACGGTAGTAATATCTGTATTTTTAGGTAAAATTCTATGAATCATAGAATTCATTTTTTCCACTAATGCTTTTTGTCTAGGGCGGTATGGATCACAAAAGAAAGTTTGAAACCCAGATAGTCTATAGGCAACATGCCCCACAAACTCTTTGCCATTATCCATAGTAATAGTCTTTCTCACACTATTTGGAAGAGTTTTTATCTTTCTTAAAAAACCATTGGTAACTGTTGTAGCTCTCTTGGAGTTATTCAGCACTAAAATAATCTTTTGACTCTTTTTATTCACCAGTGCACCAATATTCATACTTTGATTACCTTTATGAAATGTAAGATCTGCCTCAAAATTCCCTACTTCTACCTTTTTCGTAGCTATTGCATTACGCTGATGTATTGAGATCCTTTCTGGTATAATGATCCTTTGACGCCTCTTCCCTCTTTCTTGCCTTTTATATCTTTTAGAAGGTAAATAGCTATATAACTTTAATTTAGCTGCTACTGCAGAAGTGTAAACAAATCTATATATACTTTCTGTACTGATACACAAAGCTGTATTTTTGTCTAGTTTTAACTTTCCGGCTATAGCATCCGGCGACCATTTCTTGCGAATCATAGCATTTTTAATATAATCTAACAACATAGGGTTCTTTTCTATTTTTAATAACTCTTGCTGATACATCCTGTTTTCATATTTTTCCTGAGCAACACAAGGCATATACTTATCTTTTACCTTATTTCTTTTTAGCTCCATACTAATAGCGCTTTTAGACCTCGTAAGATGTTGTGCTATCTTATTAATACTGACTCCTAGGTCATACATTCTTTTTATCTCATATCTCTCTTCTCGAGATAAGTGTCTATATTTTCTGTTCATCATTACCTATTTAAAATCTTATTATTTTAAATAGGTTCTGTTCTACTTACTTATAGTATTTTCAAAGCACTTCATATAGCTTGTTTAGATCAAAATTTAGAATTAGTAAAATTTTTAGTAAATCAAGGTGCTGATATAAATATACCAATTCCAAAAATAGAGGATGATAGTGTTCTAATAAAAGTAATCCCCGCCGCAAGCAGCGGGGTATTTTAGAAGAAAGCTAGCTGATGATCCTCATGCAGTTTCTGATATTCCTTGCCTTGGTTTTTTACGTATTTTCCTATCATATTCTCATTTCCATGCTTACCTACCGTACTCGTAAAATATCCATCAGTCCAAAATTCTCCACCCCATAATTGTTTCTTTACCTGTGGACACTGTCTAAATATTTGACGAGCTGTAACACTTTTAATTGTTGTTACTATTTTTGTTACGCTATAGGTTGGTACAGATTGTACCAAAAAATGGACATGATCTTCATCAACCCCTATTTCTAAAAATTTTATTTGATATCTCTTTTCTATCTCTAAACATATTTCTCGTAATACTTGATCAACTGATACGTCAAACACTGCTCGGCGATATTTTGCTGGAAATACCATGTGATACAGCAGTACCGTAACATTATGACTTTTATGTATATATTTGCTCATTCCGCCATATTACGCCGCAAGCGGCGGGGAATATACCCAAAAGAGATTTAATAAAGATGATAATACTTTAAGCCTCTTTACTGTAACATCAGGCATCAAAACTATTATAGAATTGAGTGTTAGTAAACTTGATTTGGATATGACCAAATATTTTCTTGAACTCAGCATGAAATTACCTCAAGTAAATACAGTAATATTAAAAGATTCAGAAACCACACAAACTGGAAAAGATTTCTTTGAAAAATTAATTGAATATTATCAAAATAAATGCAAAACTTACACTATGTTTGATATAATGCCCATGAATTAAGGGATATTATGAAGTGCTTCACTATAAAACATTGCTGTGTAATAAGAGTTTTTAGCATATTTGCTATAACATAGCGTAAGTTTTGAATGTTTAGAAGATTCAAAATACCAAACTGTTTTAGATCAAATTAAAAAGAGACAAACAGAGGTTCTTAATGACAATGTTCCAATTGAAAAGTTAGTAGAAAGCTTATTAAATATGGATTCAACTAGTCCTGATGAGCAAGAAATTTTAGGCGATCATCCAATAGGAACAGAAAGTAATTGATAAGAGGGTTATTTATGAAAACATTGTGGAACTTTTCTTGATCTCAATATAGCTGGGAAGAAGTAAGAGAAATTATTAAAGGGTATTTTGTAATATATTCAGAATCTGTTGATTTAACCGATAATGGTATAAAGCCGGCTCCTTTAAGTAGTAATATTATTCATATAATTGCTAAAAGTAATAACTTAGAGCTTGCTAAAAAAGTTATAGGTGACAGTAAAAATATTTCAGATTTAGTATAATAGTAAAATTATGTTTAAAAAATATTTCTCAAGTTTATTTATTCTTCTAATTTTATCAGCTGCAATGTATGGCACTGAAGGAAATTTAAAATTAAAAGAACTGTTGGACGTAATGCCGCAAATAGCAAATGCTACCTCCTCTTCTTCTGCTCATCCTGAAATTTGCAGTTCGAAAGTAACTATTAACGGCGTTAATTATGAAGTCAGATATTTTAGTTTTGAAGATACTATAGCTTAATGCGATAAGGTAGTGACTTATAGTATGAGTTGGATTATACTAAATGAAAAACTTATGGCAAAGGCATATTCATACGATTTAAGAATACGAGTAATAAAAAGTTTAACAGATGGTAAAACAATAAAAGAGACTTCAGAGATATACTCTATTAGTAGGAAGACTATAATAGAGTGGAAAAAATTAAAGAAACAAACTGGGGATGTCAAAGCAAAAAGTGGTTATCATACAGGATATCGTAGAATAATAAGAGACATAGAGGGATTTAAAAAATTTATAGAATTAAATTTTGATAAAACCACCATGGAGCTAGCTAATAACTGGAGTCAAAAAGTATCTGCAAGTACGATATCAAGATTGCTTAATAAATTAGGTTATAGTTATAAAAAAAACTTTTCTTCATCCCAAAAGGGATATTGGTCTAAGGAATGAGTTTATATTGAAACTAAAAACTATAGATAAACAAGATTTAGTATTTATCGATGAGTCTGGGATAGAAGATAATAGCTGTAGAGAACACGGGTGGAACATTATCGGTCAAAGATGTTATGGTGAAAAGGTCTATCAACATAAATCACGGATTAGTATGATTGCTGGGCTGTGTGTCAAAGATATTATTGCCCCAATAATATTTGATGGGACATGTAATAAGGACATTTTTGAAACTTATGTACAAGAGATATTGATCAAGGAATTAAAGGCTGGTCAGATAGTAGTAATGGATAATATTAATTTTCACAAAACTTACGCTATGTTTGGTTCTAAATATCGTAAAGATGGAGAACGCAGCTGTTGTTGCATATAGTCATCTAAAAGCCCTAACTTTATTTGGTAAACCGTTTTACCGATTGTATTTGCAGTCCTTTTGAGAAATGCCCAAACTAAAAATGCACAACTAATATGATTACGTTGAATATGCTGTTTCCTGCATTGACAACGTTCTATCCCAGTAAGTTGCTTAATTTCTCTGTGCATGCTCTCAATTACCCATCGAAAGCCACACTCATCTTGTGCAGCTTTAGAAGATTTGTGAGTTTTGTTATTGGTAACAACATACTCAACTCTGTTGGTAGAAACAGTAAATTTAAACAAATTAACATGCTTATTTTTAGCAAAGCCTTTTATATGAATCTCTACTCCATGCCTGATCTCTTCATCTGAAAATGTCAACTCTTTTACAGCTTTATAAGGTTTAGAATCGTGTGTTTTACTAACGTTTCTATTGGCTTTAATAGGGGCATAATAATATTTCCCCAGAGAGTCAACATGTTGCATAATTTTGTGTGTAGAATACCATGTGTCAAAAAGTACTGTTTGAAAAGGAATCTTCTTGCTATAAACAGCATTATTTAACATGTTTAATAGGTGTTCTAGTTTTGTTGCTCCATCATGATCAGGTGCAAAAATTCGATAATCTATTACCCAAAACTTATTAATATCAGGGTTATAATATACCAGACTCACTACTCCTATACCTTTAGTAACTCTACCTGTAGCTCCACTGTACTGCGATCTTGCAATTTTTATTTGCTTCGTATTCCTTTTATTTAAAACCGTATCATCAAATATTGTATATCCATTAGATGAAAAAATAACATCATTCTTGATGTGTTCCCATAACAAAGAAGGTGTATATTTTTCATTCCTTAAAAATCTATTAATAACACATCATGACTACATTTCTTTGCATGTTCAGCGTAGTAGGTTAAACTATAATTCTTTTGGCTAACTATTAAAAATTGACAATAATCTGTCCTATTAATTGGTATTGCTTGCAACTTTATCCTCTTTGACATGTTTAATTATTTTTACAATAATTTATCACTTTTTTACTCATAGCGTAAGTTTTGTATACTATCCGGATATTCTCCAGGATGATGATCCTGTAGATATTCTAATAATGTTAATGATGTTAAATGTGGTATTTGTTCTAATAAAGGCACTATAATTGGTTCCCACACTTTGTCTAAAGGATCATTAATACGTTTAGAAACTTTTTTATATTGTTTTTGTGGTAGCCCTCTTCTTTCTATATTTCTAGCAGTACGTTCTGAAAATCCTGCTTTAGCTGATGCAATAACTTGGTTTAAACCTGCTTTTCTTAATGTCATATATACCTTTACTTGTTGGTGTGTTATTCTTTTCCCAGACATCTTTGCAACTAATTAATTTGTTTAGATGTCTATTTTATTATCGGCAAAGAAAACTGTCACCCCTCGGCAATAATATCTGTCATTGCATACAGGGCCATATTATTAGTATTTTTTATTTTTTTCTGGATTGCCACGCTCATTTAATTCGCTCGCAATGACATAAACAAGCCATGCAACAACTCCCGAATCTCCTCACAATGACAATATCTTAACACAACACATAAAAAACTTATAGATTTAATATCATTATTAGAGTATAAACAATTATCTTTTTATTGGGGTCATAGCTCAGTTGGTAGAGCGTTTGAATGGCATTCAAAAGGTCGGGGGTTCGATTCCCCCTGGCTCCACCAGTTACTTTAAGGCTTTTCAGCCTTTCTTAAATCTTCTAAAAAAATATATGTTTCTTATAGGTTCCAAAATACTTAATTTTAATATTGAGACAGTATAAAAAAATAATCAACTCATAAGCTATTCTTTTCCATAATCGGCTTTGTTATTATCAACCGGCTTAAATCCTTTCTTTTAACAGCTTCTATTAAGTCATATTTAGTAGCGTTACCTTTACCAGTGATATGTTTCTTAATAGTACTAACTTACTATTAACTAAAAGCCAATAATCCATTTTAATTTCGTTCATCTTTAACTGCGGTAGTGGTGCATTTCAAGCATCAACCTTGCGGCAGAAACTTAACCGAGGCGAATACTCAAACGCTGCCGATGAGTTGCTGCGATGGGTAAAAGCTAAAGGCGGCGTTACGCTGCAAGGCTTAGTAAAGCGTCGTAATATAGAGCGGTCATTGTTCTTGAGCGAAGCAGCTACAGCAGCGGTTTTTAGCTCTGCCTAAAATACCATCATATTTACATCTTAATAAAAGTTTCTTAAATATTTTATTATAATTATAAGTGGTATTCATTACTAATTATTAAAACTCTCTATTATTTTCCTTTATCCTATATTAATATTTACATTTCACAAATTATCCCTAATTCATTAATTTATATCCTTGGTTAAATTTCCATTGATTTCTTAAAACTCCTTATTATTATTTCGTCTATAGCTCGTTTTTAACAAAACATTAAAAATTATAGAATTTGATAAGAGTATAATTATGTTTAAGGGACAGTCTCAAATTACGCAAGAAGTAACAACAATAAAAACACCACATGAAAACTTAATAGAATTTTTAGAAACAAGAGGATTAAAGCACAAAGCAGATAACTTAAGCAAAGATGATAAATCGCTTGATCTTTCAGAGAACAACATAGGCGAAGCCGGAGCAACGGAACTAGCTAGAGTTCTAAAAGATAATTCTACTCTTACATCACTTTATCTTTCAAGTAACAAAATAGGCTCAATATTAAGAAGAATTAACAAATATCTAGTCAGAAACAAAGATTTAGCAGAGAAAAAAGCAGAAAGTTTGAATGCCGCAGGCGATGATTTATACAATCAAGAAAAATATAGTGAAGCCATAGAAAAATATAAAGCTGCAATAAAACTTATATCATATGACCAAGATAAATTAGAATTATACGAAAAAAATCAAAAAAAAGCAGAAAAGAAATATGAAGAACAGAAAAAACAAATACTTTCAGAAAATGACGAACTTGCTGAAATAGTAAATAAATTTTTTCACGATCCTACAGCTGTCAGTCTTTGTTATCAAATAATAACAGATGATTTTGCTAAATTAGTTGCAGATAAATTAAAAGTTATTAAAACGATTACTGCTATCGATTTTATGGGTAGCACTATAAGTGATCAAAGTATAAAAATTATTACTGAAGCTCTAAAAACAAGTACACAACTAAAGAAACTTGATTTTAGCGGATGTGATTTAGGTGATCAAAAAATATCAATATTAGCCGAAGTTTTACAACTTAAGACTCTTACCCACCTTTGCCTTAATGCAAATTATATAGGGACTGTAGGAATAAACGCAATTATTGAAGCTTTAAAAGAAAATACCACCATTACGCATATAGATTTAAAGCAAAATAATATAGATCAACAAAGTCAAATTATAATCGAGAAATATTTACAGCGAAATAAAAATTTATTGGAAGAACATAATAGTTTTCAAAAGTTAGTAGATAAGTTAAACGATAAAATAGCTAACGATGCTAACATTAAAAATAAATCTATAGTAGAAGATACTATAAAGTATATAATACAAAAAACTCCTCTTCTTACTAGGACAATCGACCGAGACCAAATAATAACTGATATACAGAAGCTTTTAGATAATAAGTTTGCAGCGTCAAAATTTATGGGCATAAAAGAAGAGCTTGAGGAATTAATAGAACAACAAAGCATAAATGATGATACTAATGTCCTTGGAATAGATAGTACGTTTGGCTGAAAAACGGACAAGGACAATTTGCTCCCCTTAAATTCATGTTGCTTGTAAATTTTGTTGCATAAAAAAGCAAAACTTACGCTATGAGTAAAAAAGTGATAAATTATTGTAAAAATAATTAAACATGTCAAAGAGGATAAAGTTGCAAGCAATACCAATTAATAGGACAGATTATTGTCAATTTTTAATAGTTAGCCAAAAGAATTATAGTTTAACCTACTACGCTGAACATGCAAAGAAATGTAGTCATGATGTTATTAATAGATCAAAACTTACGCTATGTTATAGCAAATATGCTAAAAACTCTTATTACACAGCAATGTTTTATAGTGAAGCACTTCATAATATCCCTTAATTCATGGGCATTATATCAAACATAGCGTAAGTTTTGAGATTTTTAAGGAATGAAAAATATACACCTTCTTTGTTATGGGAACACATCAAGAATGATGTTATTTTTTCATCTAATGGATATACAATATTTGATGATACGGTTTTAAATAAAAGGAATACGAAGCAAATAGAAATTGCAAGATCGCAGTACAGTGGAGCTACAGGTAGAGTTACTAAAGGTATAGGAGTAGTGAGTCTGGTATATTATAACCCTGATATTAATAAGTTTTGGGTAATAGATTATCGAATTTTTGCACCTGATCATGATGGAGCAACAAAACTAGAACACCTATTAAACATGTTAAATAATGCTGTTTATAGCAAGAAGATTCCTTTTCAAACAGTACTTTTTGACACATGGTATTCTACACACAAAATTATGCAACATGTTGACTCTTTGGGGAAATATTATTATGCCCCTATTAAAGCCAATAGAAACGTTAGTAAAACGCACGATTCTAAACCTTATAAAGCTGTAAAAGAGTTGACATTTTCAGATGAAGAGATCAGGCATGGAGTAGAGATTCATATAAAAGGCTTTGCTAAAAATAAGCATGTTAATTTGTTTAAATTTACTGTTCCTACCAACAGAGTTGAGTATGTTGTTACCAATAACAAAACTCAAAATCTTCTAAAGCTGCACAAGATGAGTGTGGCTTTCGATGGGTAATTGAGAGCATGCACAGAGAAATTAAGCAACTTACTGGGATAGAACGTTGTCAATGCAGGAAACAGCGTATTCAACGTAATCATATTAGTTGTGCATTTTTAGTTTGGGCATTTCTCAAAAGGACTGCAAATACAATCGGTAAAACGGTTTACCAAATAAAGTTAGGGCTTTTAGATGACTATATGCAACAACAGCTGCGTTCTCCATCTTTACGATATTTAGAACCAAACATAGCGTAAGTTTTGAAAGGTATCATTTATATACTGTCTTTTATCCATGGTGGTTAGCAAATCGTACTACTTGCTTCCACCATTCAAATCATTCGCAATTAATCACAAATATACTAAATATTAAATTCATTATACATATTTGTATATTTTCCTATAATATCTTTAGCTAATTCAGCTATATTTGCATTAATTTACCATCCGATGATAGATAAACTAAACATAATAATCATCTGAAAGCCAAAAAATCATGCATAAATTCTTATTAACTTTAAAATTAATGCGAGCAGATAAGCCGGTAGCTTATTTACTGGTCTTCTTCCCTGCCTTATTTGGTTTACTGCTTGCCAATCCGTCTAGAGAAGATTTAATATATTTACTCCCACTATTTATCCTAGGTAGCATTACAACAAGAAGTAGCGGATGTATTATCAATGATATATTTGACCGAAAATTCGATAAGTATGTTGCAAGGACTAAAAACCGCCCTCTAGCTAGCGGTACTTTGTCTATAAAATATGCTATTGCTATACTTTTTATTCTTGGTGTAATCTCGCTTTTTACTTTGCTAGCTTTGAATAAGACAGCCATATATATAGGTTTTTTCGCAGTAATTATGATTAGTATATATCCGCTAATGAAGCGTGTTACTTATCTCCCCCAAGTTTTTTTAGGTTTTACATTTAATTTAGGAACGCTAATAGCCTATACAGCAGTTCAGAATAAGCTTGATATAGCAGCAATTACGATGTATTTAGCCTGCTGTTTATGGACGATGGGGTATGATACGATATATGGATTTATGGATATAAAGGACGATAAGGAAATAGGAGTGAAATCCTTAAGCATTTATTTAGAAAATAAAGCATATAAATTTTGGCTTTATATATTTTACGTTGGATTTATTTTATTATTTATTTCAGCTGCCGGCTATAATCTAGACTATCTACCTATCCTCGGTGCTTCAACCTTATTAATACTACAAATAGCAACTTTAGACATTCATAATCCAGCTAATTGCATGACAAGATTTAAAGCAAATCATTATGCCGGATTGCTATTAAGTTTAAGTTTCTGTTAAATATATTGCTAATTTATATATAACTATACCCATACAAATCTTACAAAATTTACGGCTAATTTATACTTGTTCAGGAAGCACAACACCTGAGAGTACATATTCATTATTTTGAAGTGTATATTCTATTATATCAGTATCGGATGCATTCTCTAACATTTTTTGATTATACTCAAGAATTAATCTAGACTTTGGATATAACCATATTATATCTTTCATTACGAACCTTAGAGCCTCTGTAATAGTAGTTGTTCCTTTTGCATATGCTATATTTTTTTCTCATTTTGTGGATAATTTAACATACACTATAATTCTATTTAAAATAGTTTAAGCAATTAAATATATGGTAACTTATTCCTAATTGTCAATTAAAATATTTTTAGCTTGGAAATTTGGAAACTCGTCTCTATTCCTTAATAATTAACTACAAACTCCTGATTCTTGCAGGTAGTTTTAATGATTTATCTTTCATGAAATTTAAAAATTGGCTAACTGAGTCTACTATATCGTCATTTTTTATATGCGGGAAGTTTAGTAATTCCTTTAAGGCTATGGTTGATGGTTTAGGTATTAACACTATACCGGCTTGAAATAAAGGCACTACTGCAGCAAATCTCGTAACTTTATCAAACTTAGGCTTAATCCCTATCACTCTAATATTGTCAGCTAAAAAACCTAAATCTTGAATTAGTTGCTGACCGCTTGCTTTGTCTTCTATCAATATAAATCTCGGCTTATATTGATTGGCTAATTTTTCTGTCAAATTCTTCAATTCAGGATAATTAATTCTTTTTCGTATTAATGATACTAAATAATATTTCTGCCCTAAAATACCCCATATAGTGCAGACGCTATAATCTGAATCTTCAAAAATTTTAATTGCCGTATCCCAGCTTTGGATGAAATAATCAAACTTCTCAGGCAAACTTTCATAAAAACTAATATCTTCGATATTAAGCAGTGATGAGCCTTGCGGTATAGGCTCTTGCAAATATTGAGCATGGTAATTATAGCTACCTATTTCATGCTCTAATTTTGCTAAGCAATATCAGCAGGCTCTTTATAACTCTCCAATACTTCACCTTTAATATAAGAATTAGCTGTGAGTTTAAAAGAATAATCACAATCAGCAATAGCTGGAATTTTTAAATGATGCCACGCATTGCTGTTATTAAGCTGAAAATACTATAAGTAAGTAGAACAGAACCTATTTAAAATAATAAGATTTTAAATAGGTAATGATGAACAGAAAATATAGACACTTATCTCGAGAAGAGAGATATGAGATAAAAAGAATGTATGACCTAGGAGTCAGTATTAATAAGATAGCACAACATCTTACGAGGTCTAAAAGCACTATTAGTATGGAGCTAAAAAGAAATAAGGTAAAAGATAAGTATATGCCTTGTGTTGCTCAGGAAAAATATGAAAACAGGATGTATCAGCAAGAGTTATTAAAAATAGAAAAGAACCCTATGTTGTTAGATTATATTAAAAATGCTATGATTCGCAAGAAATGGTCGCCGGATGCTATAGCCGGAAAGTTAAAACTAGACAAAAATACAGCTTTGTGTATCAGTACAGAAAGTATATATAGATTTGTTTACACTTCTGCAGTAGCAGCTAAATTAAAGTTATATAGCTATTTACCTTCTAAAAGATATAAAAGGCAAGAAAGAGGGAAGAGGCATCAAAGGATCATTATACCACAAAGGATCTCAATACATCAGCGTGATGCAATAGCTACGAAAAAGGTAGAAGTAGGGCATTTTGAGGCAGATCTTACATTTCATAAAGGTATAGCATAAGTCATTAAGGTACTGACAGAGCGAGAGTATCATGTTATAGTAAGCAAATATTAACAAGCATGTAAAGAGATATGGCACGAGCATATGCAATAGAACTAAGACTAAGAGTTATAAAAGCTGTAGAAGCAGGGATACGAATAAGTAAGGTAAGTAAATTATTTAATGTAAGTCGTGATACTATATATAAATGGAAAAAATTAAAAGATAAGCAAGGTACTTTAGAAGCAGCAACTGGTTATCAGAAAGGACATAGTCATAAGATAAAAGATTCAGAATCTTTTAAAGAATTTTTTAAAGCTAATATGAATAAAACATCAAAGGAGTTAGCAAAGCAATGGGGTAATATTGCATCTGTAACTATTTTAAGACAAATCAGAAAACTTGGCTATAGCTATAAACAAAACTCATTTTCATCCGAAAAGAGATATTAAATTAAGAAATGAATTTATAGCAAAGATACAAACCATCACAAAAGACAAATTAGTATATCTTGATGAATCTGGAATAGAGGATAATGCTTGCAAAGAGTATGGATGGAGCATTATAGGACAAAGGTGTTATGGAGAAAAGGTGTATCAACATAAATTTAGAATAAGTATGATAGCTGGTCTTTGTAATGGTAATCTTATTGCTCCTGTAATATTTGAAGGTAATTGTAATACAGAGGTCTTTAAAACTTATATTAGGGATGTATTAATTACAAAATTACAACCTGGGCAAACCGTTATTATGGATAACATTAATTTTCATAAAAATTCTAAAGTTAAAGAGTTCATTGAATCCGTTGGTTGTACCATATTGTATTTACCAACTTACTCTCCTGATTTAAATCCTATAGAGCATTACTGGTTTAAGATAAAAAATGAAATTAGGAAAGTTGTAGGAGATTTTGAAACATTTTATGATGCTGTTTTTAATACTATTAAATTGTCAGTATCTTAATGATTTATGCTATAATCAAAGTATGAATATTGGTGCACTGGTGGATAAAAAGAGTCAAAAGATTATCAAAACTTACGCTATGAGTAAAAAAGTGATAAATTATTGTAAAAATAATTAAACATGTCAAAGAGGATAAAGTTGCAAGCAATACCAATTAATAGGACAGATTATTGTCAATTTTTAATAGTTAGCCAAAAGAATTATAGTTTAACCTACTACGCGCTGAACATGCAAAGAAATGTAGTCATGATGTTATTAATAGATTTTTAAGGAATGAAAAATATACACCTTCTTTGTTATGGGAACACATCAAGAATGATGTTATTTTTTCATCTAATGGATATACAATATTTGATGATACGGTTTTAAATAAAAGGAATACGAAGCAAATAGAAATTGCAAGATCGCAGTACAGTGGAGCTACAGGTAGAGTTACTAAAGGTATAGGAGTAGTGAGTCTGGTATATTATAACCCTGATATTAATAAGTTTTGGGTAATAGATTATCGAATTTTTGCACCTGATCATGATGGAGCAACAAAACTAGAACACCTATTAAACATGTTAAATAATGCTGTTTATAGCAAGAAGATTCCTTTTCAAACAGTACTTTTTGACACATGGTATTCTACACACAAAATTATGCAACATGTTGACTCTCTGGGGAAATATTATTATGCCCCTATTAAAGCCAATAGAAACGTTAGTAAAACACACGATTCTAAACCTTATAAAGCTGTAAAAGAGTTGACATTTTCAGATGAAGAGATCAGGCATGGAGTAGAGATTCATATAAAAGGCTTTGCTAAAAATAAGCATGTTAATTTGTTTAAATTTACTGTTTCTACCAACAGAGTTGAGTATGTTGTTACCAATAACAAAACTCAAAAATCTTCTAAAGCTGCACAAGATGAGTGTGGCTTTCGATGGGTAATTGAGAGCATGCACAGAGAAATTAAGCAACTTACTGGGATAGAACGTTGTCAATGCAGGAAACAGCGTATTCAACGTAATCATATTAGTTGGGCATTTTTAGTTTGGGCATTTCTCAAAAGGACTGCAAATACAATCGGTAAAACGGTTTACCAAATAAAGTTAGGGCTTTTAGATGACTATATGCAACAACAGCTGCGTTCTCCATCTTTACGATATTTAGAACCAAACATAGCGTAAGTTTTGTTATTTTAGTGCTGAATAACTCCAAGAGAGCTACAACAGTTACCAATGGTTTTTTAAGAAAGATAAAAACTCTTCCAAATAGTGTGAGAAAGACTATTACTATGGATAATGGCAAAGAGTTTGTGGGACATGTTGCCTATAGACTATCTGGGTTTCAAACTTTCTTTTGTGATCCATACCGCCCTAGACAAAAAGCATTAGTGGAAAAAATGAATTCTATGATTCATAGAATTTTACCTAAAAATACAGATATTACTACCGTTACACAAAGAGGTCTTGACAATGTTGCTGAGATTTTAAATAACATGCCAAGAAAGATTTTTGGTTATAAAACCCCCAATGAAATTTGGGGCTCTGTCCAAATAAGTGTGGGAATTTCTCAAAGGTTATATAAAAATATAATATAACAAAAGGAGAAATTATATGCACCAAAAACAAAATGAAGCAATGAATCAAGCGATAGATTTATTAATAAATAATGATACAGATATATCAACATTACTTAAAGAGGATGGTTTATTAAAGCAATTAACCAAACGGCTTGTAGAGAAGGCATTGCAGTCAGAGATGAATAATCACTTAGGATATGATAAATATTGTCATACTGATAGTGATAATGTTCGTAATGGTAAGAATGTAAAGAATCTAGTAACAAATAATGGAGTTATAGAGATTGAGGTTCCAAGGGATAGAAGTAGTACATTTGAACCTGCATTAATTCCAAAGCGTCAAAGACGTATTGAAGGATTTGATGATAAAATAATATCGTTATACGCTAAAGGAATGAGCTTATCTGATATTAAGATTCAAATACAAGAATTGTATGGAGCTGACGTTAGCGAAAGTTTGATAAGTCAAATTACTGATGATGTAATTGAGGATGTCAAGATATGGCAAAGCCGACCATTGGATCGAGTATATGCTATAGTATTTTTTGACTGTTTAGTAGTAAAAGTACGTCAAGATAAACGAATTATCAATAAGTCTGTATATGTAGCATTAGGTATTGATTTATCTGGCAGGAAGGATATTTTAGGATTGTGGATCAGTGAAAATGAAGGAGCAAAATTTTGGCTTGGTAATTTTACTGAGATGAAGAACAGAGGTATGCAAGACATGCTTATTGCTTGCAGTGATAATTTAACCGGTATGTCTGAGGCGATAGAGGCAGTTTTTCCGAAAACCGAACATCAATTATGTATTGTACATCAGATTAGAAATAGTTTAAAATATGTATCATATAAAGACCGAAAAGAATTAGCGGCTGATTTAAAGCCTATTTATACTGCTAGCACAGAGGAAGAAGCACATCTTGCTTTAGAATCTTTTGAAGCTAAATGGAGTAAACAGTATCCACAAATTGCTAAATCTTGGTATGTTCATTGGGAAAATTTAATGGTTTTTCTAGGATACCCTGAGGCGATAAGGAAAGTAATATACACAACAAATAGTGTAGAATCTGTCAATAGCCAATTACGTAAGGTTACCAAGAATAAACGGGTTTTTCCAAATGATAATGCCGTTTTTAAGACCTTATATTTGGCAATTGATTATATGACCAAGAAATGGGCTATGCCGATTCCAAACTGGAACGCAGCTATGGCTCACTTTTTGATAAAATTTGAAGGTAGAATTTAAGCCCTATGAAAAATTTACACACTTAATTAGAAAGACTCAAATTTGGGCAGAAAATTTATAGGTTTTGTTCTACTTAGTCCTTGCATTTTCAAAGCAAATATCCAACTTAATCATCACTATGTAGACGCTGCATAACCAAAACTATCGCACCACGATTACGATTATTGAGCCTACTGACAAAGGTTTGTTCAAACCAATCTATCACTTTTTGACGTATAGCTTAATGCGATAAGGTAGTGATTTTTTAAGAGCATAGTAAACAGCATCAAAAAAGTGCTCAAAATTAGAAATAGTTTTTCTTATTTCATTCTTGATTTTAAACCAGTAATGCTCAATAGGATTTAAGTCAGGAGAGTAAGTTGGTAAAAATAAAATACTGCAACCAACAGATTCAATTAACGTTTTCACTTTTGTACTTTTATGAAAATTAATATTATCCATTACTACTATCTGACCAGCCTTTAATTCCTTGATCAATATCTCTTGTACATAAGTTTCAAAAATGTCCTTATTACATGTCCCATCAAATATTATTGGGGCAATAATATCTTTGACACACAGCCCAGCAATCATACTAATCCGTGATTTATGTTGATAGACCTTTTCACCATAACATCTTTGACCGATAATGCTCCACCCGTGTTCTCTACAGCTATTATCTTCTATCCCAGACTCATCGATAAATACTAAATCTTGTTTATCTATAGTTTTTAGTTTCAATATAAACTCATTCCTTAGACCAATATCCCTTTTGGGATGAAGAAAAGTTTTTTTTATAACTATAACCTAATTTATTAAGCAATCTTGATATCGTACTTGCAGATACTTTTTGACTCCAGTTATTAGCTATTAACCACCAATTAAATACCTGACTTAAGAGGCATATTTAACATTATCAGCTTGGAATAATTTTTGTATATGTTTAGGATTGTTCTGTAAGCAACGTAAATAAGATTTAAGATTGTGTTTTAACTCATCTTTTGTAAGAGGTATTTTTCTATTTACATTTCTTTTTAAGTCATTATTTAAGTATTCATCTGGATTATGTTGTGGAGTATAAGGAGGCAAAAAAAACAAAGAAATTTTATCTTTATGCTTATTTGTCCAGTTGTATACTTTTTTACTATGATGTACTTTTAAATTGTCTAATATTAAAAAGATCTTCCTTTTTGCATATTTAACTAATCTTCTTAGAAATTCTATAAATATATCTGTTTTTAGTGTATCTTCATATAACATGAACCTTAGTTTACCATTGTTCATAATAGTTGATATCATATTTATAGTAAATCGTTTTGATTTATGAATAACTACGGGTGTTTTGCCTTTTAAAGAATAGCTTTGTAACACCTGACATTCTGATTTTATTCCCACTTCATCACCCCAGTGTATTTCTGCTTGTTCCATTTGTGCTTGTTTTACTATTGCAGGATATTTTTCATCTAGCCATACTTGAACTTGTTTTGGCTGTTGTTCATAAGCTAATTTCTTTGGTTTTTGTGCAGTATATCCCCATCTTCTTAAATATTCTCCAATCGTGCTTAATGGCAAAAAGAAACCACAGTATTTTTTAATTAGGGCATTAATAGATTTTCTTGACCATAGTGCAGATTTAATATTCTGCTCTTCTGGTCTAGAGTTATTTATATAATCTTGTATTTTTTTACACAGCATTGCGTTTATTATTCTTTTTTCTCCTGTCTTTCTTCCTCTAGACTTTCCAGTTACTGCATATTTATCACCTCTTCTTCTTTTGCTCACCCAGTTATTAATAGTCTGACGTGTTACTCCTATAAGACTTGCTACATCTAATTGTTTTTCTCCTTTATCAATTGCTCTTAATGCAACTTTTCTTAAAGCTGCTTGTGCACTCGTTGATAATGTCCTAAAATCTTCTTTTTTTAGCATGATTTTATTCTAACATTATACTTTACTATTTGCAATTATTATGTCAGGTATTTCATTGGTGGGTTAATAGCTCCATGGTGGTTTTATCAAAATTTAATTCTATAAATTTTTTAAATCCCTCTATGTCTCTTATTATTCTACGATGTCCTGTATGATAACCACTTTTTGCTTTGACATCCCCAGTTTGTTTCTTTAATTTTTTCCACTCTATTATAGTCTTCCTACTAATAGAGTATATCTCTGAAGTCTCTTTTATTGTTTTACCATCTGTTAAACTTTTTATTACTCGTATTCTTAAATCGTATGAATATGCCTTTGCCATAAGTTTTTCATTTAGTATAATCCAACTCATACTATAAGTCATTACCTTATCGCATTAAGCTATATTTTATAAGAATGTATTTGCGTAGGGTTATGCGGATTATCGATAATTAAGATATCTCCGCCCTCCCCTGTAGCTGAACCACCTACCGATGTTGTAAATCTAAAACCATTAGCAGTTGTAAGGAACTTGCTTTTCTGATTATGAGTTTTGCTAAGTATAGTATTTGGGAACAGTTCTTTATACCAATCAGAGTTTAAAATAAATCGACAATCGAGTGAATGTTTAATACTAAGCATTTGAGAATAGCTAGCCGACATTATATGCTTAGTTGGATCAAGCCCTAATAAAAAAGCAGTCCAAGCAACACTAACACAAATAGATTTCAAACTCCTAGGCGGTATGTTAATTATTAAACGATTAATATCACCATTCTGCACAGCACTTAGATAATCACTAATTATGTTTATGTGTTTACTAGGATAATACTCAGCACCTGGATTAATAGTATTAAACACTTTAATTATAAAACTAGGAAAATCCTGACGCAAAACTGAATTTAATAATTCTTTTGAATAGATCATAATAGATTATTGTAGTAGTCAGGGCTTCATTCCTGTCATCCTGTGGCTTGTGCCTAGGTTGTTACATAGCTCATATGTCATTCCCGCGTAGGCGGGAATCCAGTAACTAAAAGTTTTAAAAACGATAAATTTTTAAAGCTAAAAGCTCGATTTATCTCGCTTTACTCTGGATTCCCGCCTACGCGGGAATGACATAAATAATAACCTATCACAAATTATCTTTGCCATTAATCTCTCATAGTATATAATTTAAAAAATTATAATTAATTTACTTATGAAGCATTTAAAGATCATTTTAGCGTTTATTATATTTACCTGCTCGCCTATTATATTTGCAGAAGAGTTAGATTCTATTACAACTACTGAAGATATTGAGAATGATATATTTAACCTTATTAATAATGATCCGCCGGTTTTAAATTTTAATCAAGCCATTAGTAGTACAGAATTCAAAAATTGTGATAATTGTGAGATTACTGCCTTAAATAAAACTACTGCTAAATCTGAAAAACTTACGTTTAAAGTTGGTGAAGAACAATATTTCGGTAATATAAAAATCAAAATACATAAATGTGTTAAAAATCTTGATCCGTATAACGAAGATAATTACATATTAATGACTATAACTGAATATATAATTGACGAAGACCCTAAATTACTTTTTCAAGGGTGGATGACCTCCGGCAGCATTTCACTTTCTACATTCGAACACCCTATTTATGAAATATTCGCTAAAGAATGTTTTTAAGTTAACATGATAAACTATTTTTTTATATTCTTAGTCCCTAGCCTCGGCATGGTTGCCGGCTTATCAGTCGCAGCTACTGTTACGGTGTTTTTGTTGAGTATTATTTGCATGTCCATGTCATTCCTGCGAAAGCAGGAATCCAGTAGAAATTTATTTTTCTGGATCCCGTGGACACGCCACGGGATGACACTACAGTATAAAACAGAACTACTATTCCCTAGCTGTTGCTTGATATCCTGTTTATTTGCAATTAAACCTACCAACAGCCTAATTAATTTTGTTCAAGTCTTTACAATCTTATTTCTTGGCTTTGTTGTTAGTAATTTCAAACCATTTCAAAATCGCCCACAGCTTAAAAAAGCTTTAATATTTGGTACTCTTACGGCAATTTTATTATTCTTTGTCGAATATTTTTCTGATGGCTTTTTAACTAGAATATTTAAAGCAAATTTTAACCTTTATATGTTAGATCGAGGTTGTGCTTTACTTTCAATTACTGCGTGGGTAGTAATAGCTATTTTAATTTATGATAAAAAATATTATCACGCTCTAATATTATATATCTTAGTACTTTATTTATTAAGTATCTCTGATAGTTTAGCAAGTTTTCTAGGATTTAGTTTAGGCGGAATAGTGTTTATTTTAGCAAGGCTTGTAAAATCGATATTTTCTAAATTGATAATATTCGGTCTAATAACAGGTTCGTTATTGTTTCCGATCATAGCCGGACAAATTAATCCTAAGGAGTTATCAGATAAATATTTATCTACCCACCCATCAGCGGCACATCGTTTATTTATCTGGCATTTCGTTGCAAATAAAATTGCTGAAAAACCGCTTATGATTAATGGCTTTAATTCTTCTAAATATATCCAAGTTAAAGACAGCGAAATGATTGATTATAAAAGTAAAAAATGGCATCCTTTACCGCTTCACCCGCATAACAATATACTACAAATTACTCTTGAGCTAGGGCTAGTGGGATTAGCTTTATTCTTAAGCTTGGTTTACAAATACCTTAAACAAATTGGTAATATAGGAAATGATATTTTTAGCGCAATTTCTTATGCATGTTTCATAAATTACTATATTATCGGCATGATTTCATATAATGTTTGGCAAATATGGTGGGTGGCAAGCAGCATTTGGGTACTAATTTTAATGAAGTTATTAGTCAAACCCGATATTGTCATTGATAAATAATGTTATTTGGGGTAAATATAGAATATAGTGTTTTTATGTCATTCCCGCGTAGGCGGGAATCCAGAGAAAAACCATTAATACAGCAAATTTTTAAAATTAAAGCTCGATTTATCTCGCTTTATACTGGATTCCTGCTTTCGCAGGAATGACAATGAGAAATTTAAAACAACAAAAAAATATATGCTGCAGAATTCAGAACTCTTACAAGAATATTTACCTATTGCTATATTTTTTGGTATTGCAACATTAGTATCTAGCTTAATAATGATTCTACCGAATTTATTAGCTGCTAAAAAATATAATAAAGATAAATTAGAGCCTTACGAATGCGGATTTGAACCTTTCGACGATGCCAGATCAAAATTTGATATACGATTTTATCTAGTTGCTATTTTATTTATTATCTTTGACCTTGAAATTACGTTTTTAGTTCCGTGGGCTATTAGCCTTGGAACAATAGGCAAAATAGGCTTTTTCTCAATGATGTTCTTCTTATTCGTACTTACTATAGGATTTGTATATGAATGGAAGAAAGGAGCTTTAGATTGGGAGTAAAAATCAACTAATATTATTAAGTGCTATGTCATTCCCGCGTAGGCGGGAATCCAGCATAAAGCGAGATAATATCAACCTTTTAATTAAAAAAACTTGCTGCTTTTATATTTATTTTTCTGGATTCCCGCCTACGCGGGAATGACATAGTAGAAAGAATAACACATATTCACTATATTTAACTTATATAAGAATAAAAATGCATAATAATTTTTATCAGGAAGACGAATTGCTGAATAATGAGCTTTCAAATCGAGGGTTCTTATTAACCAAAGTCGATGATGTCATCGGCTGGGCAAGGAGCAATTCCCTATGGCCTATGACCTTTGGGCTTGCTTGTTGTGCAGTTGAGATGATGCAAGCAGCAGCAAGTAGGTATGATATGGATCGCTTTGGCATGCTGTTTAGACCAAGCCCAAGACAGTCCGATCTTATGATAGTTGCGGGAACGCTGACTAACAAAATGGCACCAGCATTACGCAAAGTATACGATCAAATGGCTGAGCCTAAATGGGTACTTTCAATGGGTAGCTGTGCTAATGGCGGGGGATATTATCACTTCTCTTATTCAGTAGTCCGAGGCTGCGACCACATTGTACCGGTTGACGTATATGTCCCTGGCTGCCCTCCTACAGCGGAAGCTTTAATTTACGGACTTATGCAATTACAAAAGAAAATCAAACGCACTACAGGTTTTAAATATGACGCTAGAAAAAATCATTGAGAAGCTTGCCGCTAAATCAAGTATATTGATAAACCCCATCACAGTTAAGGATTACCTAGCGTATAAAGTTGAGCCGAATTTTTTACTACCTTTCTTAAAAACTTTAAAAGAATCAGAAGAACTGCGTTTTACTGTACTAACCGACTTATTTGGTAGCGATTTTCCTGAACGATGTCATTCCCGCGGAGGCAGGAATCCAGAAAAGACAACCTTAATAAATAAGAGGTTCGAAGTAGTATATAATTTATTAAGCTTAAAATTAAATAAACGTCTTATCATTAAAACTTATGTGTCTGAAAAAGAAAGCGTACCATCTATAATCAATATATTTAATGCTGCTTGTTGGTATGAGCGTGAAGTTTATGATATGTATGGCATAAATTTTGACGGCAATGATGATAAACGGCGAATACTTACCGATTATGAATTTGAAGGGCATCCTTTGCGTAAAGATTTCCCGTTAACTGGATATACGCAAGTTAAATATGATGAACAGGCAAAAAAAGTAGCTTATGAACCAGTCAATTTAGATATAGAATATCGTGAGTTTGATTTTAGCTCACCTTGGCACAGCCCTACTTATGTACTACCTGGTGATGAGAAGGCTAAATGATTAGAGTGATTACTAGTAAAGCAATGATTCCGTATATCGTAAAAGGTCAACGAAATAACTTAACTTTAGATAAAAATTTTTCATTAAAAATAGATACAGAATTTTTTAAAGCATTTGTTGAAAAAGAAGTACCCTATATAGATCTACGTACTCTTAATGACCTTTCAAAACATATGGTAATTGATCCTATAAATAAATCATTTATACGTTACATTGAAGATTCTAAGTCTAATTATGGATGGCAAATAAATTATAATAAATTTTCTTTTTCATACCAACTTGTTTTAGCAAATAAACAAAATCAAGAATTATATAATACTTTTGCTTATTTTAAGCCTTTTCAATTTGATTGTATAATAACCGATAATTTTGAAGTATTACCCTTAGGTTCTATTAATATAGAAGAATCTTAAATATAAAAAATAACCACCATGCAAAATAACACCAAAAGTATAACATTAAATCTTGGTCCGCAGCATCCGGCAACGCACGGAGTTTTAAGGCTAATTCTTGAAATGGACGGGGAAGTAGTAAATAATGCTGATCCTCACATTGGATTACTTCATCGTGGTACGGAAAAGCTGATTGAGCATAAAACATATTTGCAGGCTATCCCCTACTTTGATCGCCTTGATTATGTTTCGCCAATGTGTCAAGAACATGCTTTTGCTTTAGCTACCGAGTCATTATTAGAGTGCGAAATACCAAGAAGAGCTCAGTTTATTAGAGTACTATTCTCAGAACTAACGAGAATCCTAAACCATACGTTAAATATAGGCAGCCAAGCTTTAGATGTCGGGGCAACTACCCCTTTATTATGGCTATTTGAAGAGCGTGAGAAAATCATGGAATTTTACGAGCGTGTTTCTGGCTCTCGGATGCACTCAAACTATTTTAGACCAGGCGGCGTTGCTGAGGATTTACCTGATGGTTTACTCGAGGATATAGACAAATTTATTGATCAGTTCCCTTCTAAGCTGCAAGATATTGAAAATCTATTAAATGAAAATAGGTTATGGAAGCAGCGTTTAGTGGATATTGGTGTTGTTTCCCAAAAAGAGGCAATGGACTGGGGGTTTTCAGGTCCGATGCTCAGAGGTTCTGGTATAGCTTGGGATTTGCGTAAATCAAACCCTTACGACGTATATAGTGAAATGAATTTTGAAGTACCGATCGGCAAAAATGGCGATTGTTATGATAGGTATTTAGTGCGTATACTCGAAATGTATGAATCTGTTAAGATAATCAAGCAATGTATAGAAAAAATGCCGCAAGGTCCGGTTAAAACTGATGATCCAAAACTAGCACCACCAACAAGGGCTAAAATGAAAGAATCTATGGAAGCGATGATCCATCACTTTAAGCTTTATACCGAGGGGTATGATGTTCCAGCTGGTGAGACTTATAAGGCAGTAGAAGCCCCTAAAGGTGAATTTGGTGTATATTTATACTCTACTGGTGGTAATAGACCTTATAGATGCCGAATTAAAGCCCCAGGATTTGCTCACTTGCAGGGACTTGATTTTATGTCAAAAGGTCATTTAATGGCAGATGTTATTACTATTATAGCAACGCTTGATATAGTATTTGGTGAGATCGATAGGTAGATTAATGTCTTATGTTATTCCTGCGAAAGCAGGAATCCAGAAAAAAGCGAAATAATCTAAGCTTTTTATTTCAAAGCTTATTTATTTAATTTTTTAATTACTGGATTCCTGCTTTCGCAGGAATGACATTGCTCCTTAGACACCGAGAACCTAATACAGAAATGACAAAATTTATTAAAAACATATGAATACAAAAATTACAAATTTTAGTTTTGATAAGAAAAATTTAAGTCTAGCGGAGGATATCATAAAAAAATATCCTCCGGAGGGGAAAAGAAGTGCCATATTACCACTTCTTGATTTAGCTCAACGTCAAAATGGTGGTTGGCTGCCTGTTCCTGCTATTGAATATGTAGCTAATATGCTAGAAATGCCGTATATGCGAGCTTATGAGGTGGCAACTTTTTATACTATGTTTAATCTCAAGCCTGTGGGTAAGAATCATATCCAAGTGTGCACTACTACCCCTTGTTGGCTACGTGGTAGCGATGATATAATGAAAACTTGTAAGGAAAAACTTGGCATAAAAGATAAAGAAGTTACAAAAGATCAGAAATTTAGCTTAATAGAAATCGAATGTTTAGGAGCATGCGTTAACGCTCCCGTAGTACAGATTAACGACGATTATTATGAAGATTTAACGCCGGAAAAGATGGAAGCAATTATAGATAAGTTACAAAATGACTAGTATATTATTATTGTTACTCAAATTTTACCAATACTTCATCTCCCCACTGCTAGGTAGTAATTGCCGCTTTTACCCTACTTGTTCAGATTATGCTAAAGATGCTATAACCTCGCACGGAAATATAAAAGGATTATGGCTTACTGTTAAAAGAATAATCAAATGCCATCCTTTTTGTGATGGCGGATATGATCCTGTTCCACTACTAAATAAAAATGAACAATAAATTAATCCCTTTATCTCGAGAATTCTTTGCAAGAGATACTAATATAATAAGTCAAGAGCTGCTGGGTAAGGTTTTATACTTCCAAGGTAAAACAGCTATTATTACTGAGACTGAAAGCTATATAGGTCAGGACGATCCGGCTTGTCATGCTGCAAGAGGTCGTACAAAAAGAACTGATATAATGTTTGGTCCGGCTGGTTTTAGCTATGTTTATCTGATTTACGGCATGTATTATTGTCTAAATTTCGTAACTGAAACTGACGGCTTTCCTGCTGCTACTTTAATTAGAGGGATACATGTTATTTCGCCTGAGAATGTAAACTTAAATGGTCCGGGGAAATTATGTAGATATCTAGGAATTAATATTGCTCATAATAAAATTGACCTAATCAATAACAACGAATTTTTTGTTAGTGATATTAACCTAAAACTCCCCTATTCTACCACTACACGCATTGGTATAACTAAAGGCATAGATAAGCTATGGCGTTACGTTGTCACCAATCCTATTGATTTAACGAAAATATCATTTTAACTAAAAGCAAAAATTCGGAAAAAAATTATTGGAGCGGGTGAAGGGATTCGAACCCTCGACTTCGACCTTGGCAAGGTAGCACTCTACCCCTGAGCTACACCCGCTTAAATATAGAGTAATTAGCTGTGGGCATTTTAATATATGAATTTAAGGGGATAAAATTCATTATTAATATTAAAACGCCCTTGTGCTTTTTATTTAAGCGACTTTGAATATAAGAAATAATGGAATAAATTGCAACAGTTAAATTAGAAAATTATTAATTTATCACATTTATTTTTAAAACGATTTCTTCCATAAATCGGCCCCCTTTGCACTAGCTGATAAACTTGCTACTTTTCATTTATCCTTCTGAATCACCGATAATAGGTGTTATATACTCCATACTATTGTCTTTAAAAGATACATAAGACTCAGAGACGCCTCCATTAGCTTTATCTTCATTTAAATTTTCTCCTATTAAAAGAGAGCTGTCTGTTGTATTAAAGGGGCAAAAGTATTGGCTATTATTTCTACCTAATTCCATTTCTGATTCATGAGATATATACTTATTATTTGCATAACTTTTATACCACTTATAACCGGCATAACCAATTGCACTTATAACTCCTAAATGCCGATCCACCTGCAATGTACACACCTAGTGAATAACCATCATTGTGGCTTTCCTTATCCTCTTGCTGCTCTGTCATTGAATTTAATAATGTAGTTACAGTAGTATTTACTATTTCAGATACAGTACTATTTGTTGCTTGAGTTATATCATTCAATATTTTAAATACCCTACAATCTATAAGCTGGAAAAATTGTTGAATAAATTGTTCATCATTGTTTGGGTATATTAGTTCCTGTATATTTTTCTTATTATTTATAAAATTCCAAATATCTTCTCAAGTATAATTTTTAACCTCCTCAAAAGTGCGTTGTTGAAAAATATTTAGTGCTTTATGTAGATTTTGTATACATACTGTCATTGCTAAAATAAAAGGGACCAGTAAATTGCACGAAAAAGGGACCAGAGAAGTTGGTGTGACCTAATAAGGTTAATGTGCAATATTCACTAGATAATTAAGCAAGTAAATATCTAGTGATACAATGATAAGAATAAATATGTATACAACAATTATCACCCTTTATAAACAAGGCAATAGTCAAAGGAATATTGCCAAACTAACAAGAACAGACCGCAAAACAGTACGAAAAATAATAAACCGCTATGTAGAGGCTGGTACAGAATCCCCAGCAATCTATGAACGATCTTCAGTTTTGGATTTTTGGCACGAAAAAATAATTGAGTTATTAGAAAAAAATCTGAGTTACATAAGAATTTTTGAGGAGTTAAAAAATCAAGGTTATACAAGCAGTTATACTTCTTTGACCCGTTATATCAAAAAATATAAAATTAAAGATAACAGTTGCATTCGTTTTCATACTTTAGCAGGAGAGGAAGCACAAGTAGATTTTGGTGACATAGGCTTACAGTATAATTCTAAAGGGCGTAGAGTTAAAGCATATGTATTTAATATGCGTTTAAGCTATAGTCGCCTTGATTATTATGAAGTAGTGTTTGATCAAAGTTGTCAAACATGGATTCAATGTCATATCAATGCATTTAATTATTTTGCTGGTAGTCCAAAAGTAATAAAACTTGATAATCTTAAAGCTGGAGTAGTAGATGCCAATTTTTATGAGCCAGTATATCAGAAGGAATATAAGTGCTTAGCCGATCATTATGGAATTTTACTTTCTCCTTGTCGAGTGTATCAACCGCAAGAAAAAGGCAAAGTTGAGTCGGGAATAAAATACGTTAAAAATAATTTTTTTGCTGGTCGTAAATTTGATAGATATGAAGAATTAACAAATGGTCTTGCAAATTGGTTAAATAAGGCCAATAGCCGAATACATGGTACTACTAAGAGAATACCTAGAGAACTGTTTGAGCAAGAGGAAAGAAGTAGTTTGATTCCTTTACCATTAGAAACTTTTGATTTGTCATCTTGGCATAATCGAAAAGTAGCAAAAGATTGTCATATTACCATAGATAATAATTATTACTCTGTACCAGCAAAATATATATACAGTGAGGTAATGGTACAATTGTCCCCAAAACTTGTTCAAATATTTTCTATACAAAATGATTTAATAGCAAGACACGTTAGAACAGAGGGCAAGGGGATATTTACCACTAATCCGTCTCATTATGCTAAATACAAACGTCTATGCCCAGGTTTTATAGAATATAGTGAACATTATCAACAACAAATGCAGCAGATAGGGAATAATTGCAGTTTATTATTAGAATCATTACAACAAACAAGAGTGAATGATTGGCAACGTTGTGCACGAGGTATCATTTCTTTACGTAAGGTTTACAATGATGACTTAATAGATAAAGCCTGTCATAGAGCACTACATTATGGTATAAGTTCTTACTCTAAAATTAAGAATATTTTAAATAGTAATGCAGTAAACTTACCATTACCAGAGTTTGGAGGTAATAATGCAGAACTTATTTAATGACCTACGAAGCTTTAGATTATCAGGTATAGTCAATAGTTTAAATGAAAGGATTATTTATGCTCAAAATAATAAACTAGGATTTAAAGAATTTCTATCACTATTATGTGAAGATGAAAAATCTAACCGTAAGGATAATAATTACCGTCGCCGTAAAAGTGCTGCTAAATTGCCGGTAACTAAAAAT